>NZ_JBKOQN010000027.1:0-113111 GCF_046764895.1 Nocardia sp. CWNU-33 | reverse complement strand
AGCACTCATCGCCCTGGCCCGCCGCCTTATCGACGTCATCTGGGCGCTCATCCGCGACAACCGCACCTTCACCATCGAGGCACCAGCCCCGATCAGCGCTGCGGCTTGACACCATCATTGAAACTCCCTCTTGCGGCGCAGGATCTCGACCAGCTGGTCGTCGTCGAGCTTTGCCAGTGCGGCGATACCTGCCGAATCGCCGAGGTCCGAGAGCGCGGACTTGCGGTCGTGCATCCCCGCGATGTGCTCCTCGACGGTGGTGCCCGAGGTGAGGGAGGTGATGGTGACGGTCCTGGTCTGACCGATCCGGTGCACCCGATCGGAGGCCTGGGCCTCCACCGCAGGGTTCCACCACCGGTCGAAGTGGATGACGTCGGCAGCGCGCGTCAGCGTGAGGCCCGTGCCCGCCGCACGCAGGCTCAGCACCAGCACCGGCGGTCCATCCTCGGCCTGGAACCCGGAGACGATCGCGGCCCGTTCCGACTGGTTCAATCCGCCGTGAAAGAACGGCGCGCTCACCCCGAACTGTTCGGCCAGGTGTCGCACCAGCAGTTCGCCGGTCTGCCGGTACTGGGTGAATATCAGTGTCGGATCACCGGTTTCGAGATTGTTGGCCACGATGTCGGTGCACAGGTCGAGCTTGCCGGAGCGACCTGCCAGCTCGCCTAGCTCGCCGGTGATCAGGCCGGGGTGGTTGCAGACCTGTTTGAGTGCGGTCAGTGCCGCGAGCACCCGGCTCTGGCGCTGGGCGCCGCGGCCGAATCCGTCGTCGATCGCCCGATCGAGCAACTGGTCGTAGAGCGTCTCCTGTTCCGAGGTGAGATCGCACAGCAGATCGCTGTGGATCTTCGGCGGCAGTGAGGCAGCGACCTGAGTTTTTTTGCGCGCCAGCACCACCGGTTCGATCGCATTGCGCAGCCGCGCAGCCGCGGCGGCAGAGCCCTCGTGGATCGGCCGCACGAACCGGCGTCGGAACTGGGTGCGGTGCCCGAACAGTCGGGGCGCGACCAGGTTCAGTAGCGCGAACAGTTCCTCCAGATGATTCTCGACCGGGGTTCCGGTGAGCGCGACCCGCGCGTCGACAGTGAGTGCGCGCGCCGCCGTGGCGATCTGGGTGCGCGGATTCTTCAGCGCCTGCGCCTCGTCGAAAACTGCTGTCGCCCAAGTTCGGTCGTTCAGTGCGCCGCCGTGCAGGCGCAGCGTCGGGTACCCGGTGATGATGACCTCGCCCGCTTCGGCAGCGAGGTCGCCACCGCGCCACACGACCGGGCGTAGCTCCGGCGCGAACCGGGTGATTTCGTGCGCCCAGTTGCCGACCAGCGAGGTGGGACAGACCACCAGCTGCGGTCCTGCCGAGGCCCGGCCGAGTAGGAAGCCGATGGTCTGCACCGTCTTGCCGAGCCCCATCTCGTCGGCCAGCACCGCGCCACCGTGCGCGGCGACGGTCTCGTGCAGCCAGCCAACTCCACGTGCCTGATACGGTCGCAGCTCGGCCTTCAGTGTGGAACGCAATTCCGCGACGATGGAACGGGTTTCGTGCAGCACGCGCAGCGCGCGTTCGGCCGCGTAGATCGACGTGCCGACCGCGTCGGGGACGGCGTGTGCAGCAATCGGAAGCGTCGGTCCGATCGGCTGCGTCGCGGCGGCAGGCGAAGCGGCGTCCGGCGGGCCTGACGTCTTGTGGGTGGTGTTGCCTGCAGTGGCCGCGGGGTCCGACAGCTCGCCGGTGGGGCGGAGGGCGGCCTGCCAGGCGTCGACGGATGGCCCCGCGCCCTCGATGGTCAGACCGAGCAGATCCTCGGGGTCGACGAGCGCGCAGTCGACGTCCGCGACCTCGATGGCGTCGCGCGCGCCGGTGGGTACCGCGAGCCGCATGGTCTCGTGGTCGCCCTCCGGTGCGCGTCCGACGGCATGCCCGGTCCAGGTCCACAGCGCGAACATGTGACGGTCGGGAAGATATGTGGCCTGTGTGCTTGGCAGAGCGCACCCCTAGTTCGTCGTATGGCGTACGGAGTATTGTAACAACGTACACCGTACTGGATTTATTTCGAGGAGGCACGTGACCAACGGCACCACTCCCGACCAGGCGAAACAGCTGATCGGCCTGCTCTGGCGGCACACCATGCCGCAGCGTCTCGGCGGTCGCGGACCCAAACAGGCAGTCAGCGTCGACGCCGTGGTCACCGCCGCGGTCGCCCTCGCCGACCGCGACGGCTACGAGAAGGTGTCCATCCGGACGGTCGCCGCCGAACTCGGTCTCAAACCCATGAGCCTCTACACCTATGTCCCGAGCAAGGACGCGCTGGCGGTGCTGATGGTCGACGCGGTGGCCGACGAGGACGCGCCCATCCCGGGCGACATGCCGGTGCGCGATCGGATGGCCGCCATCGCCACCCAAGTGCGCACCGAGCTGATCAACCATCCGTGGCTGCTCGAGGTGCCGCCATGGCGACTGGTGCTCGGCCCCGGCCGAATGCGGCGCTACGAACGCCAATTGGGCGCGATAGACGGGATCGGTCTATCGGATGTGGCGATGGACCGGGTCATCGCCGTGCTGTCGGAATTCGCGACCGGAAACGCGCGCATGGCCATCGCCGCGACCCGCAGTACCGCCGAACTCTCGGACGCGCAGTGGTGGAAGCAGCACGGTCCGCTGCTGACACAGGCGATGCCGGTGGCGCTGTTCCCGCTGTCCTCGCGCGTCGGGGCCGCCGCGGGCGAGCACTATCAGGCGCCGGCGGATCCGGACGGCGCGTTCGCGTTCGGCCTTGCCGCACTGCTGGACGGCATCCTCGGCGAGTGCGGTGCAACGCCAACAGCGGGCGACGTGTAGGTCGCCCGCTGCTGGTATTCGCGATGTTCTGTTGTTCGATGCTGTTGTGTCGGGACGCGAAACTGGACGGGCTACAGGGCGGGAGCCGATTCCGTATCGATCACGGCTTCGAGCTCACGCAGTCGATCCATGTGTTCGTTCGCGTGGTGCTGGCAGAAGAGCAACTCGCCACCTGCGGGCAGTACGGCACGCACTCGTGCAGCCGCCCCGCAGCGGTCGCAACGATCGACCGCGGTCAGTGGGGTGCTTGTCAGGGTTCCTGGCATGACTCCTCCGTCCTGGCTCCCGGCACTACAGTCCGTTCACCTGGTGTGGGGCCCGTGGTCACTCCGCGGGCTCGCTACCGCTACTTCCCAGCAGGGGTATGACTACTCTGTCAGACGTTCGGGACGGGGGCTTTGTTCCCGGAAGTGATTCTGTGTGTTTTCTGTAACACGACCTGGGATTTCGCTAAAGGCGAACATCACTGGTCACGTACCGAACCCCACGCGATCACGATCACGAACAGGCCTATCCAGTTGTCTACCGGGAGATTACCCGTGATCCACGACACTCACACTCTCGTTCACATTTGCACTCTGTCGGAGTGGCTGACCACGCGCCAGACCGGCGAGCACCGGCCGGCTTCGCTCGACGAGGTCGGGTTCATCCACCTGTCCGCGCCGCAGCAGGCACACCTGCCCGCCAATCGGCTGTTCGCGGGTCGCCGGGATCTGGTGCTGCTACGCATCGACCCGGCGCGGGTCGGCGCGCCGGTGAAGTGGGAGCCGGGTGTGCCGAGCGACCCGGAGTCCATGCTGTTCCCGCATCTCTACGGTCCGCTGCCCGCAGGCGCGGTCACCGCCGTCGTCGAGTACCTGCCCGGCCCCGATGGCACCTTCGCCCCACTGGATCGCTGACTACCGATCCTTGGCTTCCCTGGCCAGGATCGCAGCCTGAACCCTGGACCGCACACCGAGTTTGGTGAGCACCCGCGAGACATGCGTCTTTACGGTCGTCTCGCCGATGAACAGTCGGGTGGCGATCTGCGCGTTGGTCAGCCCCTCGCCGAGACAGTCGAGCACCTCGCGTTCGCGTTCGGTGAGATCGGCGAACCCCTGGGGCGGGGGCTCGGTGTCCTCCATGGTCGTCGTGGCGAAGGCGTTGATCACCACCGCGGTCACCTCCGGCGCGAGCACGCCATCGCCCGCGGCCACCGCGCGCACGGAGTCCACCAGCGATTGTCCCGACGCGGATTTGAGCACGAACCCCGAGGCGCCGGCTCGCAACGTTCGGAAGACGTACTCGTCGAGATCGAAGGTGGTCAGGATGAGCACCCTGGCCAGTGCGTCGGCGGTGATCCGGCCGGTGGCGGTGATGCCGTCGACTCCGGGCATTCGCACATCCATAAGCACCACATCCGGGCGCAGCGCTTTCGCCTGTGCCACAGCGATATCCCCGTCTGCGGCCTCGCCGACCACCTCGATGTCCGCGGTGGCGTCGAGGATCATCCGCAGGCCGGCCCGGATCGCGCCGTGGTCGTCGGCGATCAGCACCCGAATCGTCACGATGTCTCCTTGGTGGTCGAAATCGGTAGTCGGGCAAGTACTTCCCAACCCGAGGTAGCCGGTCCTGCGGTGAAGCTGCCGCCGAGTACGGCGGCGCGCTCACGCATATTCACCAAGCCGCGCCCTGCCTCCGGGTCCTCGGACTGCTGCCGCGGCGTCGATCTGACCTGATTGCGCACCAGGACAGCCACTGTCGTCGCCTCGACGGACACCTCGATGTCGACCGCTTGTCCCGGTGCGTGTTTCATCGCGTTGGTGAGCGCTTCCTGGACGATCCGGTAGGCGGCCTGGTCGACTGCGCTCGGCAGTTCGACACCGTCGATGTCCGCGGCCACCCGCACGGTGATCCCGGCCGCGTGGGCCGCGTCGACCAGGATCGGCAGATGCGCGAGCCGCCGCGGCGCGGCCGGATCGTCCTCGGCGCCGTCGTCGCGGCGCAGCAGCCCGATCATGGTCCGCATCTCCTGCAATGCGCTGACGCTGTTGGACCGGATCGAGCCGACGATGCCGGTCACCGCCGGGTCGGCCGATTCCTGGCGGGACAACACACCGAGCGCCGCTTCGGATTGGATGGCGATCGCCGAGAGGTGGCCCGCGATCACATCGTGCAGGTCGCGCGCCATCGTCTTGCGCTCGTCGGCGATCGCCGCCCGCCGGTCCAGCTCGGCGACCAGAGAAAGTGCTTGCGCGCGTGCGCGTTCGGCACCCGCGATCTCCCGGTGGTGCCGCACCGACAGCGCCCACCAGATCGAGGTGCCGATGAAGGCGACCGCCGCGGTGATCGCCAACGCCATCACGCGCCAGTCGCCGGTGAGCACCAGGGCGAGCACCGCCGCCACCGCCGACAGCACCGCGCCCGCCGCCACCACGAACCGGGACCGCGCGGGCGGTGCGTACAGGACGGCGGCATAGATCAGATCCGAATACATGATCCAGATCGGCACCGTCGCACCGAGCCACAGGTCGATGCCGAGCGGCACGAGTCCGAGGGCCAGCGCCCACAACGGGGTCCTGCGGCGCAGCAGCGACACCGCGCACATCAGCGCGAGCACGCCGAAACGCGCCGTCAGCGGCGGATCGATACTGTCGGAGGTCATCGGATACAGCCCTGCGACATACAGCGTCGCGCCGAAGGCGAACACGAAGCCGGCGATCAGCGCGTCCTGCACCATCGCCGACAACGCCGACCACTGCCTCCTCACGTCCCCATCACAGCACACCGAGCCGCGCGCGCAGGTCCACCGAAGTGATGAGCGGTCGTCGGCCCGACGGCCGACGCCGACGCCGCCCAACACGAGGGAGTCTCGGTCGGTGACACTGATACTCGCCCTGATCGGACTTGCCCTGGTGGACAGCATCAGCATCGGCACGCTGATCGTCCCCGTGTGGTTGCTGCTTGCGACGCAACGCCCACCTGCCCGCCGAATGCTGGTCTATCTGGCTGCGATCACGGCCTTCTATTTCCTCGTCGGTGTGCTCGGCCTGTTCGTCCTGGATTCGGGTCTGGAGCGTTTCCGCGACGCCGCGCGCAGCTCGTGGCTGCTGGTACCACAACTGGCGCTCGGCGTCGCGCTGTTCGCGGTCTCGTGGCGCTTCGACTCCACCAAGCGCCGAGCGCGTGGAGAGCTGGATCGGACCGCCGCGTGGCGCACCCGGGTGCTGGCATCGCAGTCTTCCGCGGCCGGGCTCGCGGTGCTCGCGCTGAGCGCGGGGACGCTGGAGGTGTTCTCGATGGTGCCCTACCTGGCCGCCATCGGTCTGTTGGCGACCAGTCACCTGTCGATCGTCTCTTCGGTGACATTGCTGGCCGGTTACTGCGTGGTGATGGCCGGGCCGGCGCTGGTGCTGATCGCCGCACGGACGATGTGGCACAGCAGGATCGAGCCGCTGCTCGTCCGGATCGACAACTTCCTGAGCAGGCACGCCGACAGCGCGACCGGCTGGGCGCTGGCCATCGCCGGAATCGTGCTCGCGCGCGGTGCGATCGGTGGACTGGTCGGCAGTTAGCCTCATCTGAATGTGTGTCGTACTCGAGCGCTAGGGTGGACAGTGTGAATGTCGATGTCACCGCTCTTCCCGGGATCGGGGTCCGCAAGGATTTCTCGGCGCGCTCGGGTCGCCGAATCGGCGTGGTCGACCACCGTGACGGCGGCATCGATCTCATCGTGTCCAAACTGGACGATCCCGATGCTTGCGCCGCCCAGATTCCGCTGACCGCCGATGAGGCCGCCGTCCTGGCGAACCTGCTCGGCGCACCCCAGTTGGTCGCGAAACTGCGCGAGGATCATCGGGATATGCCGGGCATCACCACCAGACAGCTGCCCATCGGCGAGGATTCGCCGTACGAGGGCCGCACCCTCGGCGAGACCGGAATGCGCACGCGGACCAAGACATCGATCGTCGCGGTGATGCGTGCGGGCCAGCTGCACCCCTCACCTGGTCCCGATTTCACCTTCGCCGTCGATGACCTGCTCGTGGTCGTCGGGACGCCCGACGGTCTGGACGCGGCCGCCAAAATTCTTACGCACGGGTGAGCCCGTGACGGAAACCGCGCTCGCACTACTCGAGCTCGGGGCTGTGCTTTTCGTCCTTGGCATGCTGGGCAGAGTCGCAGGCCGTTTCGGCATGTCGCCGATCCCGCTGTACCTCTTAGGCGGGCTGGCGTTCGGCCAAGGTGGCTTGATAGAACTCGGTGCGGCCAACGAATTCGGCCGTCTCGCCAGCGAAATCGGCGTTGTTCTGCTGTTGCTGCTCCTCGGTCTCGAGTACACCGCGCCGGAGCTGGTGACCGGTTTGCGGCGCTCCTGGGCCGCGGGTCTGCTCGACATCGTCTTGAACGCGACCCCCGGCGCTGTGGTGGCAGTAGTGCTCGGCTGGGGCGTGAACGGCGCGATCACCATGGCGGGGGTCACCTACATCTCGTCCTCGGGGATCGTCGCCAAGGTGCTCAACGATCTCGGACGGCTCGGCAACCGGGAAACTCCTGTGATCCTGTCGATTCTGGTGTTCGAAGATCTCGCGATGGCGATGTATCTGCCGTTGCTCACCACGATTCTGGCGGGTCTCAGCTTCTTCAGCGGGTTGAAGGCACTGGCCATCGCGCTGGTGACAGTGACGGTGGTGCTCATTGTCGCGCTGCGTTACGGCCGCATCGTGTCGGCGGTCGTCGACAGCTCCGACCGCGAGGTGTTCCTGCTGAAGCTGCTGGGCGCCGCACTGCTGGTGGCAGGGGCGGCCTCCGCATTGAACGTCTCTGCGGCGGTCGGCGCGTTCCTGCTCGGTATCGCGATCTCCGGTTCGACCGCGCACGAGGCGACGAAACTGCTGGAACCGATCCGGGACCTCTTCGCGGCCATCTTCTTCGTGGCCTTCGGGCTCGGCACCGATCCGCAGGCCATCCCGCCTGTCCTCGGCTGGGCTATCGCGCTCGCCGTCATCACGATGCTGACCAAGGTCGCCACCGGGTGGTGGGCCGCCAGCAGGCAGGGCATCCGAAGGATGGGCCGTGCACGGACGGGCGCGGCACTGGTCGCACGCGGCGAATTCTCCATCGTCATCGCGGGACTGGCGGTCACCATGGGCGGGGTCGACGGCGACCTCGCCGCGCTCGCCTCGGCGTATGTGCTGCTGATGGCGGTACTCGGCCCGATCGCGGCGCGCGTCGTCGAACCCGTAATCGGCCTGGTGCAGCGTCGCGTCGCGCCACCGGCCACGGCCTGATCACGCCTCCTGATCAACCTCGTCCGACCGGTTGCGCACTCGTTCCACACGTCGCCAGAACGTGCTCGCGACCGTGCCGACAAGCAGTCCGATCAGTGCCGCGCAGAGGTGGCCGTAGTCGGTGAATGTCGGGCCGACGACCAGGGCGGCGGCGAGCGAGACGAGGATGAGGCCGATCCACGCCACCCGGACCTTGCCGCGGAAGAGGAACGCCATCGCGGCCAGCACTGCGGTGAATCCGTAGCTGGTGCCGACATCCGCGGCCACTGCGACCCTTGTCGGAATGATGCCGCGGGTGATGAGACGGTCGATCGCGGTCACGGTCAGCAAGGTCGCCCCGATGTGCCCGGTCGCGAACAGCAGGGTCCAGCGTCCGGTGCCGAGCCAGCGTTCCGCGGCGGCCATCAGCAGCAGGAACTCGGCAATGGTCACCCACGGGAACTCGCCCTCGGTCCAGAATGCGGAGGCGACCAACACCTGAATCGGGTTGTGCTGCATGTTGTAGAGGTTGGTCGAGGCGGAGAAGATCAGCCTGCGCTCGACCGATCCGCCGACGCCGCGCAGGGTCCACCAGGTCACGAAGAGGGTGAACGCATACGCGGTGCTCGCGGGCGCGGCGGAGAGGTGATGACGCACCGCGGGGGGGATCCGGCGCAGCAGGCCGGGGCGGCTGATCCAGGCCCACGCGGCGCGCACCTCCGTGTCCAGATCGAGGGTGTGTGTCCAGGGTGTCCGAGGCCGGCGCGAAGTGGGAGCAACCACGCTATGCAGTGTGCCGTGCGCCACCCGGTCGTGTCGCCCGATCCGCCCTCGGTGTGCCCGGGGTCACCTGACCTGGCGGTTCGCTTGTAACGTCGGGTCACCTCCGCGCAACATGCCCATCCCAGAATTGGGCCACCGACCGCGTGGGCCGGTGGATGAGGAGTGTGCAGCAAACATGACGATCGATGAGGGGAAGGTCGGCAGCCCGATCGGCGACGACTATCTGGCCAAGCGGACGTTGCGCTCCGGCACGGCGGGGTGGGTGCTGCTCGCGGGGCTCGGGGTGAGCTATGTGATCTCCGGCGACTACTCCGGCTGGAACTTCGGGATCGCACAGGGGGGCTTCGGCGGCTTGCTCATCGCCACTGTCGTGATCGCGGGCATGTATCTGGCGGTGGTGCTCGGCATGGCCGAGCTGTCGGCGGCCCTGCCGACTGCGGGCGGGGGCTACACCTTCGCCCGGCGTGCGCTCGGTCCGTGGGGCGGCTTCGCCACCGGCACCGCGGTCCTGCTGGAATACGCGATCGCGCCCGCCGCCATTGCCACCTTCATCGGCGCATACATCGAATCGCTGAATCTGTTCGGTATCACCGACGGCTGGTGGGTGTATCTGGCCGTGTATGCGCTCTTCATCGGCGTGCATCTGACGGGTGCAGGGGAGGCGCTCAAGGCGATGTTCGTCATCACCGCCATCGCGCTGGTCGGTCTCGCGGTGTTCGCGGTGTCGGCATGGGGACATTTCGACGCGGGCAACCTGACCGATATTCCGGCTGATCCGAATGCCGCGGGCAGCTCGTCGTTCCTGCCGTACGGTGTATTCGGCATCTGGGCCGCCATTCCGTTCGCGATCTGGTTCTTTCTGGCTGTCGAGGGTGTGCCGCTGGCCGCCGAGGAGGCGCGCGAGCCGGAAAAGAACGTGCCGAAGGGCATCATCATCAGCATGCTGGTGCTGATCGTCACCGGCGCGGCCGTGCTTGTCCTTGCCACCGGAGCTCTTGGCGCCCAAGCGATTTCGACCTCCGGTAACCCGCTTGTCGAGGCGCTCGGCGACGGATCGACCGCGAAGCTGGTGAACTACATCGGGCTCGCGGGCCTGGTGGCCAGCTTCTTCTCCATCGTGTACGCCTACTCGCGCCAGACCTTCGCGCTCTCGCGGGCGGGTTACCTGCCGACCGGCCTGTCGGTCACCAACAACCGCAAGGCCCCGGTGCTTGCGCTGATCGTGCCCGGCGCCATCGGTTTCGCGCTGTCGTTGACCGGCGAGGGTGCGATGCTGCTGAACATGGCCGTCTTCGGCGCGGCGGTGAGTTACGTGCTGATGATGGTCAGCCACATCGTATTGCGGGTCCGCGAGCCGAACATGCCACGGCCATACCGCACCCCGGGCGGCATCGTCACCACCGCGTTCGCACTCGTGATCGCCTGCGCCGCCGTGATTGCCACCTTCCTCGTCGATCCGGTGGCCGCATCGTGGACGCTCGCCGCGTTCGTCGCTTTCCTGCTCTATTTCGCTCTCTACAGCCGCCACCGGCTGGTGGCGAACTCGCCGGACGAGGAGTTCGCCATGCTGGCCCGCGCGGAAGCGGAACTCGAATGACGCGCTACACCCAGCAACTCGGCGTCACCACCTATGTCTTCGACGGACTGGTCGAACTGCTCGCGAAGGCCACCCCGTTGCGCAGTGGCGATGAACTCGCGGGCTGTGCGGCCGGGTCCGATGCCGAACGGGCTGCCGCCCAGTGGGCGCTCGCCGAGGTGCCGCTGCAGGAGTTCCTGAACGATCCCGTTGTGCCGTACGAGTCCGACGAGGTCACCCGGCTCATTATCGACACCCACGACCGCACCGCCTTCCAGCCGATTTCGCATCTCACCGTCGGTGGGCTGCGGGACTGGCTGCTCGAGGTCTCGGCGGGCGTCGGCGCGGCGGTGACCCTGGCGGCCGTCGCGGCGGGCCTGACGCCGGAAATGGTCGCGGCGGTGAGCAAGATCATGCGCAACCAGGATCTGATCGCGGTAGCGCGCGCCGTCGAGGTGACTACCGGTTTCCGCACCACCATCGGCCTGCCGGGGCGGTTGGGCACCCGGTTGCAGCCGAACCATCCCACCGATGATCCCCGCGGCATCGCCGCCGCCGTGCTCGACGGGCTGCTGCTCGGCTGTGGTGATGCGGTGATCGGCATTAATCCCGCCACCGATTCGCCGCAGGCGACCGCCGATCTGCTGCATCTGCTCGACGAGGTGCGCACGCGCTTCGATATTCCGACCCAATCCTGTGTGCTGTCGCATGTGACAACCACGCTGGGGCTGATCGAGGCCGGTGCGCCGGTGGATCTGGTGTTCCAGTCGATCGCGGGCACCGAGGGCGCGAATGCGGGCTTCGGGGTGAACATCTCGCTGCTGCGCGAAGCGAACGAGGCCGGCCGTTCGCTCGGCCGCGGCACGGTCGGCGACAACGTGATGTACCTGGAAACCGGTCAGGGATCGGCGCTGTCGGCGGGTGCGCACTTGGGCGCCGGTGGCAAGCCTGTCGATCAGCAGACCTTGGAGACCAGGGCCTATGCGGTGGCCCGCGACCTGGACCCGCTCCTGGTCAACACGGTTGTCGGCTTCATTGGCCCGGAATACCTCTACGACGGCAAACAGATCATCCGGGCGGGCCTCGAAGACCACTTCTGCGGCAAGCTCCTCGGCCTGCCCATGGGCGTCGACGTCTGCTACACCAATCACGCCGAAGCCGACCAGGACGACATGGACACGCTGCTCACCCTGCTGGGTGCGGCGGGCTGCGCCTTCGTCATCGCCGTGCCCGGCGCCGACGACGTGATGCTCGGCTATCAGAGCCTGAGCTTCCACGACGCGCTGTATGCCCGGCGCGTGCTCGGGCTGCGGCCTGCGCCGGAGTTCGAGGCGTGGCTGGACGGCCTCGGCATGATCGATGCCACCGGTCGCGTGCTGCCCGTCGAGCCGCTCGCCTCGCCGCTGCGCGCATTAGCGGTGACACGATGAGCGGCGACAGCTCGGCCGCGGACTTCGTTGCGCTGTCCGAGTTCGATGCCTGCACCGCAGCGGCGGGCCATCGGCAGAGCGCGGTCGTCGAAGGGCGGCCCGCAGACGCCGTGCCGGGTGCCGATCGACAGGAAGCGGGCAGCGTGGCGTCGCCGGTGATCGGATCGGATTACGCTGCGGAGCAACGGTTCTGGCAAGAACTGCGGCGCACCACCCAGGCCAGGATCGGACTCGGCCGCACCGGTGACGCTCTCCCGACGGGACGAGTGCTGGAGTTTCGTGCCGCGCACGCGGCGGCCCGCGATGCGGTGCATATGCCGCTGGGTGTGGCCGAATTGGCCGAGCAGATCACGGGGCTGGGATTGGGGGACGTCGCGCACGTGCGCAGCCGGGCCCGCGACCGCGCCGAGTACCTGCGCAGGCCCGATCTGGGGCGAGTGCCCGCCACTTCATCGGCAGGCGAGCATTCTATGTCGCATATGCCGCACAGCGGTGCGGAGATCGGATTCGTACTGGCAGACGGGCTTTCGCCGCGCGCACTGACCGATCACGGCCCTGCCATGGTCGCCGCCCTCATCGAGGAACTCGCGCCGCGGTATTCGATCGCGGCCCCGGTGATCGCCACGCAGGCTCGGGTCGCCCTCGGCGACCACATAGCCGAATTCATGGGTGTGGCAACGGTTGTCGTGCTGATCGGCGAGCGGCCGGGACTGTCGGTGGCCGACAGCCTCGGTATCTACCTGACCCACCTACCGAGGCCGGGCCGGACCGATGCCGACCGCAACTGCATTTCCAACATCCACCCGCCGGACGGGCTGGGTTATGCGCAGGCGGCAAAGGTGGTGGCGGGCTTGGTTTCCGGCGCTCGACTGCTCGGCAGGTCGGGCGTCGACCTGAAGGACACCTCGCGCACCGCTGCGGTGGGCGCGGGGGAGATCATCTCGATCGGGGCCGGTCGCTGATCTCGATGGTCGGCCAGTAGGCCGTCGCGGGCTCCAGCGGCTCGGGCTGCGCGATCGAAACCCTTCGTGCGGCAGCACTTTCCGTGCGCACATTGCTCAGCTTCAGTGGCGGCAGGTCGATACTGCGATCGATGTCGGTGAGGCTGACGCTGATGAGCAGCAGCATGCTGACCACGCTTATCACCACGATCACCGGGGCGATCAGCTCCATCGCGCCGGTGCCCGACGGCGGCATCGCATGGGCGTTGCGGTGTGCGTGCATCGACGCCATCCCGGTGTAGTGCATGCCGCACACCGCGACGCCCATGATCAGCGCCGCGGCGACGGTGGCGAGAAGACCCGTGACGCGCAACGTGAACCAGAGCGCGACGGTCGCAGCGACGACGGCGATCACCATCGACAGCGCAACCAGCGTCGAGTCGTAGGCGATGTTCGCGTCCGACTTCATCGCGTACATCCCGGTGTAGTGCATCGCGCCGACCCCGATGCCGGTGAAGCTCCCGCCTGCCAGCAGACCGAGCACTGTCGGCTGCGGCCTGATCACGATGACCAGCCCGATGCCGACCACCGCCATCGCGGTGACCGCGCTCAACAGGGTGAGCGGGACGTCGTAGCGAATCTCGGTGCCGCGGATCGAAAAGCCAAGCATCGCAATGAAATGCATGACCCAGATGCCGGTGCCGCCGATGGAGATCGCGGCGGCGACGATCCAGCCTCCGCGGCTGCCTCCGGTGCGTGCCCTTGCGGCGCACTGCAATCCGAGCAGGGATCCGGTGACGGACATGGTGTATGCCAGAAGTGGGGTGAGCAACCCGTAACTGAAATGATGAATATCTAGCACGTAACGCCCCCTATACCGGAGTAAGAACATCCGGCTATTGAAACGACAGCGGGTCAGACGATACGGCAGGACTACGCGGCTCGAGTCTCGAAAATTCAATCCGCAGAAGTGGTTTCGGTCACTTCATGGTTTGGTTGAAACCGAAATTGGTTAGCGGTCGGATAACGAAACAGGCCCGCATCCGCCGAGCGGATACGGGCCTGTCGGAACCGTTTCGATCTAGTCGAGGTAGTCCCGCAGCACCTGAGAGCGGCTGGGGTGGCGCAGCTTGCTCATGGTCTTCGACTCGATCTGCCGGATGCGCTCACGGGTAACTCCGTAGACCTGACCGATCTCGTCGAGTGTGCGCGGCTGGCCGTCGGTCAGACCGAAGCGCAACCGGACCACGCCCGCCTCGCGCTCCGACAGTGTCTCCAGCACCGACTGCAGCTGATCCTGCAGCAGCGTGAAGCTCACCGCGTCGACCGCGACAACGGCTTCGGAGTCCTCGATGAAGTCACCGAGCTGGCTGTCACCCTCGTCACCGATGGTCTGGTCCAGCGAGATGGGCTCACGCGCGTACTGCTGGATCTCCAGCACCTTCTCCGGCGTGATGTCCATTTCCTTGGCCAGCTCCTCCGGAGTGGGCTCACGGCCCAGATCCTGGAGCAGCTCGCGCTGGATGCGACCGAGCTTGTTGATGACCTCGACCATGTGCACCGGGATACGGATGGTGCGGGCCTGGTCGGCCATGGCGCGGGTGATGGCCTGCCGGATCCACCAGGTGGCGTACGTGGAGAACTTGTAGCCCTTGGTGTAGTCGAACTTCTCCACCGCGCGGATCAGGCCGAGGTTGCCCTCCTGGATCAGATCCAGGAACGCCATGCCGCGACCGGTGTAGCGCTTGGCCAGCGAGACAACCAGGCGCAGGTTGGCTTCCAGCAGGTGGTTCTTGGCGCGGTTGCCGTCGCGCACGATCCAGGTGTAGTCGCGGCGCATGGCGACCGGCAGCTTCTCACCCTGCTCGGCGAACTCGCGCACCTTCTCCGCCGCGTAGAGGCCGGCCTCGATCCGCTTGGCGAGTTCGACCTCCTCCTCGGCGTTGAGCAGCGCGACCTTGCCGATCTGCTTGAGGTAGGCACGCACCGAGTCGGCCGAGGCGGTGAGCTCGGCATCCTTGCGGGCCTGCCGCAGTGCCTCGGATTCTTCCTCGTCCCAGACGAAGTCGCCGGAAGCCTTGTCGGCTGCCGTCGGCTCGGCCTCGGCTTCGTCGTCGGCGACCTCCTCGGCAGGGTCGTCGACAACCTCCTCCTCGACGAGGTCGTCCTCGGACACCTCCAGATCGCCGAGGTCCTCGAGATCGAGCGACTCCTCGTCGAGGTTTTCCTCGCCGGGCTCGCCATCGGCCTTCTTGCTCGCGGCCTTCTTTGCGGGCGCCTTGGCAGCGGCCTTCTTGGCCGGAGCCTTCTTGGCTGCGGCCTTCTTCGCCGGGGCCTTCTTCGCAGCAGCCTTGCGGACCGGCCGTGCTTCGGTTACATCTGCGGAGTCGGCCTCGGCCGAGTCGGCGGTCTGACGGGTCGTGGCTACCACGTACGCCCTTTCGTGACGGTCTCGTGCGGCGTCACGCCAGAGTGGTGTTCCGGCGGAGCGGTCTGTCGGGTTTCACCGGCGGAGTGCCGGGCTGGGGGTTTCCGGCTCGCGGCCGGAGTACTTTCCATTGTAACGATCGAACCAGGGTACCCATGGCCACCTGTCGCATTGGCGGTTCCTCCGAACCTCGGCTCGGCGCACAAAACGCCGCGCCGCATCACGGCGCGATGCCCGCGTCGATGGCCATCGCCGCGCCGACGATACCCGCGGTATTGCGCAGATCCGCGGGAATCACCGGAGTTCGGTTGGTCAGCAAAGGAATCCACTGGTCCGCATCGCGGCTGATGCCGCCACCTGCGACGATCACCTTCGGCCAGAAAAGATTCTCCAGACCGCTCAGCACCATGCTGACCTCCGCCGCCCACTGCTCGTAGGACAGGCCGTCACGGTCCTTGATCGAGGCGGCGGCCCGATGCTCGGCCTCCATGCCGCCGATCTCGAGATGGCCCAATTCGCTATTGGGCACCAGCGTGCCGTGGAAGATCAACGCCGAGCCGATGCCGGTGCCGAAGGTCAGCAGCAGCACCAGACCGGCGAAATCCTTTGCCGCGCCATAACGGTCTTCGGCCAGGCCGGCCGCGTCCGCGTCGTTGAGCACGGTGACCTCCCGGCCGCCGAGGGCGTCGGAGAACAGCGCCCGCGCGTCGGTGCCGATCCAGGCCTTGTCGACATTGGCCGCGGTGCGTGCGACGCCCTCGAGCACCACACACGGCAGCGTGACGCCGACCGGACCGTCCCAGTCCGCCTGAGCGACGACCTTGGCCACTGTGTCGGCGACCGCCTGCGGTGTCGACGGATGCGGTGTCGCGATCTTGATCCGCTCATGGACGAGCGCACCGGTGGCCAGATCCACCGCGGCGCCCTTCACGCCGCTGCCACCGATATCGATACCGAATGCGTGCCCCCGAGCGGACATGACGATTCCCTCGTTCCCTGTGCTGGCCGGTGTGATGATGACGCCGCCGCACAGTCCCGCCACGGCCGCAAGGCACGCGAATGAGCTTGTGCCCGACGACGGCGCTGTGTCGTGCACGACAAGAGTAATGGCGTGCGCTGCTGCGCGTTCGGCGAGGATCTGTGATGCGATGGAGGTCGTGCTGAAAACCACGTCGCCAGTCACTGTTGAAGCCCCTTCGACGCCCTCGGGCGACGAGGCCGAGCTGCGCCGGATCGCCGTCTATCTCGCGCAGACCGCTGCCGCACATGTCCGGGCGCGCCGTCCCGAAGTCTTCGGTCCGGACGGTGCGCGCGTCGCAGGTGACGTGCAGACGAAAGGACATCCCACCGACCCGGTGACCGTCGTGGACACCGAGACCGAGGAACTGATCCGCGAGCTGCTCGCCGACCTGCGTCCCGGTGACCCGATCCTCGGTGAGGAAGGCGGCGGCAGCCTGGCAGGCGGCGCCGAGGACACGATCTACTGGGTGGTCGACCCGATCGACGGCACCGTCAACTTTCTGTACGGCATTCCGGGCTATGCCGTGTCGGTCGCCGCAGTTCGCGGCGGACGGCCCGTCGCGGGCGCGGTTGTCGATGTCGCGCGGGCATCGACCTACAGCGCCGGACTCGGTCTCGGTGCGGCGCGGGAGGATGCCGACGGCACCGTCGAACACTTGCGCTGCACGCCGGTCGAGTCGATGTCGCTGGCATTGGTGGCCACCGGATTCGCCTATGGCACCCACCGGCGTGCCAGGCAGGCCGCATTGGTCGCCGAGGTGCTGCCGAACATTCGGGACATCCGGCGGTTCGGTGCGGCGGCCCTGGATTTGTGCCTGGTTGCGTCCGGCCGTGTCGATGCCTACTACGAGCACGGGCTCAATGCGTGGGACTGGGCGGCCGGGGCCCTGATCGCCGCGGAGGCGGGCGCGCGGCTCGTCCTGCCACCGGCTATCAACCCCGGCGCGGCAGGCGATCTGGTGGCCGCCGCGGCACCGGGAATCGCCGATGAGTTGATCGAGCTGCTCGATCGGGTCGGCGCAACCGACCCGATCCCGGACGTCTAGCGGACCCGGTGCGGCAGGCTGGGTGCTGAACGGTTCAGCACCCAGCCCGGGACGCGTGGTTCAGCAGCGGCTCTGTCGTGCGGCGGCGAGCAGCGTGCCGTCGATCGACGGCGACCCACCCGGCGCCGGGTTCTTCAGCGAACGCAGCACCTCCTCGGCATCGGCGCTCGGCCGCAGTGACTCACCGAACACCGATCCGAGCACCAGATCCACGGTCTCGTCACCACGCTGATCCTCGATCAGCTCGGCACACGGCGCGACCAGCTGCACGGAGGCGGCGGCCGGGCGACCGTTCACACCGAAGCGGATCTGGCCGGTGCATTCGAGGTCACCGTTGACGTATATCTGATCGTTACCGAATTGCTGCCCGGGCGGGCTCGCAAAGCCGAGATCGCCGAGCGCCGTGGCGATGTGCGAGGCCTGCCCGCTCTTGTTGTTGGCATTGAGCACCCGGACCTTCGACGAGGCCAGCGGCGCCGGATCGACGTCCTGCAGTCGCGACGATCCTTGCCGCTGCCCTAAGGGCGCAGGTGGCGGCGCTTTCGCGTCGGTTGCCGGGCTCGCAGAGTTGCACGACATGGCCGTGCCGCTGTCGTCCTCGGTCGTCAGAGCCCTGACCCACACAACTGTGCAGATCAGCACCAACACGCCGACCAGGATGAGCCATGGCTGATTACGCCGTCGGAGGAAGGGTTGACCCCGTTGATCCGTTGCGCTGCCTTCGGTGATCAGTGAAACCACGAGCACACTGTACGAAATTGTCTCGGTGACGGTGCGCAAGGTCTCGGCGAGTTCGACAAACGGTGTCGATTCGTCGTCGGTTTCGACTCGTCTGTGTTTTGATTGCGACTTTTGCCGCGCGGTCCGCTATTGTCTGGCGGCCCAGATCGAATCACTGGCGGCGAAAATGGTGGTCGGTCGCGGGAACAAGCAGGGCATGTCCTGCGTTCACCAAACGCTATCAGTGATGGATCGAATGGGTCCGACCTGATAGGCGACCGGTGCACGTGTGATGTGCACCACCGGCGGGGCGGTGCGGGTCAGCGCGATTCCGAGAGGAATCGTGACTGATGCGGCCGGTCCGGGATATACGGAGTAAGGACGAGGGGAAGACGACATGGCAACCGACTATGACGCACCGAGGCGCACCGAAACCGACGAAGTGTCGGAAGATTCGCTGGAGGAGCTGAAGGCTCGTCGCAACGAGGCACAGTCCGCCGTCGTGGATATCGACGAATCCGATACCGCGGAGTCGTTCGAGCTTCCCGGCGCGGACCTGTCCGAGGAAGTGCTGACGGTTCGAGTGATCCCGAAGCAGGCCGATGAGTTCACCTGTTCCAGCTGTTTCCTGGTTCATCACCGGAGCAGGCTGGCCAGTGAAAGCGGCGGTCAGTTGATTTGCATGGACTGCGCCGCCTGATCTCGCAGCGAGATCGAGGTCAGCCCGCGCTCGGCACGCCAGGCTCTGTGCCAGGTATGCCAAGCGCGGCAAGGACCCGTTCGGGCCGTCGCGTACTGACCAGCCAGTACGGCGTCGGATCGTCCGGGTCGTCGAGCACGAGCACAACCATCGGCCCGATCCACGGCCGATGTTGTACATAGGCGGCCGGGTCGAGCTGGCGACCCAGCGCCGCGCTTTTCGCTGTCGGCGCAACAGCTGCCGCGCGTGCCACGAAGGTCGCGGGCAGATGTGCGCGATCGACGCGCAGGTCCGGCGTGCCGGTCGAATCCGGCGCGACCTCCACCCGATGGCGGCTCAGCCACAACAGCACCCACACCGGCACCGGGAACAGCGCCACATACGGCAGCCACGCCCGGACTCCGGGCGCGCCCATATGAATTTCGGCGGCAAGCAGCCCGGTGATGGCGAAGGCCACCGGCCACCACCACAGCGGCACCCACAGGCGTTCGCGGTAGGGGTGCTGGCTGTTGTTTTCGTGGTCCGTCGTCGCGGGATTGGGCTGGTCCGACACGACTCAACACTAAGTCACGGTGGTCAGCGGCTTACGCGTAGGCTCGATCAACGTGAACGCACTTTCACCCATACCCTTGCTGCGGCTTGATCCCGGCATCCCCATGCCCGTGCGCGCCCATGACGGTGACGCGGGCGTGGATCTGTGCACCACGGAAGACGTCATCCTGGAGCCGGGCGAGCGGGTGCTGGTCGGCACCGGCGTGGCCGTTGCGCTACCGGTCGGCACCGTCGGCCTCATCCATCCCCGGTCGGGCCTCGCGGCCAAAACCGGGCTGTCGGTGGTCAACACCCCCGGCACGGTCGACGCGGGGTATCGCGGTGAAATCAAGGTGTGCCTGGTTAATCACGACCTGCGCACCCCGAT
The DNA here is from genome assembly GCF_046764895.1 of Nocardia sp. CWNU-33. NCBI lineage: Bacteria > Bacillati > Actinomycetota > Actinomycetes > Mycobacteriales > Nocardiaceae > Nocardia > Nocardia sp. CWNU-33. The sequence continues at coordinate 93,469 of NZ_JBKOQN010000027.1, read as the reverse complement.
CGAGCTGCGGCGCGGCGACCGGATCGCGCAGCTGCTCGTGCAACGAGTGGAGCTGGTCGATTTCGTCGAGGTCGACACGCTCGACGACACCGCGCGCGGCGCGGGCGGATACGGCTCGAGCGGCGGTCACGCGAGTCTGACCGCGCAGGCCGATGGGGCGGGCTCGGCCGGTAAGGAGGCATGACAGCAATGTTCGGAAGGAAGAAGAAGTCCGACGACCGGTATGCCGATGAGCTGTACGACGAGGCGCCCGAATACTTTGACGCCGAGTACGCGCAGCCGGGCTACGACGATGAGCCCATCACCGACGAAAATCCCATCATTCCAGTTGATGAGCCCATCACCGACGAAAACCCCATCATCCCAGCCGATTACGTCCCGGCCGCGTACGCCGCGGCCGACTACGACGACGACGCCGATTACGACGATGACACCGACGCGTCGAAGTCCGGCCCCTACGACTACAACGACGTCGCCGAGCTGCTCGAGGATGTGGCCGACCAGCGCCTCGACCTCGGATCGGTGATCCTGCCGGTGCCGCCGGGCGGCCAGCTGCAGGTCGAGATGACTCCCGACGGCACCCCGCAGGCGGTGCACCTGGCCACCGAACACGGCCGAATCACCGTCGCGGCCTACGCTGCGCCGAAGTCGGCAGGCCAATGGCGCACGGTGGCCGCCGATCTCGCCGAATCGTTACGCAAGGACGGCGCCAGGGTCGCAGTCGAGACCGGACCGTGGGGCCGCGAGCTGCTCGCCATCACCGAGGGTGCCGACCTCCGGTTCATCGGAGTCGACGGGCCCCGCTGGATGGTCCGTCTCGTCGCCGCGGGCCCGGCAGGCGCCGCCGACGCGGGCGGACCGCTGGTCACGGCCGCGCGAGCCATCCTCAGCGAGACCGTGATTCGCCGCGGCGACGACCCGATGCCGGTGCGTGAACCCCTCGCCGTGGTGCTGCCGCAGGAACTGGCCGAGCAGCTCGCGGCCGCACATCAGCAGCAGGTGGAGGCGCAGCAGCAAGCCGCGGCCGCCCAAGCCGCGGCCCAGGCCACGCCCGCCACAGTGATCCCGCCGCGGATGCCGCAGGAACCCCGTCGTGGCGCCGACGGGTCCGCGATGCAGCAGCTCGGCTTGAACTGATCTGGGTTTGATTTGCAGCGCCTGCGGCAGTGCTGGTTTTGCAGCGCCTGCGGCGCTGCGTGTTCGCGGCTGGGTTTGTTTTGCAGCGCCTGCGGCGCTGCGTGTTCGCGGCTGGGTTTGTTTTGCAGCGCCTGCGGCGCTGCGTGTTCGCGGCCCCGAAGGCTCGCGTCCGAGCGGCCGAGACTCGCGACTTCGTCGCATGCGCTTCGGCCACTCGGACGCGAGCCGGCCGCGAACGGTCGCTCGTAAGACTCGCTCCCTCGTGGTAGGCCGACGCTGTCAGCGTCTCTCAGCCGAATGCGGCCAGCCCGGTCTTCCCGAGGATCGCAGGATCTTCGCCCAGCTCGGAGAGGGTGATCCGGATCAGCTCGGAGCGAGGGATCAGCGTGGCCCATTCCTCGGCGACCGTGAGCGGGTGCACCGGGTCGTCGACCGCGGTGACTACGGCGACCGGGACGTCGAGTGTGGCGAGACGCTCGGCGCCCGGCCACTTGTAGTCGGCGGCTTCCTCGAGCGCGTCGGGCAGTTGCGGCCACTGGGCGCGCCAGGACTGGGTGAGCGCATCGGCCAGCCAGCGTGGGCTGCTGGCCCGCATCCGCTCGATCACCGCGTCCAGACCGTCGGCCCGCAACTGTGCGGCCGTCGCGGCGGCGCTCAGTGCGGCGGGGCATGTGGCAGTGTCGGATCCGGTCCACGCGGGCAGCGCCGCGACCACGCCGACAACGGCGTCGGGGTGCTCGGCCGCCCATTCCACGGCAATCGCGGCGCCGAGGGAGATTCCCGTCACCAGCACCGGTCCGGAGCAGGCCGCGGCGTCCAATGCAGCCCGGCACGATGCGACCACGGCGCCCGGGTCCGGTTCGACAGCCAGGAACGGGGTTTTACGGGCTAAGCAGGCAGGTTCGAATGCGCGGCGCGCGAAGTCGGCGTCGGATCCGGTGCCCGGCAGCGCGACGACAACCGCGGGAGAGGGGGTCTCGAACATCGGACCGAGCGTAGCGGGGGCAGGGTTGCCCATCTACAGTGGCGGGTATACGGCCAATAGCCGGTCGTTACCGGAAAACCACGATGGCGTGCAACCCACGCCGTCTTGCTCCATGCAGGAGAGCGTGCAATGCCATCCGCTGCCTCAGGTTATTTTCGCCGTTTGGGCCGCAGACTGACCGAGGACCTCGATCGGTTGGACGCCGAAGAACTCGCCGAGACTGCAGATGCCTCGGGAGCGTGTCGGGCATCGGAGTGTCGGCGTGGTGACGAAGCCACCATGCTCGGCCGACTACGGAGTGTCGAGGCGTGTCCGAAGTCTGCGGGCGCCAGTGTTCAGGCAGAATTCTTCGACGGCACCGACGCCATCACCTTGGTGTGGATCGGGCGCAGGCGCATTCCCGGGATCGAGCCGGGCCGGCGCATCCTGGTCCGTGGCCGGGTCGGCGACCGCGACGGCCGCAAGGTGATCTACAACCCCTACTACGAATTGCGCGGGAACAGCTGACGTATGCCATCGAGCAACGAGAACGCCGCCGACAAGTCGATCGATACCGGGATGCGTGAGCCCGCCGAACCCGGAGCGGTGGTGGAGGACGCACGGCGCACCGCGGTCGATTCCGGTCGGCACCGGCAGGCAGATCCCGCGCGACCGCTCGACGAGACAGCGGACACGGTCGAGCAGACCCTGCTCGAGCAGTTGGGCGGTTTCAGCGGCTTGATCTATTCGACGCTGCCGGTCCTCGTGTTCGTCCCCGTGAACACCTTCGCCGGCCTCACCGCGGCGATCTGGGCGGCCCTTGGCGTGGCCGCCGCGATTCTCATCTGGCGGCTGATACGACGCAGCCCGATTCAACCTGCCATCTCCGGTTTCCTCGGTGTCGGCATCTGCGCGTTCATCGCCTACCGCATGGGTGAAGCAAAAGGCTTCTTCCTGTTCGGCATCTACACCAGCCTCGTCTATGCAGGCGTCTTCCTGGTGTCGATGCTGGTGCGCTGGCCGTTGGTGGGCGTCATCTGGGGTGTGTTGAACGGACACGGCTCCGACTGGCGGACCGATCGGCGTGTGGTGCGCCTCTACGACGTCGCGACCACTACCTGGGTGCTGGTGTTCGCGGCCCGCTACCTGGTGCAGTCGCAGCTCTACGACTCCGACCACACCGGCTGGCTTGCCGCGGCCCGCATTGCGATGGGGTGGCCGCTGACGGCGGTCGCACTGGCCGTCACCGTGTGGGCGGTGCGCCGGGCCGGGCACATGCCGGTCCGTCGTGCGACTACTGCCGAAGCTGCCTGAGGATCTGCCGCGGAGCGGCCCGAGAAATTCACGCGGCCGCACGGACCTGGGGGTTTCGCGACTGTCGCGGTCCCGTGAGACCGGGGGATATCGCCCCGGAGTCCGGAGGATTCACGCCGGGGTGCGCTAACACGCACCGCGGAGGTGGGCAGTACCCACCCTGGGGTTACTGGTTGGAACGCCGAGTTCATCAGACGATCGTTGCGAGACAAAAAAGCGCAACATCGGCGAAAGGACTCGGAAGATGGCTACCGAGCACAACATTGCGGCACTGTCGAAGACCCGCAGCCACAACAACCCGGCACTCTCGGAGAGCCGCCGAATTTCCGCGGAGCTCGACACTTTCATCGGACCCGCCGCGGCGGGCGACCGACAGGCCGTCACCGAGATCGTGCGCCTGGTCCATCCGCTGGTTCGCCGGTATTGCGGTGCGCGCCTCGGCAATACCTCACACCTGCACGTCACCGCCGACGATGTAGTGCAGGAAATCCTGATGGCTACCGTCAACGCCATCCCGCGCTACCGGGATCAGGGAAAGTCGTTCCTGGCTTTCGTGTACGGGATCGCGGCGAACAAGGTCGCCGATGCGTTCCGGCGTTCGCAGATGCACCCGAGCTACCCGGTGGCCGACGTGCCGGACACCGTCTCGACCGCGGCGGGCCCGGAGGAATGGGCGTTGGCGTCCGAACGTCGCGACGTGACAAGGGAATTGATGAAGATCCTGGCGCCCGCGCACCGCGAGGTGCTGGTGATGCGGATTGTGCTCGGCTGGAGCGCCGCGCAGACTGCAGAGGCGATCGGCACCAGCCCCGGCGTGGTTCGAGTGATGCAGCACCGCGCGCTCAACAAGCTGCGTGCCGAGCTCGCCGCCGCCTGATTCGGCCGGATCCGCGTTGGCATCCGGCCGTATCGGGGTGTTATGGCTTGATGCCGTGGTGGGCCAGCGCCACCCGCAGATCTTCTTCGGCCTCCACGGAGGTCACGAACAGCAGCTCGTCGTCGCCCTCGAACGGGTCGTCGGGCTGCGGCACGATCACTCGGCCGCCCCGCAGGATCGTCACCAGGGCGGCGTCGCGCGGCAGGGTGAGTGTGCGCACCGGCTTGCCTGCCAGCGCGGTGTCGGCGGGCAGGGTGATCTCGACGAGATTGGCCTGACCCTGCCGCAGCGTCATCAGCCGGACCAGGTCGCCGACCGACACCGCCTCCTCGACCAGCGAGGCGAGCAGCCGTGGCGTCGACACGGCGACATCGACGCCCCAGGAGGGATCGAAGAGCCACTCGTTGCGCGGGTCGTTGACCCTGGCCACCACGCGGCGCACTCCGAACTCGGTCTTGGCGAGCAGGGCATGCACCAGATTTGCCTTGTCGTCGCCGGTGGCGGCGATGACGACCTCGTAGGTCTCCAGCCCCGCGTCCTCGAGCAGCGCGAGCTCACAGGCATCGGCATGCACCCACACAGCGTCCGGGATCGCGGTCGGATCGATGTGGTCGAGCTGACGTTCGAGCAGCATCACGCGGTGGCCGCCGCGCAGGAGCTCCCTGGCTATCGATCGGCCCACGGCGCCGGCTCCGGCGATCGCCACTTTCATGTTCAGTCCTCGCTTGCTGGGGGCTTACCGGCCAATGCGACGGCCTCGCCGACGCTGCCGGAGGTGGCGGCGACGTAGACGATGTCGTCGGCCTGAACCATGGTCTTGCTTTCGGGCAACAGTCCTTGACCGAATCGGATGATGAACGCCACCCGCGCGCCGACCGCGCGTTCCAGGTCGCGCACCGTGCGGCCGTACCACTCCTCGTGCAGCGTCAGCTGGGCGACGGCGACGGTGCCGGTGGGGTCGCGCCATGTGGTGGTGCCGCTGTCGCCGATGAGCGCAGTTAGGAACCGGTCGGTCGTCCAGGGCACCGTGGCGATCGTCGGAATACCGAGACGTTCGTAGACCGCGGCGCGTTTCGCATCGTAGATGCGGGCGACGACGCGCTCGACGCCGAAGGTTTCGCGAGCAACGCGCGCCGAGATGATGTTGGAGTTGTCGCCGGAGGACACTGCGGCGAATGCGTCCGCACGCTCTATTCCGGAGCGAATCAGCACGTCCCTGTCGAAACCGACGCCGACGACCTGTTCACCCGGGAAGTCCTCGCCGAGGCGCAGGAAGGCGCTCGGGTCCCGGTCGATCACCGTGACCTCGTGACCTACCCGGACCAGGGCGCGTGCCAGCGACGAACCCACGCGCCCGCACCCCATGATCACTACGTACACCGTGCAACCTCGTTCCTGGAAACGATCCAACAGCCGGACAAGGTCCGTCGACGCCTGTGGCGTCGAGCCGAGCGAAGGCGATGCAGCCGTTCGTGCCGTTCGGTCTGCTTGTCTTCGGCAAAACCGTACCCGCCGAGTGCGTCCATGGCCCACTTTCCCCCTCTGACCGGAAGTCAAACCTGCGACGCGGGCCGCCCCCAGGCGCGATCAACCGTTCGGGGATCTATGCTCGCTCCAGTGTCCAAGTTGACGACGGCAGCGAAACGGGTGCTGCTGGGTAGGCCTTTCCGTAGCGATTCGCTGGGCCACACCCTGCTGCCGAAGCGAATCGCGCTCCCTGTGTTCGCCTCCGATGCCATGTCGTCGGTCGCGTACGCGCCAGAGGAAATCTTTCTGACCCTGTCGGTGGCCGGAATTTCGGCCTACGTGTACGCCCCGTGGGTCGGACTCGCGGTCGCCTTCGTCATGGCCGTGGTGGTGGCCAGCTACCGGCAGAACGTGCACGCCTATCCGTCCGGCGGTGGTGACTACGAGGTTGCCACCACCAATCTCGGCCCCAATGCCGGGCTCACCGTCGGCAGCGCACTGCTGGTCGACTATGTGCTCACTGTCGCGGTGTCGATTTCTTCCGCGGCCTCCAATATCGGGTCGGCGATCCCGTTCGTGGATACACACAAGGTGCTGTTCGCCGTGGTCGCCATTGCCGTGCTGACCGCGATCAACCTGCGCGGCGTGCGCGAGTCGGGCACCGCGTTCGCGATTCCGACCTATGCGTTCATCATCGGCATGTTCGCGATGCTCGCGTGGGGGCTGTTCCGAATCTTCGTCCTCGGTGACGACCTACAGGCGGAATCGGCGGGCTTCCAGCTCAACGCCGAGGAGGAGCACCTCTACGGTCTGGCCTTCGCCTTCCTGATCGCGCGCTCGTTCTCCTCCGGTTGTGCCGCGCTCACCGGTGTCGAGGCGATCAGCAACGGGGTGCCCGCCTTCCGGAAACCGAAGTCGCGCAATGCCGCAACCACCCTGCTGATGCTCGGCAGCATCGCGATCGTGCTGTTGATGGGCATTATCATCCTGGCCCAGAAGATCGGGATCGTGTACGCGCACGACGTGTCCGATCTGTCCGGTGCGCCTGCCGACTACCATCAGAAGACGCTCATCGCGCAGCTCGCCGAGACGGTGTTCCACGGGTTCCCGCTCGGCTTCTTCTTCATCACCAGTGTGACGGCGCTGATCCTCGTGCTCGCCGCCAATACGGCGTTCAACGGATTCCCGGTGCTCGGCTCGATTCTGGCGCAAGACCGCTACCTGCCCCGGCAGCTGCACACCCGTGGCGACCGGCTCGCCTTCAGCAACGGCATTCTGTTCCTTTCCGGTGCCGCCATCGCCTTCGTCGTGCTGTTCGGCGCCGAGGTGACCAAGTTGATCCAGCTCTACATCGTGGGTGTTTTCGTGTCGTTCGTGCTCAGCCAGACGGGCATGCTGCGGCACTGGACGCGCTTGCTGCGCACCGAAACCGATCCGACGCAGCGTGCCAGGATGAAGCGCTCACGGGTGATCAACGCGATCGGGCTCACCGCGACCGGCGCGGTGTTGGTCATCGTGCTCATCACGAAGTTCTTCGCGGGGGCCTACATCGCGATCTTCACCATGGTCGCGATCTTCGTGGTGATGAAAATGATTCGCCGCCACTACGACTCGGTCTCGCGCGAGCTCGACGAACACGAGTGGGACGGTGTGCTGCCCAGCCGCTCGCATTCGATCGTGCTGGTGTCCAGACTGCACCTGCCGACCCGTAGGGCGCTGGCCTATGCCCGTGCCACCCGCCCGGACACCCTGGAGGCGGTGACGGTGAACGTCGACGAAGCCGACACCAGGGGGTTGGTCCGCGAATGGGAGCAGAGCGATATCAATGTGCCGCTCAAGGTGATCGAATCGCCGTACCGCGAAATCACCAAACCGGTGCTCGATTACGTGAAGCGGGTGCGCAAGGATTCGCCGCGTGATGTGGTGACGGTGTTCATTCCGGAGTACGTGGTCGGGCACTGGTGGGAACAGGTGTTGCACAACCAGAGCGCGTTGCGGCTCAAGGGCAGGCTGCTTTTCGAGCCGGGGGTGATGGTAACGAGCGTGCCGTGGCAGCTGAGTTCCTCCACCCGGGCCCGGCAAGCAGGCGTGATCAACGCGCCGGGTGCGGTGCGACGTGGGTACGAGGACAGGACCGGATGACCGACTGGCGCAACACCACCTTCGAGGTGCGGCTCGGCCCGCCGGGACACGGCGGCTTCTGTGTGGCCCGCCACGACGGGCGAGTGGTTTTCGTCCGGCACGGACTGCCCGGTGAGCTGGTACGGGTCCGGGTTACCGAGGACCGCGGCGGTTCGTTCTGCCGGGCCGACGCAATCGATATTCTCGAAGCGTCACCGGATCGGGTTACTGCGACCTGCCCGGTGTCGGGACCGGGCGGTGCGGGGTGCTGCGACTTCTCCTTTGCCACACCGGCAGCGCAGCGGGAATTGAAGGCGATGGTCGTCGCCGAGCAGTTGCGTCGGATCGCCGGCGTCGAGCGGGAGATCACGGTGGAGCCGATCACCGGATCCGCCGACGAGATCGGTGGTTGGCGCACCAGGGTTCGATTGGTGGTGGACGCGCAGGGTCGGGCCGGAGTGCATCGGCTGCGTAGCACCGACGTGATCGCCGATCTGCGCTGCCCGCAACCGGTTCCCGGCGCGTTGGACGGGGTGGCGGAGCAATCCTGGACGCCCGGCGCGGATCTGGTGATCGCGGTAGACGGCGACGGGGTGCGGCATATCGTCGAACTCGAGGTGCCGGTGCCGGTTTCGGCGGGTGGTCGCGGAGATGACCGGCGCGGCAGCGAGCGGCCACGGAGCAACGAGCGTGGCGGTGAGCGCCGTGGCAGGCGCGACAGCGGGCGACCCGACCGGCGGGCGCTGCGCAATGGCGAGGCGCAGGCGAGCGAACGGCGCAGCGCATCGGCGCGTCGCGCGGCGACACATGCGCCACGCGAGGAGTCGGTGCTGGACGGCAGCGGGCGCACGGTCGAGTATGTGGCCGGCCGTCGCTGGGAACTATCGGCGACCGGCTTCTGGCAGGCGCATCATGGTGCCGCGCAATGCTATTCGGACATTGTGGCCGAGTGGTCCGGACTCGGTTCCGGCGATCTCGCCTGGGATCTGTACAGCGGCGCCGGGGTTTTCGCCGCCCGGCTCGCCGAACAGGTCGGTCCGGACGGATCGGTGCTCGCCGCGGAATCCGCCCGTACCGCCGTAGTCGACGGCAACGCGGCCCTGCTGGACCTGCCATGGGTGGATCTGCGTGCGGACCGGGTCGAGCGCTGGCTGACCGAACAGGGCAGTGCCGCACCGGAAGTGGTGGTGCTCGACCCGCCGCGCACCGGCGCGGGCAAGGAAGTTGTCTCGGCACTGACCGGGCACGATCCTGCCCGCATCATCCACATCGGCTGCGACCCGGCCGCTTTCGCCCGCGACCTCGGGCTGTACCAGTCGGCGGGCTACCGGCTCACCCGACTGCGGGCCTTCGACGCGTTCCCGGCCACCCACCATGTCGAATGTCTTGCGCTGTTGGAGCGTTGATCGTACGGTCGGCGGCATAGAGTCGCGCCCATGACCGTGTACGGCGTCGCGCAGCTGAAGTTCTCCGATCGTGCCGCCTATGATCGCTATCAGGCGCACTTCACGGAGATTTTCGCCCGATACTCGGGCACGCTGCTTGCTGCCGACGAGAACCCGCAGGTGATCGAGGGGCAGTCGGAGCGGGAGAAGGTGGTGCTGATGTCCTTCCCCGACGAGCCGGCGTTCCAGGAGTGGGCGCAGTCACCGGAGTACCTGAAGATCCGAAGACCGGCAGGCCGGCGCGGATACGGTGACCTTGCTGGTGAAAGGTCTCGGGCACCGGTCGTAGGCGGTCAGTCTTCGTAGCTGGGCGGGCGGCGGTCGCGGCGCGCGCGGATGGCTTCGTCGAAATTGCCGGTGGTGAGGCGGACGTAGAGCTGCGCCATGCCCTCGTGCTGCATCTGGGATTCGAAACTGCCCGCTTCCATACCGCTCCACAGCATCCGTTTGGTGAGCTCGGTGCCGACCCGACTGAAGCTGATGATCCGCTCGGCCAGGTCGTAGCAGGTTTCCAGGAGTTTCGCGGTGGGCACGGTGCGGGAGACCAGGCCGATGCGCTCGGCCTCGGCGGCATCGACGTCGCGTCCGGACAGCATGATCTCGAACGCGCGGGAGGAGCCGATGGCGCGGGGCAGCAGGTAGCTGATGCCCAGTTCCGCGGACGTGAGCCCATTATTGATCCCCGCCGCCCGGAAGTAGGCGTCCGCGCCCGCGATCCGGATGTCGGTGGCGACGCTCAGGCAGAAGCCTCCACCGATCGCCGCGCCGTTGATCGCACCGATGACCGGTTGGTTCATGCGTCGCAGGGTGATCATCACGTCGTTCAGCAGATCCATCGAGCGCCGCGCGACGCTGGTGACGGTCAGCCCCTCGGTATTGGGCACCTTCCCCGCACTCTGTAGATCTGCGCCGGAACAGAAACCGTCCCCTGCTCCTGTGAGCACCACGACCCGCACGTCGTTGTCGGCACTGACCTCCTCCAGCGCCTCGCGCAGCGGAATCATCACATCGAAGGCCATCGCATTCATCCGGTCCGGCCGGTTCAGCGTCACCAGGGCGACGTGTGGGCGCGGTTTATCGATGAGCACGAACGACATGCGAAATCCTCACCGGCAGCCCTGATGGTGGCCACCGATTCTTCAATATAGGCGAGAACCTCGCCGTGCCGTGGCAAATCCGACCGACCGACCGGGTTTCCGGAATGCGTTGCCGCCTCGGATATCTCGCCGCCGCACCGCGTCCAACCGGTGGTCGTCGAGCTTCTCGTGGCCGCCGATCGGTTCGGTCACGGTCTAGTCGAGCTGCCAGGTGGCACGGATGGCAGCACTGATTTCGGATTCGCCGAGCTCGACCGGTACCGGAGCGGCGCTGTAAGCGGCGTCCATGGGCGCGGACATCGCTTGGAGGCGGGGGTATACCGGCGGTGCCGAGGTGGTGTTCTCGGTGATTTCGAGCACCGGCCCGAGCGTGCGGCCCGCGCGGGCGGCATATTGTTCGGCCTTGGCGAGCGCGTTGTCCCATGCTGCATCGCGCGCCTGGGTGAGCAGGCTTTCCTGGTCGGCGAAGGTCAGGGTGAGGCCGCCCAACCGGACATCGTCGCCGCCCGCATCGACGGCGTTGGCGATGATAGTGGCCGGTCCGGGATCGGCGTTCTCGCCGATATCGCGCAGCGCCACGGTCAGGTCGGTCGTTGCGAGATAGCCGGTGATCTTCGAACCGCCACCTTCGATCCAGACGGTCTCGGTGCGCACCGACAGGCCGCTCGTAGCGATGTCGGCTCCCGAAACCCCGTCCGAGCGCAGCGAATCGGTGACGGCGGCGACCCGCTCCCCGGCCTGCCCATACGCCAGCGCGACCTTGCTCGCCCGCGTTTCGATCGAGATGGTCACGCGCATGAGGTCGGGAGTGGCGCGGGCGCTGCCGCTCCCGAAGGTGGTCACCGTGCCCGCGGCGGCTTCGTCGGATTTCTTTTTGCTCACGGCGCTCTCCTGACTCGGTGGGATCGTGGTCTCGCAGGGCTCAACGGCCGATAACACGCAAATGTCCCCGCCCGCCGAACTCAATAGTCGCCACCGCGGACCGCGATCGCGCGTACAGCGGCGTCCATCTGTGCGTACGCGCCCGCGGCCAGGCGCTCGAGCAGGGCAAGTTTCAGCTCGGGCGCCTTCTCGGTGAGCACATCGAACCGTCCCGGGCTCAGCACCGCGACCCGCACCCCGCTCTCCGCGCGGGCTTCGTTGACGAACGGTGTGCCGACCAGCATCGGGATCTCGCCGAACGACATCCCGGCCGACAGCGACACCAACCGGTGCGTGTGCCCGTCGGCGCCCTCGAAGGTGATCCGCACCCGTCCCTCCAGGATCAGGTACAGGCCCGAGCGGGCGCTGCCGCGGCGCGCGATCACTTCACCGCGGGCGATGGTGCGCACCTCGAAATCCTTTGCCAGCCGCGCCCGGTTATCAGGGCTCAGTGCGGCGAGCGCGGGATGGTCCTCGATCGGAAGGGAGGTGCACGCCGGTTCGTCAGCGGGCCGATGGTGGTCGAGCACGATGTCCTCGCACCATTCGGTAGCGGTGTCGCGGTCGATGAAGACGCGTCCGCGCGGGTCGTTCGGAACCAGGCTCGAGACCAGGTGGCCCATCTTGCCGTCGGGATCGACAATGGCGACCCGGCAGCTCGCCGCGGCGAGTTCGTTCTGCAGTTCGTCGAGCATGTGCACTGCGATCTCGCTCACCTCGCCCACCCGGCGCAGGTCGAGAACCAGCGCCGCCAACTCGCCCGACTGCTCCTCGATGGCCCGCACGGCACGTTCCGCGCCCGCGAACAGTAGGTCGCCGTGCAGTTCGTACACGCGAGCGCGATCACCGTGCTCGGCGAGCACCGCCATCTCCTCGGTAGTGCGCCGCAGCCGCGAGGGCGCCTCGGCCACCGAATACGCAGCCCGAATCGCGGTGCGACCGGATCGCGTCACGTGCAGGAAGTGCAGTTCCAGTCGTTTCGACAGCGCCCGGCAGGCGGCGACGCCGCGCACGCTGTTGCCGTGCTTGTCCAGCCGAGGGGAGTAGACGGCGATCCCGATCTGACCGGGCAGCACCGCGAGTATCCCGCCGCCGACACCGCTCTTCGCCGGCAGCCCTACGGTGGTCACCCAGTCACCCGCGGCGTTGTACATGCCGCAGGTGGTCATCACGCTGAGCACCTGCTCGGTCAGCGCGACCGACAATGCGCGCTCGCGCGTCACCGGGTTGAGACCGTTATTGGCCAACGTCGCAGCCATCAGCGCGAGGTCGCGGCAGGTGACATCAATCGAGCACTGCCGGAAGTACCGATCGACTGCCTCGTCCGGATCGGAGTCGATGATGCCGAAAGAACGCAGCATGTAGCCGATGGCGCGATTGCGGAAGCCGGTGCGCGCCTCGGAGGCGTACACCGCCTCGTTCATCGTCAGCTCGCGTCCGGCGAATCGGGAGTAGCAGCGCCGGATGCGTTCGAACTTGTCGATGGGATCGTCACCGGTGACCAAGGACGCGGCGGTGATGGCGCCCGCATTGATCATCGGATTACGCGGTCGCTCGGTCACCGGGTCCAGGCTGATCTCGTTGAACGCCTCGCCGGAGGGTTCCACGTCGATGCGCTCGGCGACCGCGGCGGGGCCCTGGTCGGCCAGGGCGAGCGCATAGGTGAACGGTTTGGAGATGGATTGGATAGTGAACATGGTGGCGACATCGCCTGCGCCGTAGAACCGGCCGTCCGCGGTGGCCAGGCACACGGCGAACGAATCGGGTTGGACCGCAGCGAGTTCCGGAATGTAGTCGGCCAGTGCGCCGGATTCGTCGGCGCGGTAGAGCTGGTACACATCGGCGACCAGACGTGCCACGACGCCGGGTTCGACCGCCTGCGGAACCTTCTGTTCGGGCTCGGCCACACGATCACTGTAGGCGCGGTAGCGTATGTGCCGTGGTCGATCCTTCGTCCGCTGAGCGCGTGTCTTCGGAGGGATTTCCTCCGGTCGCCGCGCCGCGGTCGGATGTTCGCCCGCCCTCGTTTCTCCGGACAGGTGCTTTTCGTCCGGTGATTCGTGTGGAGACTCACATTTCAGCGCCATGTCGGCAGGTGACGTGCCGTCGTCGTGCGGGGACGCCACCGCGGCTCCGTAGACTGTTCGGATCAGATGCACTATCCGGAGGGAGCGAGTTCAGGTGGGAGTGCTTTCCCGGGTCGATGCACCCGAAGACCTGCGCAGGCTGAACGTGGCCGAGCTGCGGGAGCTTGCGGCGGAGATTCGCGAGTTCCTGGTCGAGAAGGTCGCGGCGACCGGCGGTCACCTCGGACCCAATCTCGGTGTGGTGGAACTGACCATCGCCCTGCATCGGGTCTTCGACTCGCCGGCCGATCCGTTGATCTTCGACACCGGGCATCAGGCCTATGTGCACAAGATCCTGACCGGCCGCAAGGACCAGTTCGATTCGCTGCGGACGCGGGGCGGGCTGTCCGGCTACCCGAGTCGGGCCGAGAGCGTGCACGATTGGGTGGAGTCTTCGCACGCCTCGGCGTCGCTGTCGTACGCCGATGGCCTCGCGAAAGCGTTCGCGCTGACCGGCCAGGATCGGCATGTGGTCGCGGTCGTCGGTGACGGCGCGCTCACCGGCGGCATGTGCTGGGAGGCGCTCAACAACATTGCCGGAGCTCCCGATCGTCCGGTGGTCGTGGTGGTCAACGACAACGGCCGCTCCTACGCGCCCACCATCGGCGGCCTCGCCGACCGGCTGACCGCGCTGCGCACCCAGCCTGCCTACGAGCATGCGTTGGATGCGGGTAAGCGGATCCTCAAGAGCATCCCGCGCGTCGGCGAATCCGCGTACTCGATGGTGCACGCGGTGAAGGCCGGGATCAAAGACGCCGTCAGCCCGCAGGAGCTGTTCAGTGATATCGGACTCAAGTACGTCGGCCCGGTCGACGGCCACGACGGTGTCGCGCTGGAAGCGGCCCTGCGCAGGGCGAAGGATTTCGGCGGTCCGGTCGTCGTCCATGTGGTGACGCAGAAGGGCCGTGGGTACTCACACGCCGAGAACCACGAAGCCGATCAGATGCATGCGTGCGATCCGATCGACCCGCTGACGGGCCGGCCGCTCGGCGCCAAGGCGCCCGGCTGGACCGCGGTGTTCTCCGAGGAGTTGATCGCACACGCGGAACGCCGCGACGACGTCGTCGCCATCACCGCCGCCATGCCCGGGCCGACCGGCCTTTCGGCATTCGGTGAGCGTTTCCCGGACCGGATGTTCGACGTCGGTATCGCCGAGCAGCACGCCATGGCCTCCGCCGCGGGTCTCGCGCTCGGCGGCATGCACCCGGTGGTCGCCATCTATTCCACCTTCCTCAACCGCGCCTTCGATCAGCTGCTGATGGATGTCGCCCTGCTGAAGCAGCCGGTCACCGTGGTGCTCGACCGCGCGGGCATCACCGGAAACGACGGCGCCAGCCACAACGGCATGTGGGACCTCTCGGTGCTGGGCATCATCCCCGGTATCCGCGTGGCCGCCCCGCGCGATGCGGGCACCCTGCGCGAAGAACTCGCCGAGGCGCTGGCCATCAGTGACGGCCCGACCGCCATCCGCTTCCCGAAGGGCAGCGTCGTCGAAGATATTTCGGCCGTCGAACGCCTCGAGGGCGTCGACATCCTTCGCCTGCCCGAGCAGGACGGCGGCTCCGCTCAAACCCAGCGTGGCGACGTCCTCCTCGTCGCCGTGGGCCCCTTCGCCGAACTGGCACTGCAAGTAGCGGATCTGCTGCAACCAGAAGGTATTTCGATCACCGTCATCGATCCGCGCTGGGTTCTCCCGGTGTCCGACACCATCGTCAAACTCGCCGAAAACTATCGCCTTCTGGTCACTCTCGAAGACGGCGGCCTGCACGGCGGCATCGGCTCCACCATCTCCGCCCGCCTCCGCGGCGCGGGCCTGGACGTGCCGACCCGCGATCTCGGTGTCCCCCAACACTTCCTGGACCATGCCTCGCGCAACCAGATCCACGAGGAATTGGGCCTGACGGCCCCCGACATCGCCCGCCGCATCACAGGTTGGCTCGACGCCCGCTGACCGCGGCGGCAACCTGCCTGGGCGCGCTGTCCTACATGAGTCGAGTGGCATGTCATCGTGAGTGCCACTGGCGGTGTGTCGCGGGGTGTGCCACTCACCGGACGCCCGGAGAACTCGGCAAGTCCCGATGGAACCGAACCGCCGCCCGGTGAGACAACCGCCCCTGCACCAACTCTCGACAAGAGGGACACGGCTGCGGCAACATCGAGAGCGGCCACTGTCATGTCCCGCTCGCCACGATCAGCGGCCGACCGCTAGCGGACCGGCTTGAATGCCGACGTCGAGCGCCGCGTCCAGCCGGCCGGATATCAGGACTCGTTGGACGACGGTGCCGTCGGTGATCCGTGGGAGGCGGGTTCTCTCCAACGGACTCGCTCCATCGGTAGTAATACTTGACCAGGTGCTTCCCGAGAAATATTTCTTTGCACATCAGAGAATTCGTGAAGGTAGTCCGAGTACCCGAACCGTCGGGGAGGGTGGCATAGGCGAATTCCGCAGCCAGGACATGTGGTGTCTTCGCGTTGCGAGATCAGCGGATTCGACGATGCCTCGCTCATCGCGTCGGGCCGTTCGGGTCGATCCTGTTCAACTGGGCCGCGTTCGAGCCGTACCCATCACCGCCCTCCCGCGGTCACACCACCCGCCAAGGGAATGTCAGTGGTGCGCGCGTATCCGACGCGATCGCCAACGTCCTTCCCCACCAGGATCTTCGAGTTCTGTTCACTCGTTTCGACGGTCCCGCTCGGCGGGAGTGGGATCGGATGCTATCGCGCGGAGTTGCGGCGATGGGAGGCGCGGACTTTCACGCGATTGCCGCAGACGTTCATCGAGCACCAGGTGCGGCCGCGGTTGCGGGAGTGGTCGTAGAAGGCCCAGCGGCAGCTTGGTTCGCGGCAGGTTTTGAGGCGGGACCAGGTGCCCGCGGCGACGGCAGTGGCGATGTCGGCGAGAAGGGTGGCCAGGGCGGTGTCGACCGATCCGTGGGTGGCGGGCACCAGGGTCGGGGGCGTGCTGGTGACGTCGAGTGTCAGGGGGAGTTCTGCGGTCATGGCCGACAGCTCGGCATGTGCTGTGGGGTCGAGTCCGTCGGGTCGTGGGCTGCTCACAGGGTCGGCATTGTTCTGGGCGAGCATGGCGCGCAGTCCTTCTCGGACTCGGGCCGCGCGGTCGGGTTCGTGGGCGGTGACGGCGGTGTTGCGGGGCAGTAGCTCGTGATCATGCAGCCAGGTGGCCAGCTGGTGCGGGGTGCCGATGGCGTCGCCGTCGGCGCGGCGGGTGTTGACGAATTCCACTAGTCGACGCATCGCGGCGGGCGTGCGGTCATCGGCGGCCGTGGTCTCGGCTCTGGCGGGCATGACTACATGATAACTACCCATTGACGATAGGAGGTTAACTAACTACCGTTCCATTAACGCCAGTTACTGGGCTTCAGGCCACCACACACAGGAGAGTTCGCCGTGGGATCGATCAAGAAGGAGATCGTCGTCGAGGCCCCCGTCGACGACGTATGGGCGATCATCCGCGATTTCGGCCAGGGTCCGATTCGCATGGCGCCCGGTTACGTCACCGAGTGCCGGCTCGATGGTCCCGGAGTTCGGGTGGCCACGTTCGTGAACGGAACGGTGCTGCGTGAGCGTCTGATCGCGTTGGACGAGGCGGAGCACCGATTCGTGTACTCCATCGTCGGCGACAGTGTCGCGCCGGTGCACAACAATGCGTCGATGCAGGTCTTCCCGCACGACAACGGCAGCCGGTTCGTCTGGATCCACGACGTGCTGCCCGACGAACTCGCGGTCGCGTTCGGTGTGGGCATGGACGAAGGTTTGCGGGTCTTCAAGGAAACCGTCGAAGGCACGGTCACCGCCAAATCCTGACTTGTTCCGCGTCTCGCCCGGCAGGCGAATGGTGTGGCGCAGATCCAGGAACGGGCGTTAAGCGTCGCGCGTTTCCGGAGTCAGCGCTGCCGTCAGCCGAGGTACCGCCAGCTCCCGCTGCCACGGCCGCGCCCCGCCCGACTTGAGGAATCCGTCGATGGCCGCCGCCAGGTCGGCGGGTGAATCCGGGATACGGTCGTAAGCCGGCAGCCCGTCCCAGCACAGGCGCCGCACCAGGTCGGGGGAGAGCAGGTTCTCCACCGGAATGGCATGTTCGGTGGACAGCTCACCCATCTCGGCACGCGCTCTGGTCAAGCGGGCGGCCGCAGCGGCATCCCGGCGTTCCCACCGGTTCACCGGAGGCGGCCCGTCGAAGGGCTGGGTCAGTGGCGGCAGCTCACTGTCGGGCAGCGTCCGACCGCGGTCGACGGCGCCGAGCCACTCTCGGGAGTACCGCCGCTGCCGTGGCCCGCCGAAGACCGGCAGCGCCCGCAGCTGGGCGATGGTGCGCGGCTCGGTGGTCGCGGCGGAAACGATCGCGGAGTCCGGGAGGATGCGCGCGGGCGCGACGTCGCGGGATCGCGCCAACCCGTCCCTGGTGTTCCACAGTTCGCGCACGATCGCCAGCTGCCTGGTGCGGCGCAGTTGGTGGATACCGGAGGTACGCCGCCACCGATCGGCCTTCGGCGCGCCGGGCTCGGTGCTGCGAACGTGCTCGAATTCCTGTGCGGCCCAATCTGTCTTGCCCTGTTCGTCGAGTGCTTTCGCGACTTCGTCGCGCAGTTCCAGCAGCAGCTCGACATCGAGCGCGGCGTAGTTCAGCCACTCGTCGGGCAGCGGCCTCGTGGACCAGTCGGCCGCGCCATGGCCCTTGCGCAGCGCCCTGCCGAGCAGTTTCTCGACCATCGCCGCGAGCCCGACGCGTTCGAAACCGGCCAGCCTGCCACCCAATTCGGTGTCGAACAGCCGCGCGGGACGCAGACCGAGTTCGGCCAGACCCGGCAGGTCCTGGTCCGCCGAATGCAGTACCCATTCGAGATCGTTGATCGCCTCGGCCAGCGGGGCGAGCTCATCGGTCACCGGAATCGGGTCGACGAGGAAGCTGCCCGCTCCGGCGCGGCGCAGTTGGATCAGATAAGCGCGGGCCGAATACCGGAAACCGGATGCACGTTCGGCGTCGACAGCCAGCGGACCGGTGCCCGCGGCAAGCCGGGCAGCGGCATCGGCGATCTCGCGTGCGGTAGCCAGTACGGGTGGAACACCCTCCGCGGGGACCAGCAGCGGCTCCGCTGCGTTGTCTTCCGCTGTGCTGCCCTGGTCGGACTCGTCTGCTACCGGCATAAACTTGAACTTTACGTGGCGGTTAGATGTGGTCGTTGCTGGTATAGGACTCTGGCCGCAGATGGGTGATACCGGCGGGCGGCAGCCCGGCCGCGTAGGCGAGCACTTCGCAGAACGCTTCCACGTGTGGCCGCATGTCGGTGGTGACCGCAGTCCACGATGCGCGCAGCTCCAATTGGTGCGCCCGTGGCGGCCCGGCGATGTCGCCGTAGCGCACCGAACTCGTCGAGGTGACGGTGCCGCCCAGGGCCGTGAACGGCTCGTTGCGCGTTTCGAGAGCGTCCACCAGCCAACTCCAGGCGACCTCCGGCAACAGCGGGTCGGTGGCCAGCGCGCCGTCGATGTCGGCCTGGATATAGGCGACCAGACGGAAGGTGCCGTGCCATGCGTCGTCGCCGTCCGGATCGTGTAGGAGGATCAGCCTGCCGAACGCATCGCCCTCGGAATCGACTGGCACGACAGCGGTTTCGGGGTGTTTGACTTCGGCGCCGAGCGCGTACGAATAGGGGGCCAGGCGTTGCGGCGGGCGGATCGGTGCCAGCTCGATCCGAGGGTGCACGGTAGCGGTGGCCATCGCCTCGACCGCGGCACGAAATTGAGCTGGCTCATCGGGTCCCTCGGTCGGTGCGGCTCCGTCGCGGAAGTCGAGCGGTGTCACGAAAGCGACGGTAGACCTAGTCCCCCCGACGCGGTCGGAGGCGCGCCGCCGAGCCGCTTTCTGCACCGTCGGATGCGGTGTTTCTGCGCCGCCGTGCGGGGCGAATGAAGACGAGTCAGGCCGGCTGTGGGTGTGGCTTGCCGCGGGCACTGCCCGGCCGGTCGCGGTCGCGTGTCGGACGTCGTCTCAGGAGTGGCTCTGCGCCCGGCCGAGCGAAGACCGGGCGGTGGCCCGCTTACGATGAAGGCGATGAACACTCACACCCGCCGCCGGTTGACCGATGCTCCGTTCCTGGCCGCCGCCACTGGCGCCGCACCGAGCCGTCGGCCGGTCTGGTTCATGCGTCAGGCCGGGCGGTCGCTGCCCGAGTACCGCGAACTGCGCAAGGGCATCGGGATGCTCGAATCCTGCTTCGATCCGGAGCTGGTGTGCGAGATCACCATGCAGCCGATCCGCAGGCACGGCGTGGATGCGGCGATCTTGTTCTCCGACATCGTCGTTCCGTTGAAGGCCGCCGGCATCGACCTCGACATCGTGCCAGGTGTCGGTCCGGTGATCGCGTCGCCGGTACGCACCACCGCCGATGTGCGGGCACTGCCGCGACTGCGTCCCGAGGAAGTGGGCGCGGTCACCGACGGCGTGCGGCTGCTGACCGACGCACTCGGCGACACGCCGCTGATCGGGTTCGCGGGCGCGCCGTTCACGCTCGCTTCGTACCTGGTGGAGGGTGGACCGAGCAAGAACCACGAGCGCACCAAGGCGATGATGCACGCCGACCCGCAGACCTGGCACGAGCTGCTCGGTGTACTGACCGACATCACCATCGCGTTCCTGCAGGCGCAGCTGGCCGCGGGCGTCGACGCGGTGCAGCTGTTCGACTCGTGGGCGGGCGCGCTCTCACTCGCCGACTACCGCACCTTCGTGCTGCCACACTCCGAGCGGGTGTTCGCGGAGGTTGCTGCCGCAGGCGTGCCGCGCATCCATTTCGGTGTCGGGACCGGTGAGCTACTCGGCGCGATGGGAGAGGCGGGCGCGGACGTCGTCGGTGTCGACTGGCGGGTACCGCTGACCGAAGCGGTGCGTCGCGTCGGACCAGGAAAAGCGTTGCAGGGCAACCTGGATCCCGCGGTCCTGTTCGCCGGTCCGGCAGCCGTCGAGGCCGAGACGCGCCGGATCGCCCGCGAAGCCGACGAGGCGATCACCATGGGCGCGGCAGGACACATCTTCAACCTCGGCCATGGTGTACTGCCCGACACCGACCCCGGCGTGCTGACGGCCTTGGTCGAGCTGGTCCACGAGCTCTGAGCTTGCCCTTTGCGCGATCGCTGCTCGGCCGATTCGCACCGGCCGGTGGTCTCGTCCGCAGATATCGGGAACAGGGCTGATCAGCGGAGGGTTCAATCCGTCGTGGATGTGTCGGTGCAGGAGATTGTCGCGCGGATATTCGCGCATCAGCCGCGGCTCGGGTCGACGCGTCTGGTGGCGGTGGACGGGGGCGGTGGCGCCGGGAAATCCACGCTCGCCGCATCTTTGGCCGCGGAGTGTGGCGCGCAGGTGGTGCACACCGATGATTTCGCGGCCGAGAACAACCAGCTCGCCTGGTGGCCGCGGTTGGAAGAGCAGGTGCTCGAACCGATCGCGTGCGGCAGGCCGGGGCGGTATCAGCGCTACGACTGGGTCGATCGGGTCTTGGCCGAGTGGCGCGAGGTCACGCCAGGTGGCGTGATAGTGCTGGAAGGCGTGTCCTCCGCGCGTGCCGCTGTGCGTGATCGCCTGTCGTTGGCGGTGTGGGTCGAGACACCACCCGACGTGCGGTTGGCCCGTGGGCTCGAGCGGGACGGTGCCCACACGCTGCCGCTGTGGCAGCAGTGGATGGCGACCGAGGACGCGCACTTCGCGGCCGATCGCACCCGGGAGCATGCAGACCTGATTGTCGGTGGCGACACCAGCGGCCGATAGCGGGCAGGTTACGGTCGAAGGTATGAGAATCGCGGTTGTCGGCGGCGGAATCACGGGATTGGTTGCCGCGTATCGATTGCGGACACTGCTCGGGCCGCGAGCCGACATCGTGGTCATCGATCGGGCCGATCGAGTGGGCGGCATTCTGTACACCGGTGAATTGGCCGGGGAGCCTTTGGATCTCGGAGCTGAGGCCTTCGTCGGCCGGCGGCCGGAGGTGCCGGGGCTGGTGCGTGAACTCGGATTGGAGCCGCAACTGGTCGTTCCGGCGGGGCTACGTCCGCTGCTGTGGTCGGAGGGCAGTGCGCATCCGATGCCGGAGCGCACTCTGATGGGTATCCCCGTGGATGCCGAGTCGATGCGCGGGCTGGTCGACGCCGACACACTCGCGCGGATCGACGCGGAGGCCGATAGGCCGATGGCCTGGTACCCCGACGCCGATATCGACGTCTACAGCCTGATCGCCGACCGGTTCGGTGCGCAGGTCGCCGAGCGCAGCGTCGACCCACTGCTCGGCGGGGTGTACGCCGGCAGCTCCCGTTCGATCGGTGTACGTGCGGCGCTGCCGACGCTGGCCGCGGCACTCGACGACGGCGCACCGAGCCTGACCCACGCGGTCGCCGCTGCCATGCCGCCGCCGTCCGACGCGCCCGTCTTCGGCGGCATCCGCGACGGCTATCGGATACTGCTGGAAGCACTCTCGGCCAGATCCGATGCGAAGTTCGTCACCGCGACACCGGCTACTCGACTGGCCCGCGGCGGGCGCGGCTGGGTCGTCGACCCGGTCGGTGCCGTGGATGCGGTCGTGCTCGCCACCCCGGCGCCGGTGACCGCCCGCCTGCTGCGCACCCTCGCGCCCGCCGCGTCCGCCGCAGCGGCAGGAATCGAACTGTCCTCGTCTGCCCTTGTCGCACTGGCACTTCCGCGGGACACGGCGCTTCCGCAGAACTCCGGCATCCTTGTCGCCACCGGAGAATCTTTGCGGGCCAAGGCATTCACCCTGTCCAGCCGCAAATGGGCACATCTGGCGCAGCGCGAAACCGCAGCTGTGCGTGTCTCCTTCGGTAAATTCGGCGACGATTCCACCCTGTCCTGGTCCGATGCCGACCTGATCGACGCCGCCACCGAAGACCTCGCCACCGTCACCGGCGCCACCATCGAACCGATCGGCGCACTCGTTCAACGGTGGCCGTGCGGCCTCGCCCAATACGCCCCCGGCCATACCAACCGTGTCGCCGAAATCGAGTCGGCGACAGCAAATCTCGATGGCCTCGCCGTCGCGGGCGCCTATCTCCACGGCGTCGGCGTCCCGGCCTGCGTAGCCTCGGGCACGGCGGCTGCCCACCGGATCGCAGGTGGACAAGTGTGAACCCAGCCCCTGCTGCTCGGCCTCCGGGCCGAGCGAGGAGCTGACGCGGTCTGCGATTCGTATCGTTCGAAGATTCTCGGCGTGTGATGCCAGCAGTCGGCGCGGGCTTCGATGACGAGTTTCGTCGGCGATAGGGGCGAGGCCGTGCGATCGTTCGGCATGGTGACTTCGCTCGGCCCGTGGGCGACCACGTTCGGTCGAGTGGCACGATGGAGGCATGGCGCGACTCGACTACCAGGCCCTCAACTCCACCGTCCGGTACCTGATGTTCTCGGTGTTCCAGGTGAAACCGGGTGTGCTCGGGGAAGATCGGGCGAAGGCCATTGCCGATGCGCAGGCGTTTTTCGAGGGGCTTGCCGATCGTGACGTGGTGGTGCGCGGCATCTACGACGTCGCGGGCATGCGGGCTGACGCCGACTTCATGATCTGGACGCACGCCGAACGTGTCGAGGACCTGCAGGCCGCGTACGCCGACTTCCGTCGCACCACAGAGCTGGGTAGGGCGAGTACTCCGGTGTGGAGCAATGTGGCGCTGCATCGGCCTGCCGAGTTCAACAAGAGTCACGTCCCGGCGTTTCTTGCCGGTGAAGACCCGGGCAATTACATCTGCGTCTATCCGTTCGTGCGGTCCTACGAGTGGTACCTACTGCCCGACGACGAGCGCCGCAAGATGCTCGCCGATCACGGCAAAGCCGCCCGTGGCTACCCGGATGTGCGCGCCAACACCGTCAGCTCGTTCGCCCTCGGCGACTACGAGTGGATTCTCGCCTTCGAGGCGCCGGAGCTGCACCGCATCGTGGACCTGATGCGTGATCTGCGCGCCACCGAGGCGCGCCTGCATGTGCGTGAAGAGGTTCCGTTCTACACCGGTCCGCGCGTCGAGGTAGACAAGCTCATCGCCGCGCTGCCCTGAGCCGGACAGTCTTCGGCGGCGACATCGGAGCCTCCCCGCCTGCGGTCACCACGGATGCGGGCCATAGCGCGGTGTTGCGGCTGCCGAGCGGGTAGACGTGCGTCTTGACCTCGGGCGATTCGGACTAGGCCCCGCCGCGGGCACCACCACGGTGCGTCCGGGGCGGACAATCCAGAGGTCGGCGAGTGTCCGATGGGAGACGACATGCGGCCGGCCTCGTGGTGGCGACGACACTGCTGGCGGCCGCACCAGGGGCCACCGCGGAATTCCCGGCAGCAGAATTCCACGCTGCCGAGCTGAATCCAGGATCGGCCACGTCGGGTTCGGCGGACGTCCCGTCCGGCTCGGCAGACGCGTGCGGAGAGGCATTCTTCGGCAGCGGCCGGACAGCGCGCAAATGGTGTCGTCTACCTGCTGTGCCGTGTTTTCGTCGACCTGCCTTCGGCAGCAGGCGCTGCAATTTCTGAGCAATCGCGACGCAGCAGACCGCATGCCCCGAAATTTCGGGGCATGCGCACCGTGACCGCGGTCCGTATCTTTCCGCTGAGCGCCGAAGACTACTGCGCTACGGTGCCCGAGGGGTGCAGCTGCAGTGCGATGGAGTTGATGCAGTAGCGCTTGTCGGTGGGCGTGTTGTACCCCTCGCCCTCGAACACGTGGCCGAGGTGGCTGTGGCAATTCGCGCACACCACTTCGACCCGTCGCATGCCGAGGGTGTCGTCGGAGCGCAGGATGACCGCCTCCGACTCGGCCGGATCGAAGAACGAAGGCCACCCGCAGTGCGAGTCGAACTTCTCGGTGCTGCGGAACAACTCGGCCCCGCACGCACGGCACACGTAGACGCCTTCGGTCTTGGTGTCGGTGTACTCGCCGGTGAAGGGGCGTTCGGTCGCGGCCTGCCGCAGGACCGCGTATTCCTCGGGATTCAGCTTGGCCTTCCACTCCTGCGGCGTCAGCTGGATGCGAGGCGCGGGCAGGGTCGTGTCAGCGTCGGAACTCATTGCTCCACGCTAATAGGTTTTCGGCTGCCGCGCCGCAAGCCAGGTCGCTACTTGGCTGCGCTCGGCTCCGGTTCCCGAAGTCCGGACCGTTCGCTGTCCTCGGTGTCGCTGTCTGCGGAGTCCGTCTTGCTCGCACTCTGCGCCGCGGCGGCGGAAACCGTGTCGCCGCCGGAATCGGGCGCCGACGCCATCCAGGTCGGGTCGATGCCGAATTGCAGTCGACCGTCACGCTTGGCCGCCAGATAACGGTCACCGAGCACGCAGAAGATCACGATGAGCAGCAGACCCCAGCCGAAGGTGATACGCAGGTACTCCAGGTTGCGCCCGAAGCCCTGCCAGCGGTCCGAGAGCCACTTGTCGTAGGACATGAACCCGAACACCGCCAGCCAGGCAGGCCAGTTGCGCAGCACCGAATTGTGCAGCACCACCGACATCAGCAACGGGAACAGCATCATCGAGTAGTACATCTGCCCGAGTGAGGGCAGCAGGAACGACGCGGTCATCAGCACACCGGACGCGGTCGTTACGAAGAACAGTTCGTCCTGGCGGTAGTAGCGGTACAGCAGCCACAGCGTGATGGCGACCAGAATGCCCATGAAGATGCGCATGCCCCAGGTCAGCCACAGCGGCAGACCGTAGTAGGCCGCATTGCCGACGATGGCGCTGTTGAAGTAATCCCGCGACTCGACGATGTAGCGCGCGGTGCGGGTGAAGAACTTGTCCGCGTCCTTCGACAATGGCCAGGCGATCGCGGTCAGCGCGACAGGTACGCCGATCGCGGTGTAGAAGACCTTCCACTGCCCGCGGGCGGCCGCGATCAGGATCAGCGGTGCCAGTGTCGGTTTCACGGCGATGCTCAAGCCGAGTATCGCGCCTGCCCATAGGTCTCGGCGCTGCAGCAGCAGATGCAGGAAGATCACCTCGGCCAGCAGAATGCAACCGTTGACGTTGGTGAAAACTAGTGTGTTGGTGACTGTTTCGGAGATGAACATCGCGAACAGCAGCACCGGGGCCGCCACCGAGGACAGCGTGAACTTGAACAGCTTCAGCAGCAGGTAACAGGCCAGGATGATGGCGGCGGCGTTCAGCAGGATGAAGCACCAGCGTGACTTTTCCGGATCGACCAGGGCCAGCGGCGCGATCAACAGGGTGCCGCTCGGCGGGTACAGGTAATGCGGGTCCACCGAGTCGAAATTGGCGGTGTACACCGGGTTGCCGTTGAGGAAGGCCAACGACGCGTTGTAGACCGGTTTGAAGTCGTCGGTGATGAACCCGTTGACAGCCTTGATGAAGACCCGATTGAGCACAGTCATGACCGCTAAGGGCCAGAGTGCGAACTTGATCGCTTCGGCGGTGGTACGAGCGGTGCGCGGCTCGAGCTGTCGAAGTAACACTGGGGCACGGTACACCGGATCAGCTCATGACGGTTGCGGGGACCTGCCCGGCGCGCCATATCAGGGGGTCATGCGGGGCACGCGGTGCCATCCTTGGGCAACTTCGCGTCCTTCAGATAGTCGAGCAGCGCCTGTTGCGCACAGCCGGAGTGGGTGAAGACCGGATGGCCCCAACCCTGCCATGCCACCGAGGCGTGGCGGGCGCCCGCTGCGCCGAGCGCGCCGGTCACCGACGCCTGGCCACTGGTGCCGACGACCGGATCCGCGATCCCGCCCAGAACGAGAACCGGTAGGTCGAGCTTTGCGGGCAGCGGTGGTGCACCCGCGACCGGCCAGGCGGCGCACGCCATCATGGCGATCGCGGCGGCCTTGCCGAAGGCCGGATACTTCTGTCCCCACTCGGCACTGAGTTCCGTGGCCCGGCTGGGGGTCGGCGGCGTCTGATTGTCGGTGCAGCGGTTCACGAATTGCCCGTCGCTCGCGGTGGCGGCGGATTCCCGCAGGATGAGGTTGCCGAGCGCACCGCGGTCGCCGCGTCCGGCCGCCGAGAGTGCGTCGGCGAGTTCGGCAATGCGGTTGGCCTGGTCGGCGCGCGGTCCGCCGAGGAAACCGGTCACCGCGGTCAGCAGCGCATTCGCGGAGATATCGCCGAGACCGCCGGTGCTCGCGCGTTTCAGCAGATCGGTGACCGCCGCGCGCGGGTCCGCGCCGAGCGAACAGTTGATTCCGGTGCAGCGCTGCGCGAAGGCGGTCAGCGCCGCCTCCGCGCCCTGGACCTGCTGTTCGGTCCGGGTGGTCGCGTCGGCGCCGACGGCTTCGGGGGAGTCGAGGACCAGCCGCGACAGGTGGTCGCCGTACCTGCGGGCGAAGCTGAGCGCCACCTTGGCGCCGTTGCCGCTGCCGAGCAGGTCGATGTGCTCGACCTGCCACTGCTTGCGCAGCTGTTCGATGTCGTCGGCGGCGTGGGGGGCGTCGAACGTGCCCTCGTAGGGGTGCAGGAAGTCGCGGCACGCGATGGTGGCGTCCTGGCTGAACCCGGTCACCGCCTCGGCGGGATCGGTTGCGCCCAGCGCGAATTGTGCGTTGTCGGCGAGGCCGCGGCGCACGTCGATCGGCAGGCAGTCGATCGGTTCCGAGGTGCCGAGGCCTCGGCGGTCCACCGCGACAATCGGACGCGTGGTCAGCAGACTGCTCGCCGGTCCGACGGCCAGCCCGGCCAGAGTGGCCGAGGAGGACCGATCCGCTCCGGAGGTGAGCACCAGCGGGGCGGCGTCGGCCGGGGTCTGCGGCAGGCGGGCCCGCATGGCGCCCGCACGGAAGCTGCCGAGCACCGAGCCCGTCCCGTCGATCGGTGTCGAGAACTCCGCGCAATCCAGGACCAGGCCTGCGGGCGCTGGGCCGAGCCCGAGCAGGTCGAGCGTCGGCGCCGTGCACTCCCGCCAGCTCAGGTCGGTCTTGGGCAGCTCGGCCTTGGGCGGCGGTGGCGGCGTCGACGTGGCGGCGGGCCCCCCGACGGCGGGCGCGCGCTCGACGGCGACACCGGGGCGATCGGAGGGGCCCGCACCGCATCCGGCGATCATGATCGAGAGTGTCGAGGCCAGCACGGCGGCCCGAGTCCAGCGCATGCGCTACAGCCTGCCAGGTTCGCCCGGTTGTTTCACAAAGGAGCCGTAGATGAGCGCCGGGGCGTGGGTGTCGCGCACCTCAGCGACGGGCCCAACGGGTGAGTATCGTGCCGTCGTCGTCGAGCAGGATGTGCGTGCGTGCCATGGGGGTGCGGAACTCGTGCGCGGACAGCGAAATTCGTCGCGCCGTCCCGCCGACCAGCACGGGTGCGGTGGTCAGGCACAGTTCGTCGATCGCGTCGGCGTCGAGCAGCTCGCCGAACAGGTGGGGCCCGCCCTCGCACAGCACGCGGCGCAATTCGAGCTTCTCCAACGCGCGCAGCAGCCCTTTCGGTGTGACCGCGATATCGCCCGCCTCGACGACCCGCGCGCCCGCGTCGCACAACTGCTGCTTGCGGTCCTGCGGCGCTGCCGCGGTCGTAATGATGATGGGTGCGACGGAGGTATCGGTGCACAGCCGCGAGCCGGGTTCGATCGCGGCGCTCGCAGTGAGCACGGCGATCGGCGGCGGTGCGCCGTCGCGGTGGCCGCCGAGTCCGCGGTCGTAGAGCGCGCGGCGCCGCTGCGGGTCGGCGCGGACGCCGCCGTAGTTCTCGGCTCGCACGGTGGCTGCGCCGACGAGGATCACATCGGCCAGCTCGCGCAGCATCGTGAACACCGACTTGTCGGCGGGCGTGCCGAGACCCTCGGACAGTCCGCCGCTGGTGGCGGCGCCATCGATGCTGGACACGAAATTGGCTCGGACCCAGGGCCGGTGGAGCCGGGCGGGGTAGGCGTACAGCTCGGCCAGGTCATCGTCGCTCAGCCGTGTGAGCTGGATCGCATTGTGGATACGCTGCATGAAGCAACATCACACCACGTCATTAGGCTCCGTCTATGCAAGAACACCTTGTCGATCGCCATCCGGAGGTTCCAGCAGACCAGTTGGTCGCGCAGATGGTGCCCCCGCCCATGTTCGACGAGGTCAGTTTCGCCTCCTACATCCCGGATCCGAAGGAGCCGAGCCAGGCCGCCGCGGTGCGCAAGGCCGAGGACTTCGCCGGCCAGGTCGCCAAGATCAACCATGCGGCCAACAAAAAGAGCCTGTTCGGCAAGAAGAAGCCGGTCAGTGGCGCGGGCCTGTATCTCGACGGCGGATTCGGTGTCGGCAAGACCCACTTGCTTGCCTCGATCTTCCACAGCGCGCCCGCGCCGAAGTCGTTCGGCACCTTCGGTGAACTCACCAATCTCGTCGGTGCGCTCGGCTTCAACAATGCTGTCGAGCGGCTGGCGGCCAACAGTGTGCTGTGCATCGACGAATTCGAACTCGACGATCCCGGCGACACCATGCTGGTCTCGCGACTGCTGACCGAGCTGTCCGCGCGCGGGGTGTCGA
Organism: Nocardia sp. CWNU-33; assembly: GCF_046764895.1. NCBI lineage: Bacteria > Bacillati > Actinomycetota > Actinomycetes > Mycobacteriales > Nocardiaceae > Nocardia > Nocardia sp. CWNU-33. The sequence goes on along the minus strand of NZ_JBKOQN010000027.1, from coordinate 64,540 downwards.
TCGCCGCGACCTCCAACACGTTGCCCGGTCAGCTGGGCGAGGGCCGTTTCGCCGCGCAGGACTTCCTGCGGGAAATCAAGAAGCTCGGCTCGATTTTCGGGGCCGTGCGTGTCGACGGCCCCGACTACCGCCACCGCGATCTGCCGCCTGCTCCCGAGCCGATCTCGCCGGAGCTGTTGACCGAACGGGCCACTGCCACATCGGGATCCACGCTCGACGAGTTCGACGCGCTGCTGCAACACCTGAGCACACTGCATCCGTCGAAGTATGGTGCACTGATCTCCGGAGTGTCGTCGGTGTACATCTCGAACGTGCACCAGGTCAACGACCAGGCCGTCGCACTGCGCATCGTGGTGCTTGCGGACCGGCTCTACGACGCGAGCATTCCGGTGACCGTGTCCGGCGCCAAGCTCGACGAGATCTTCTCGCAGGAGATGCTCGACGGCGGCTACCGCAAGAAATACCTGCGCGCGATCTCGCGACTGCTGGCGCTGTCGCGTTTCGAAGCGGCTGCCGCATAGCGGTCACGGCACAAAGTTGACCTACTGGTATTTCAATTGGTTGGGTGGGTCTCGAAGCCGGGAGGCTGTTCGTTCAACCGATGGGAGACTTGTCATGGTCAGTCGTTCGATCCGTGTCCCGGTGGCACTCGCCGCCGGCCTCACCGTCGCCTTCGGGCCCGTGACAGGCGTTGCCCTCGCCGACCCGCCGACCGTCTCCGCGACCGTGTTCGACCGCTCGCTGAACCTGCAGGGCGTGCAGAACGCGCGTGACGCGGGCGGCTACCGCACCGTCGACGGCCGACTGGTACGCACCGGCCTGGTGTACCGCACCGGCCAGCTCAACAATGCGACACCGGCCGATCTCGCCGACCTGACCCACCGGCAGGTCCGCTACGTCGACGACCTGCGCACCGTCTACGAACGCGCAATCGGCCCCGACAAGGTGCCTGCCGGCGCCACCGCGCACTGGGCCGATGTCATCGGCCAGGCGCCGCCACAGACCCTGATCACCACCCTGACCGGTGGCGACGACCTCTATCGCGCCTTCATCACCGCCCCCGGCGCCAATGAGGCCTTCGCCGCGGTGCTGCGCGACATCATCGACACCGGAGACGGCGCCGTGCTGTTCCACTGCACCGCGGGCAAGGACCGTACCGGCTGGACCTCCGCGGTCCTGCTGACCATTCTCGGCGTCGATCGCGACACCGTGAACCAGGACTATCTGCTGTCCAACCAGTACCGCAACACCGGCCCGAACGACACCATCAACGGCGTCCAGCAGCCGTGGCTCGACGCCGCCTTCGATCAGGCCGCCGAGACCTACGGCAGTTTCGACAACTACGTCCGCGACGGCCTGCGGCTCTCGACCGCCGACGTCGCCGCGTTGAAGGCCAAGATGCTGGCCTGATTTCGGCTGTCGTGCAAGGGATCCCGGCTGATGCCGGGATCCTCGGATGCCCGGATCAGGAGCGCGGGTGCGCGGCGTCCCAGCGATCGAGCAGCACGGGGATCTCCGTGGAGACGAAGAGGAAGAACTCGTGCATGTCGCGGACACGGGCGGCTTGTTCGCCGTTCGGGTCGTCGAACAACGCGAGGCCGCGTGTGGTCGTGTCCGTGAGATCGGTGTATTGAGCGAGCTGCTGGCGCTGCAGGTCGGGGAGGATTCCAGGTCGGATCGAGTAGTAGTCCCTGCGGTCACCCGGCTTGGACGTCTTGTCCACCCAACGCATGGCAACCAGGGTCTTCAGTGCGCTCGAGATGGATCCCTTCGATGCCTGCAGCGCGTCGGCGATCTGGCCGAACGTCTGCTGGGGCGGGTCGCAGATCAGCAGCCAGGCCGCCGCCCGGCCGACCATCCGGACCAGGCCCATTTTTTCGAATACGAGCGCCAGATCCTCGACGAACGCCAACTGTTCCGGGGTGGGGTCGCTGGTCGGTTCGTTGTCCGTGCTGCTCATGATCGGGCCTCGCTGGCGCGCTGTTCGGTGATCCCCAGTGGCGCTGTGCATGTGTTTCGTTCGCTGCGCTCGCTCATCGGTCGAGTATCCCTTCGGTGGTGTCGATATGGGTAAACGGGGCGAGCCGTGTCGGCCCGCCCCGTTCGGAAAAATCAGACCGCCAGGTCGCGGCGATCGAAGGCGATCAGCGCGGCCGCCACGGCGACGACAACCACGGCGACCAGCACCGCGAGGTTGATGCCGTTCCAGCCGTTGACCAGTGGCGAGTCACCGATCGCGTAGTAGAACGGCGACAGCTTGCGCAGCCATTCGGTACCGTCGAACATCCCGCCGAGGTTGTTGGCCAGGTAGGCCGCCAGCGCGACCAGCGCGGCGAATCCCAGTGTCAGCGTACGCTTTCCGGTGAGTGCGCCGATCAACAACGTGATCGTGCCGACGACGAGGGCGAGCAGACCGAGTCCCGCGCTTGCGGCAACGATATTGCCCGCTGGAATGTTCATCTGTCCCGCGTTGGCGCCCGCGATGATGCTCAGGGTGAAGACAGTGGTGACGATTCCGGTTTGCACCGCCAGCGCCGCGAACCGCTGAGCGAGCAGAACCCGGCGGCTGATCGGTTGGGCCAGTAGCAGATCCAGCGTTCCGCTGTCCTCCTGGGCGGCCGAACGTGCTGCGAAGGTGACCGCGAAGATGAGCAACAACAGCGTACCCATCATCGCGTACACCATGGATTGCATATAGCCGGTGGCGCTGGCGAAATCGCCCATCCCCATGGCTTCGTACATCTTGTTCTGCTTGATATCGAGCGAGCCCTGCTGCTGCAGCGACTGGAAGTTGGGCAGGTACATCATCGGGACGATGGCCAAGCCGATCGACCAGCCGATCAGGCCGCGGCGCTGTTCCTTCAGTGTCTGGGTGAAAACCGAGCGGGTCATGACGAGTTCTCCTGTGCGATAAGTATTTCGGTGGTGTGCTTGCCGGTGTGGGTCAGCGGCCGTAGAGGCTGAAGAAGATCTGCTCGAGATCCGGCTCGGTGGAGAGCACGCTGACCAGGCGGTACTTCGCCGCCATCTTGAACAGGTCGTCGACTTCACCTTCGGTGGTGCAGCGCAACGTTTTTCCCTCGATGGTCAGGTCGCGCACATCGGGTAGCTTTGCGAAGTCATCGGCGAAAATATCCTCGCCGAACACCAGCTCGACCGAGCGCGGCGAACGCCGCCGCAAATCCTCGACGTTCTCGGTGCCGAGCAGCTTGCCCGCGCGCATGATGACGGCCCGATCGGCGGTCTGCTGCACTTCGCTGAGAATGTGGGAGGACATGAACACCGTCTGCCCGTTGTGCTTCGCCGCGGTGACCAGGTCCAGGAAGCGCTGCTGCAGTAGCGGATCCAGGCCGGAGGTCGGTTCGTCGAGGATGAGCAGGTCCGGGTTGTGCATGAAGGCGGCGATGATGCCGACCTTCTGCTTGTTGCCCTTGGACATCGCGCCGACCTTCTTGGACAGATCCAGATCGAGCAGATCGGCGAGGTCGGTGATCCGATTCGCCGGGACCGTGCCGCGCAGATCGGCCAGGAACCCGAGCAGGTCGCGTGCGGTGTTGCGGCCCTCGATCTCGAGCTCGCCCGGCAGATAGCCGATGCGCTTGCGCAGTTCTGCACCGCCTGCGCGCGGATCGACGCCGAGAACTTCGACGTGACCCGAGGTCGGTCGGATCAGATCCAGCAGGATGCGGATGGTGGTGGACTTGCCCGCGCCGTTGGGCCCGAGAAATCCGAATACCTCGCCCTGGCCGACCTCGAGATTCAGCTCGGTGAGGGCGACATGCTTGCCGTAGTGCTTGGTCAGGCCCTCGGTGCGGATCGCGGCGGTGGTCATGATGCTCCTTCGAAAGGTTCTCGATCAGGTTCTGTATGTCTTGTGATTTCCGTAAGAACTGATGTGTTCAGTAAAGACTGAACATCCAGAACTTGTCAACCCCCGGATCGGACGCCATTACGATGCGGGCATGACGAAGTTCAAGACCTGGGACGGGTTGGAGCTCAACTACCGAGTGTGGGAGGGCGACGGGGTCACGGTCGTGCTACAGCACGGGGTCGTCGCCGACACCAACGCCAACTGGATGGGCACCGGTGTGGTGCAGGCCTTGCAGGCTGCCGGGCACACCGTCGTCTCGCTCGACGCCCGCGGACACGGCCGCTCGGACAAACCGCACGATGCCGCGCGGTACTCGTGGGCGGCGATGGCGAAGGACGTCAGCGCTCTGTACGACGAGCTCGGCTTCGATCGCGTTGTGCAGGTCGGCTATTCGATGGGCGGGGTCATCTCGCTGCTGGTCGCGGCCGCCGACGATCGGGTGACGAAGCTGGCCGTCGGCGGCATCGGCTCGGGTGTGCTCGACTGCGGTGGCGTCGACCGCCGCGTCATCGACATCGATGACCTGCGCACCGCCATGCACGGCGACGGCGCGGGCGCATCCCAGGTCGCCATGATGTTCCGGATTCTCGCCGATGCGATCAGTGCCGACCGGACGGCCATCGAGGCGGTCGCGACCGGTCTCGACGACGAGCCGATCACCACACTGGCCGGTGTTACCGTGCCCACGCTGGTTCTGGCAGGCGCCGCCGACCCGTTCGCCGCTGAACCCGAACGCCTCGCCGCCGCCTTACCCGACGGCACGCTGGCCGTGGTGCCCGGCGACCACTTGATGGCCGTGATCGAACCGGCATTTCACGCGGCGCTGGTGAATTTCGTGAAGAGCTAGAGCGCCATTCGCATCACGAAGTCGTGATGCAGCTGGTTGCCGACGTGGAAGGTCTTGGTGCCCACCCTGGTGAACCCGTGCTTGGCATAGAAACGTTGGGCACGGGTGTTTTCCTGATTGACCCCGAGCCAGACTCCCGCGGCCCCCTCTTCGCGAGCGCGCTGGAGTGCGGCGCGCATCAGCGCCTTCGACACCCCACTGCCGTGATGGCCCGGCAGCACATACATCTTGCTGATCTCGACGACCGGCCGCAGATTCACCGCCGCGGCGACCTGGGGATCGGCCGGATCGCCTGCGTGCAGCATCGCGTAGCCGACGATGTCACCGTTCGCGACCGCCTTCAGCACCGTGCGCGTCGGGTCGGTCAGGTATTCGCCGAAGCGCTCTCCGGACAGCACATCGCTGATGAAGATCTCGATGTCGTCGGCGGTGGCGCCGGGCGGGCAGGCTAGTGGAAAGGTCGCGGCCGCAACGTCACTGAGAGCCTCGGCGTCCCACAATCCGGCCCGGTCGACGGTGACTGGGATGTTGCTCATCTGTCCAGTACAGCATGTTCGTCGCCCGCTGCGAGAAACTTGCCTGCTTCGGAACGTGAATGGAATACGTGTGCGAGCCCGATGAGGACCGCCGCGAAGACGAGTGGAATGACGAATCCGGCACGGTGTCCGAACCCGGCGGCGATCGCGCCCACCACGCCGCCACCCACGAGCGTGCCCGCGTAGTTGAACAGGTTCAGCCGCGCCATCAGCGCGTCCAATGCACGTCCGGTGGTCAGCTGGCCTGCCTCACTGAAACACAGCGGTGCGATCACCGGCATCCCGAGGCCCGCGACCAAGAAGCCGACAATGGCGACCACCGGCCCAGGAGCCGCCACCACCACCGTAAGGCCGACCACTCCGATCGTGGCGGCGACCTGCACGACCCGGCGCGGCCCGAAGCGTCGGACCCAGAGGTCGCCGGTGAGTCGGGCGATCAGCGAGGTGCCCTGATAGGCGGCCAATGCCAAGGCCGCGGTCGCGGAACTGGCGAGCAGATCGTCGGTCAGATACAGCGCAGACCAGTTGCCGACCGCGAGGTCGATCGCGAACACCAGCGCCATGGCGATGCCGAACACCAGATACGCCGAGAACGCGACGGTCCCCGAGGGTTCCGTTGCTCCGGATTCGCTCTCGGCCGCAGCCGCTTCCGCCTGATCTGCTTCCGCCTCGTCGGCGCCGAGCAGTCGCGGTCCGAGTACCAGCCCGAGCACAAGTACCACCCCCGCCGCCGTCAGGACCGATTCGCGCAGCGTGACCCCGAGTGCCTCGCAGCCGGACACGAACAGCGCGCCGGTGATCGATCCCGCGCTCCAGGCTGCGTAGAACGACGACAGGATGAAGGTGCCGTACCCGTGCTGGATGAATACCGCCTGCATGTTGGTGCTTGCATCGACGATGCCGACCGCGAATCCGTAGCAGCCGAGCGTCACCAACAGCACGATCGTGTTCGGCGCCATCGCGATCGCGCAGCCGGTGATCGCGATGCCCAGCAGACCGATGCGCAGCGTCGTGCGGCTCGACCAGCGGATCGCCAGTTGCTCGGCCGCCACGCTGCCGCCACCGGCGAGCAGCGACACCAACACCACCGACCCGACGATCAGGCCGTCGGACAGGCCGAATCGTTCCTTCTGCTGCGGCAAGTGGGTCAGCACCACGGCGAAGAAGAAACCCTGCAACCCGAACGCGAAGGAGTTTGCGATCCGGGCGCCGCGCAGCACAGGCGCAATCGAACTCATTCCCGCAGGGTAACGACACCGACGGCGGCACGCCCGCCGAATCGTGCACACCGGGAGTTGTGCCGCGTCCCCGTTCCGCATGATGGCCGATCATGGCATCGCGTGCCAGTATCGAAGGGGTGCAAGGCAACCCGCCCGGCGGAGGGATCATCGAGATGAGACAGCCGCTGGCGGATTTCTGTCGTGCACCGTATGCCTGCCGTGCGCGCTACGGTAGGCGGGCCCTCGGCCCTTTCGTGCGGTCGGCGGAATGTGCGACATTGGCTCGTGACCGGACACAAGGATGCCTCCGGCCTCGGATTCGGAGGAAGCTATGACAGCGACGTATCCGCCGGGCCCTCCGCTACCGGCATTCGTGCAGGGCTTCTTGTACATCCGCCGCCGGTTGCTGATCTTGCCGCCGCTGCGTCGCCACTATGGCGATGTGTTCGCGCTGCGCGTGCCGCCCTTCGCGGACAAGCTCGTCGTGTTCACCCGGCCCGAACACATCAAGCAGATCTTCGCGGGCGACCCGCGCGACCTGCATGCCGGCGAAGGCAACCAGATTCTCGGGCCGATCATGGGCGCGCATTCGGTCTTGATGACCGACGAAGCCGAGCACGCCAGGGCGCGCCGATTGCTGATGCCTGCCTTCAACGGTGCGGCACTGCGCGGCTACCGGGACGTGGTCGCCGAGATCGCCGGCGCGGAAGTGCACCGCTGGCAGCCCGGTTCAACAGTGATCACCCTCGATCGGATGAACGCGCTCACCCTCGAGGTCATCATGCGGGTGGTGTTCGGCGTCACCGACGCACGCACCCGCGCGGCACTCGCACCGCGGCTGCATCGCATCGTCACCATCGGCACTATCCAGTACATCGGCCTCCTGAAACCTGCGCTGCAGCGGTTCGCGCCGTGGAAGGACTTCCACGACAACCTGGTTGCCATCGACGATCTGCTCTACGCGGAGATCGCGGCCCGCCGCACCGCGCCCGACCTCGCCGAGCGCACCGATGTGCTGTCGAGGCTGCTGCAAGCAGGCGGTACGACCGACGCCGATCCGCCGCTCACCGATGCCGAATTGCGCGACCAGCTGATCACCCTGCTGCTGGCCGGGCACGAAACCACCGCCGCCGCGCTGTCCTGGGCCCTGCACGAACTCGCGGTCCACCCCGACCTGCAACAGCAGGCCTTCGAGGCGGTGCGCACCGACGACGACAAAGCACTCGAAGCCGTCATGAAGGAAGCCATGCGGCTGCGCACCGTGATTCCCGGCGCAGTCCGCAAACTCACCGACGACATGACCATCGGCGGCTGGCAGCTGCCCGCGGGCACCGTGGTCAGCTGCTCCATCCTGCTGGCGCACCGCAGCACGGAGAACTATCGCGACGCCGCCGCATTCCGGCCGTCGCGTTTCCTCGACGGCGAGGTGGAGCCGAACACCTGGCTCCCCTTCGGCGGCGGGGTGCGCCGCTGCATCGGTGCGGGTTTCTCGCTCATGGAGGGCACCACCGTGCTACGCGAAATCCTGAGCAGATACCGCCTGTCGGCGCCTGCCGGCGCGAAGCCGGAACGCGGTCGTGTACGCAACATCACTACCGTGCCGCGTGGCAAGGCCAAGATGGTCGTCACTCCGCGTTCAGACGGGTGAAATCTTAGGCGGGCTTTGCCGCACGGGCGCAGGCGACGTAATCTCCGTCCCATGACGAGCGGGAACCGCATCGCGATCGTAGGTGCGGGCATCGCAGGCCTCGCCTGCGCGAAGGTGTTGCGACAGGAGGGATTTCCGGTCGAGGTATTCGACCGGACTCCCGACGTCGGGGGTGTGTGGAGCGCGACGCGCCGGTATCCGGGGCTGCGCGCGCAGAACAGCAAGCACACCTATCACTTCTCGGACTATCCGATGCCCGCGGACTACCCTCGCGTGCCCGACGGGCAACAGATGCAGGCGTACCTGGACGGATACGTCCGTCACAACGGCCTGGGCGAGCACCTGCGGCTCAATACCGAGGTGGTCGCCGCCGATCCCGTCGACAGCGGTTGGCTACTGGAGATTCGTGACAGGGGCGGTATCCACCGCACCTCCTGCGACCACCTGGTAATCGCCAACGGCGTGTTCAGCGATCCCGTGCTACCCGACTTCCCGGGTGCCGACGGTTTCCGCCGCGCGGGCGGGCAGCTGGGTGTCGCCTCGAAATTCCATGACGTCGAAGCCGTGCGCGGCAAGTCGGTCGTGGTGGTCGGCTATGGCAAGTCCGCCTGCGATATCGCCGAAGCGGTCAGCCACGTTGCCGCCTCGACCAGTGTGGTCGCGCGACGGCTGCTGTGGAAGATGCCGCGCAAGCTGGCCCGCGTCCTGGATTACGAGCGACTGATGCTGACCCGCCTGGGGGAGGCACATTTCCGCTATCAGGAACTCGGCCGGTTCGAACGCTTCCTGCACGGCCGGGGCGACTCGTTCCGTGACACCAACTTCGATGTGATCCAGGAACTCGCCACCAAGCACATGAACCTGCGGGAATTGGGTCTGGTGCCTGAGGGCCGGTTCGAGGAGATCGCGCAGAGCACCGTCGGCCTCACCACCGAAAACTTCTACGAGCAGGTGGCGGCGGGCCGTATCGCGGTCCATCGCGACGCCACCATCGCGGAGATGCTCGGCGACAGCGGACCCGGCGTGCAGCTGTCCACCGGTGAGACGATCCAGGCCGACGTCGTCATCTGCGCCACCGGATTCCATCAGCGTGTCCCGTTCCTCACCCCGTACATCCAGCGTCAGCTCACCGACGACGACGGCAATTTCCGCCTGTACCGCCAGATCCTGCCGGTCGGCGTCCCGAACCTCACCTTCGTCGGCTACAACTCCTCGGTGATCAGTGCGCTCAACGCCGAGGTCGCCGCGCACTGGACCGCTGCATTGCTCGGCGGCAGGCTCGCACTGCCCACCGCCGAGGCCATGGGCGCGCAGGTCGACGAACGCCTGCAGTGGATGGCCGAGCGGACCAACGGCCACCACGCCCACGGCACTGCGATCACCCCGTTCTCCATCCACAACATCGATGAGATGCTCGCCGACCTGCACTATCGGTTGCCGCTGAGAACTCGCGCCGCCCAATGGTTCCGGACGATCAAACCGTCGTCCTACCGCGGTCTCGGCGAGCGTCGACCACCGGCGAACGAAACCACGCCGGGGGTGCAGGTGCCCGCCAGAACCCAGGCGGTGCCGGGCAGCTAGGCGATGGCCGGAATGTAGGCCACGCCGTGCGCACCCTGATCGGGGATCGATCTGTCCAGCGGCAGATCATCGCCGCGATCCACGCCCAGAGTCGCGGTGACCGCAGCGTTGTCGACGACGCTGACGGTCCCGGATTGCAGGTTGCTCACGAATCCCAGTGCTCCATCGGGAGTCGAGACGATGCCGTCTGGTGACAGGGTCAGGCCCTCGCTACCCCGGCACCGGTAGCCGTCGTGCCGCCCCATGACCGGCGAGATCGAGCACTGAAACGAATGGTGCCCGATTGTTGCTGGTTTAGACCTTCTTGCCGTCCGCGGTGAGTGTGGCCCAGTGCGGGATCGCGGCGTCCGCCGAGATGCGGTGCACGATATGTCGGGATTCCAGATCGATCGCCACAAGCCCGCCCGGTCCTGCGGGTCCCTCCTCGACACTCGCGTACAGCAGCCCAGCATCGGAGTCGAGCAACAGTTCGTGCGGTGCGTGCTCCGGAGACGGGTCGATGACATCGGCGACGTCATGGGTGTCGACATCGACGACGGTGATCTCGTGGCTCTCGGCCGCATGGGCGGGCCAATGGCCCGAGCGATAGGTGTGGCTGGCGTATAACAGCCGTGAGCTGGGATCGAAACGCAGTTCGTGCCCTTCGGGGAGGATATCGATTCGTGCTGTACGGGTTCGAGTGGAGAGGTCGAAGAAGCTCAGTCTGCAGCCGCTTTGGCTCAGCACAGCGAGCTGGGGATGCGGAGACATGAGTGGATGCGTCCTTCCGGCAGTGGATTTCGAGATCGGCAGGACGGCACCGTCTGTCGACAGCGCTAGGAGCCGACACGGATTATCACCAGTGCAATATTGGTAACTTGTCTTTCCGATGGTGATAATCCATAGGTGGAAGCCTTGGACATGAACCTGTTGGTTGCTCTGGATGCGCTACTGGACACCCACAGCGTCACGCGGGCTGCCGAGCGGTTGCACACCTCGGCCCCCGCGATGAGCCGAACGCTGGCTCGGTTGCGGCGCGTGCTCGGCGATCCACTGCTGGTGCGCGCAGGCCGCAATCTGGTGCCGACGCCGCGCGCGCTGGAGTTGCGCTACGAAGTGAGCGTGTTGGTCGAGCAGGGCCGTGCGCTGCTCACCCCGCGCGGCGCCCTCGACCCCGCGGGGCTCAAGCGCAGCTTCGCCGTGCAGGCGGGCGACACGGTGCTGACCGAACTTGCCGCCCCGCTGCTGACCGCCGTCCGGACCCGAGCCCCTGGCGTCACAGTGCATTTTCTGCCCGACACTCTCGAAGGGACCGCAGCGTTACGTGACGGTCGAGTCGACATCGAGGTGGGCGTCATAGACCACACCGATCCGGAAACGACGGTGCAACGGGTGCTCGGCGACCGCGTGATCGGCGTCGCCGCGCCCGACCACCCGCTCGTCACCGACCGCGTCACGGTGGCGGCCTTCGCCTCGGCCGCCCACCTCGCCATTTCCCGACTCGGGCGCGCCCGCGGACCCATCGACGACCGACTGGCCTTGCACGGGCGCACCCGCCGCGTCGTGGCGACCGTCCCGAACCTCACCACCGCATTGCTCGCCGTCCGCGCGGGTCACCTGATCTGTCCGGCCCCCGCGGCCCTCAGCGCCACCACACTGACCGCACTCGGGTTGTGTGCCTTCAAGATTCCGCTACCCCTGCCGGAGGTGACCATCGGTATGGCCTGGCACCCCCGCAACACTGCCGACAGTGGCCACCGCTGGTTTCGTGAGCTGATCCGCGCCGTCCTCACCAACGCTGTCGAGGGCGCCGACCCGAGCCCTCGTCACGGCGACCGACAGTAGACCGCCTCGGCCGTGCCCTGTCGATATCAGACGCGGGCCGGGGTTCGTGAGCAACCGGTAGTCGGGACAGTCCGCCGTCGACATCGGCTCGCCCGCCTCGATCGTGCCGCTGCCTTGTGCCGAGCCCGCCGAGCCGCCCGGACACCAGGTCGAGGTATATGCGCTTGCGGGCGTGGTGACGGCTGTTTCAGGACTGCATCGAAGTCGCAGGCAGGCCTTGGTCACCCGGTCCTGCGATCTCGAACGAGGGCCGTCGGCATCGTAGCCCGAGAGTTCTATGCGGGGTTGAGTTTCTGCGATCGGTACGGCTTGGGGTCGGCCGCGGTGGCGTGTTCAGGGGGACGAACAGCCCGTGTCAGGCACCGGAGGGCCGCTGTCTACCCCTCGGTTCGGACCGCGAAATGCGGGTCGATACCAGGCAATTCGCTTTGAGAAGGCGCCTCGGGGCGAGCGCCGAAGGGGCCGTTGCGCTTGAGTTCGTCGAGCATCGCCTGCAGCTTGTCCACGTGAGAATTGTCTTCGGTGTTTGTGGCGGCGGCGCGATGGGCTCCCGGCGGCATGGGGACGACTTCTTCGCGGTCGTTGCGGGGCGCGGTCATGCCGGAATCGGGTCGGGACGGGGGTGGTTCCAGGCGGCCGTTACTCGAACCAGGCGTGTTGTAGTCGGTCCGGCCGTTGCTCGATCCTGCGGTGTTGTAGTCGACCCGGTCGTGGTTCGTGGTCGGCGTGGATGCGCTGCGGCCGTTGCTCGCGGCGGGTGTGCTGAAGTCGGCCCAGTCGTTTCGGGATGCCGGGGGAGGGGGTGTGAGGCGTTCGTTGCTCCGGGTCTCGGCAGGTTCGGGTCGCTCGGAGTGCGTAGTGGGGGCTGCCTGCGCCCATTCGCCAGGGGGCGGCGCTAGGGGCTCCAGGCGCTCGTTGCCGAAGGTCGGTGCCGTCTGCTCGAGCCGGGAGTTACGTGGCTCGCTGTGTGTTGCGGGACCGAAGGGTTCGTTGTGGAACGGGGCTGCGGTCGACTCGGTGCGTGGTGTGCGTGGGGTGATCGTCGCCGGCTCGACCTGCTCGTGCTGCATTGGAGTCGCCAGGGATTCGGGCCGTTCGTTGCGGAAGGCGGGTGCCGCGGGCTCGGTCCGGCTATCCGGAGTCACGGCTGAGGCGGGGTCTCGGCGTGGCGTCGCCGGAGTAACGTCGAAGGGCGCTGTCGGTGTCCGTTCGGACTGGTCGGCGAGCGGCGGTATCGCGGTCGCTTCGCGGCGTTGCGCGCGCGAGGGCAGCTTCGGCGAATTCGGACGACTCGCGTCGAGCCTGCTGGGAGCGGCCTCGACGGTGTCCTTGCTCGTGGCGCCGCCGGATTCGACGCGTTCCAATCGCACGTCCAGCTTCGCCATATCGTCCCCGGCACGAAAAGCCCACGCCTCCAGCTTCGCAAGGCGCTCGACCACGTCGTTGTCTTCGCGATCGTCCACGCGGCCGGCCACAGCGTCCAGCTTGTCGCTCACCTCGCGCAGGGTCGTCGCGAGGCTCGACAAGAGCACGCCGATCGACTCGCCACCCGGCTCGCCGTGGTCCATTCGTTTACCTTCTTCCCCGTATGTGCCCGAACTCCGCCCGTGGCCGGCCGATTCTATCCGTCGATCGGTAGATACGCGGCTCGAGGCAACCAACACCCAGTGGGCCGCGGCACTTTTCGTTCGCTTGGGAAACTACTCGCTGTCGTGCGCTATCGCTGCAGCGGTGATCGACCGATAGTAGATCGGCATGGAAGCGAGCGACTGTGTCGAGGGGGCTGTACGGGTGGCATGGACGCCTCGGCACAGACGGCCGAACGTCTCGAATGCACGTGCGTCGTGGTCCGGCCGTGTCACGGAATGGCGGCAAGTGGCAATCCGCCGGAACTTCTGTGGTGATGCTCTCGTATGTCGCTGCGAAATCCCTTGTGACGCACTGCACATTGGCTGGTAGGCGGTGGTTCTCCAATTGTGGCGCACCCGAGCGCGGGGTAAAGGGGACTGGCGGGCGATGGAAGTCTGACGCACTCTTGATCTATGGCCGGCGATCGAGGTCGTCGGAACTGCGGTGGTTTGGGCAGGGGAGTGGTCGCGTGAGGACGAAGCAGCGAGTGGACACCGCTTGCGGGCGTCGGGCGATGCTCGCCGAGTTGGGCATATCGGATAGTCGCGTGTCCGATGACGCGGTGTCCGATGGGCGTGTGCGCGGACCGGTGCGGGACGAGTCCGGATATGCCTGTCGGTGCCCGGAATGTGTCGACGCGCAATGGAATATTCGGCGGCTGAAGTATTGGCTGGCCGCCAGGATGCTCGCCTACGGCGCCGACGAGGCCGAGGTCGATCGCCGCGTCGGCGACGTGCCGGTGGACATCTACTGGCGGGTCGGCGACCGGCAGTTCGCCATCGAGGTGCGCAGCGGGCCGCTGGATCGGGATTCGGCACAGCAACATACCGAGCGGCTGCGTGCGTCCGGGTGTGCCGGTGTGCTCTGGCTGTGCGCGCCGGGCTATTGGGTGGCCTACTTGCCCGCGATCGGGGTCGCCGATCTTGCACCACCCGCCTGCGACTACCTCATCGACCGCGGAATGCTCGACGCCGCGCACAGTGCCGTGGTCGTTCCGCAACGCGAACCGTATGAACTGCGCGACTTTCTGCGGGGCTGGGTCACCGGTGACATCGTGTGGGGCTACCGCGACGTGACGACAGGAGGATGGGCAACCGTGACCGACTGGGAACACCACACCAGAACGCAGGCCAGCGTCATCGCCCGCCAACGCCGGGAACTGGTCAATCAGCGCACCACGCTGGCCCTGTCCCGGAAATCGGTGCGGGACAAGCAGAAACAGATCATGAAGCTCACCGCCCGGTTGGAGCGCGCCGAGGAATCCACCCAGGAGCACGCCGATTCACTTGCCGCAGTGCAGCGCAGGCTCGCCGACCACAACCGAGTCGACACCAGCCTGCGCGCCACCATCACCAATCTCCAGCAGACCATCAGCCACTGGCAACTGATCACCTGCTGCGCCATGATGCTGATCGTCACCTTCCTGGCCGGTGCGATGGTGGTGCGCTGAGATGGACGACGGCCGCGTCAGCGGCCCGCAGTCAATCGGAACGGCGCACGATCCCAGCGCCATTCGTTGCGCAGGACCAGTGTGGTGAGGTCGAGCAATTCGAGTCCGGTCTCCGTCCGCAAGCGCTGTATTGCAGGCCAGTACACCGGCCCGCTGTCGACCAGCTCACGCAGCCGACTCTCGGACTGTGAATCGACCTGCCGCCCAAGCAGTTCCGGCACACCGAGTCGGCTACCTGTCCAGACCAGCCAGCCCCACCCGTTGGCGCGCGCGTAGGCACGCCCCGCAGCCGACTTGGCCCTATTGATATGAAAGCCGACGTGTCCCAGCGGTTGGACATCGATCAGCACGGCCCGTTTGTCGGCCAGCTCGGCGACGATGCTCGGGTAGAAGACCCGATCGGTGCCGTCTACCTGAAATTCGACGGCGCTCGGCTGCTCCTGGAACGTGGCGATCAGATCGCTCGCGTTGAGGATCCGCAACAGCCGAGCCTCCAGCCCGGAATCGAACGGCACGTCGCGCCCCACCTTGCCCAGATAGAACCTGCCCCTACCATCGTCATCGCCGTCGACGACCCGCGCCGACCCGCGGGGCAGCGCAGCAGCAACCACCGACCCGGGCCGATCAACTTGCCCCAGCCACGAATTCACCTCATCGGTCGCCGATGGTTCCGCATGGCGCAACTTCGCCAGCCGCCGATTCGTCTTCTTCTGCCATGCCATGATCCGCTGCATCACAAACCCCGCGATCCGCCGCGCGTCCTCCCCGGCATGCCCCGCAAGCCGCAGCTTCAGATACGACAACTCGTTGGCCGCGATATCGCTGTCCGTCGCGTACGTCTCCACCAACAACGCCCGCACCAACTGCGAATCCCGTGTCCCCACCGGATATCGCGCCCCGAACACCCCCGCCGCTCGATGCCCGCTCAGCTGCGCTTCCCGAATGATCTGCCCCACCGCCCGCGTATGCAACTGCCGAATTCGGTCCCGCGACAGGTCATATCGGGCCCCGATCCGCGCCAACGTCTCCGGCGCCTCCCCGCTCACCCCCAATCGGAACCCGACGATCTCCGCATCCCGCCGCCGCCGATCCCCATGCATCTCGACCAGTTCACCCAACAACTCGTTGATCTCCTCGAGCCCGAGCGACACATCCCCTTCGATGTCGTCGACAAACTCGAACTCCGCATCATCGTGGCCGCCATCGCCCGCACTCGGCGCCAGGCCTCGATCCATCGTCAACGCGGCAACCCCCTACCTCGACTTCACAACGCAACGCGGCAAAGCCTAACGCCGCCCACCGACATCCCGGTCGATCCAGCGCACGCAGTCGAACGCGCCGTTGTCGTGCGCTGACGTCGACCGTTCGTCAACTCCGCCGCCGACTGTCGACGCCCGCCGCGGCCTGGCGCCAACCGTCATCGCTCGGTGACGACACTCTCTCGGTCGGGATCTTTCGCCGGTGAGGCCGGTCGGTACCGTACGTTGACGGCCGACGTAGGGTCGCCGTCGCCGTCGCCGCTCGGACGGCCAGGGCAAGTGCATCGTTGACTTCGTCCGCCACGGTTTGTGTCGTTGCCGGGTGCGACCATGAAGGTGTGGACGCGATGCACAAGCCACAAAGCAGATGATCTACATGCCTATCTGGTCAACCAGGGGAGGTGCGTGCGCTGGCTATGGTCGCTCACGACGGTGTCGACTGCGGTGCGGGAGATTTACCGAGGCCAGCTCAACGAGCTCGATCTGGCACTGATCGCTCACCGGCAGCGCGAGCCGGACCGGAGTGGTCGAACCAGCAGCCGCAACGGGATCACTGCCACGGACAGCTGCTCGCGAAGGATCCGTCTTGCGCCGAGCGTCTATCGGCTCGGTGGCATCGTGTGCGCGGTGTGTGGAGGTGAGTTCGACGCTGATTTCAGGTCCGAGCAAGTGACGATCTGGCACGTATCTGGCACGACGTAAGAAAGGCCCCCTAGAAAGGGGGCCTGACCTGGTAAAACGGTGGTGCGCGATACTGGGATTGAACCAGTGACCTCTTCCGTGTCAGGGAAGCGCTCTCCCGCTGAGCTAATCGCGCGAGGTGGAGACGGGAATCGAACCCGTGTGCACGGCTTTGCAGGCCGTTGCCTCACCACTCGGCCACTCCACCGCGCAAAGGAGGACGGCATAAAGAATATTTAAGCCTGGCCTACCTCTCGAGCGGATGACGGGATTCGAACCCGCGACCCTCACCTTGGCAAGGTGATGCGCTACCAGCTGCGCTACATCCGCATTTTGCATCTCGGAGGTTGTCTCGCTGTCCTCCGTGGTGCGAGATGAAACATTAGACGACGTTTGCGGAAAGGTACAAATCCGCTGGTAGAAGGGGTCGAATTCGAATCACACCAGTGTTGTTCGGTTGGCGGTCCGGGTGTTGGGGCTGCGGATTGCGCGCGATTCGGGTAGAGGTGCGGTGCAGGGGGCTCGGTGGCGACCGTGGCAGGCGTACGGGACACGCGGCCTAAAGGGGGTGGGGTGGTGTCGAGATCGGGTGTCCAGAAGGTAGGTAGCCCTCGGGGATGGTCGAGCCGCTGACGTGGCCGGGTTGCGTCGCCGGAGTAGCTCGTCGGACCCGCGACCCACGTTGCCCGATCGCAAGTGCGGCTTGGCATCCCGGCGTCATCGAGGTGGCGATTTGGCAGACGCCCGGTGGTGCGTGCTAATGTTCCTCCTCGTTCGGATGACGCTTCAGCGCCACCCGGGCGGCAGAGTTAGGTCCCATAGCTCAGCGGGAGAGCGTCCGCCTCACACGCGGAAGGTCGCTGGTTCGAAACCAGCTGGGACCACTTGATATTTGCAGGTCAGAGAGTTTTCGGGTGAAGTACCCCGTTGTCGTGCAATATACGTGCAATAGCTATCCTGGGCATTTGGTGGTCACGAGGCCTCTAGCGGCCCTGGTCAACCGCCGACTCTGGATGTGATCCGTATCGCTCACGTTCGTTCTGATCGGTCGAGCGTGCCTCGATCCGTTGCCCGAGAAAACGCGCCGCCATTGTCCGCGCAGTAACGGCCCGGTGTCAGTAGTAGTGGCGTCGCCCACCGACGGCGCGGCCCATCGACCCCAATGCCAGTAGCACCAGACCGATGATGAGGACCACGATCCCGATGGCCCAGAGGATCTGGATTTTCAGCAGGAATCCGGCGACGAGGAGGACGATTCCGAGAATGATCATGGTGATACCTGATTTCGATGCAGAGCTGGGTGCACAGTGCTGAGGCGCTCCGCGGGTAGGCCACATCGGCGGTGCGGGGATTCAGTGTTCGAAGGCGTCCTTCATTTTTGCTCCGGCCTGCTTGGTGTTGCCGGTGGCTTGATCGATACGACCCTCGGCCCGTAGACGAGTGTTTCCGGCCGCCCGGACGAGCAGTTTCTTGGCGATGATAATCATCACTACCCCGTAGAACTACGCTGTAGCCCCTAGATCAATTCAACCGCTCGCGTGGCAGTACTGTCAATGCGGCAGCACCACACTCCACGTCTACATTGCGGGTAGAGGGGAGAGTGTCGCCCGATGACGCAACGTCCCGCACGAACCCGCCCCCAACGGCCGCGACAACGAGTAGACCACTGCAGCGAGCGTGCTGAGGGCAACACTCGAGATCATCAACCGCGACGAGGTACGTGGATTGTCGATGCGTCGCCTCGGGGAGGTGATGGGCCGCGATGCGATGGCGCCGAACCAGCACGTCGCGAACAAGGCTGTGGTGTTTCGACGGGGTGTTCGAACGTCGGTCGACCCCACCGACCTGGACTGAGACGTGCAGCTGCGTGGGGTCGCACGCCAATTCCGTCACCGCACACGTACTGACCGTTGGAGGCGTCGAAGCGGTGGATCTTGCGCGTCGGTCAGGACCAGTTGTAACTGAACGGCCCCAGTGGCCCGAACGCAGCGGGGGCGGCAGGCTTGTTCCTCGCTGAACGCCGCGAGGTGGCCCGTCAGCACCGCCCGAGGCCGCCTGATGAACTTGCGCCGCACCGGTTTCGGTTGCCGACCGGAGATCAGGCGCAGCACGGTATCGGCCGCGTGGACGCCGGTCGGTGTCGCGGCTTGGCAGCTCATCCGGAATGGCCGCTCGGTGAGCACTACGGCGCCTCCCGCACCGGGCCGACTCGTTCGGCAAGCTGTTTCTCCAAACCCTGGCAATGGTCGCGGAGTTCGAGGCCAACCTCGGCCACCTGCGCACCCGTGAGGGGATGGCGAAGGCCCGCGCGAAGGGCCGACTCGAGGCAAGCAGCCGAAACTGCCGCTATCAGCACGGAAGACGATCCACCGCCGGTATCACGACCCCGCCGACGACGCGAGCCTGGCCGACCTCGCCGAGGAATACAGCGTCGGCCGCTCCACCATCCACCGCATCATCAGCGGCACCGCACCACAGATGTGGCCCGAAACCCCTGTCAACCAGGGGATCACGGCAGCCCTATTTTCGGCGAATACCAGTCCGGCGACCCTGGCGCCCACCGCCCGGCAATCCCCCGACCAGCACCACGAGATCATCATTGCCCCTTTCTGACGTATTCGGGTCTCACCCCAAGGTGGCAGTCGTGTTCGATCGGTCGGCGACGCGCCGGTGTTCGGGCAGTGCCGTTTCGTCGTGAGCGACACTACGAAACATTGTGCTGACCTTCGCGCCGAAGGTGATCATTCCGCTGGCGATCATCTCGGGGTCCGCGCCGTGGGAGTGCAGCAGCGGGTCGGCTGCGCTGTCGGCGAGGCGTTGTGGGTTGGGGCCATGAACGCCCGCGAGGTAGTGCCCGACGATCGGGCCGAGGTCTTCGATGGTTTGGGCGCATGCCCGGCCGACGGTGACGTAGTTGTCGCGCGTGGGAATCGCATGGTCGCGCAGCTGGTCGCTGATGTGTCCGACGATGACGATAGCGCCCAAGCCGCGGGCGAGCCGGATCACCGGTGGCGTGAGATGGGGTGTGGTGCGCAGGTCGCGGAGAGCGCGCACCAGCAGTGATCGCAAGGCACCGGGGTCCGAACGCTGGATGCGCCGGTGCAATACCCGTGTGGTGGTGAGAGCTGTTGTGGCATGGCGGGTTTGGTTGTCGATGTGGCGGGCGGCTTCGCCGTATTTCATGCCGGGGTGCTCGCGCATGTAGGCGCGGATGCGTGCTTTTCGATCGGCATAGCGAGTCATTGCATCTTCCGGGCAGCGGTCCCACGCCCCGTTGCGTGTGGTGTGACTCGGCGACGGGTTTCGGTTGGCGGGATCCGCGGGGGACCTTGGCCGATTTGTCGGGGTCCAGCGTGGGCGGTCCGTCGACTCGGTTGGGGCTCGCTACTGCCCGGCATGCACCCTACCGTGCGGTTGCGGGCGTTCAGGCCATCTCGTACACACCGGCGCGCCATGACCTGCGAGGGCAAATGCTGCGCGTCACTGACCTGGCCCATCTCCCGTCGCTCGTCGCCGTTCGGTGTTGTCGGGTTCTGGTTCGGCACCGGACGCCCCGAGCCAGCGGGCCGTTCGGATGATGTTGCCAACGAGGAAGTGGTAGGTCTTCGGCGGCGGGTTGCTGTCGGTACCCAGGGGCACAATCGAATTCACCGGATCTGGGGTGGCTGCGAATCCGTCAAATGCTGTGGGGCATCTAGGAGCGGAGGTATGTCATGGGGGTTGAGCAGGATCGATTGCTACAGGTGGTGTGGAGGGTCGCTCAAGAGCGCGGCTATCGCTGCCAACTGTCCCGACCCGACGTCGTCACCCTGTCCGGTCCAGCGACATTCACGCTCACATTGGGAGACATCCGCCGCTTGGCCGCCTCGTGCTCGGCGGAGCAGTGGGCAGTGCTGGTCGCCGACCGCATCGACACCCACATAATCACCCTCGAGACCGATGCCGAATACCCGCTCGACTACACCGATTTCACCGTCATGCAGCACCTGGTCCGGACCCGCCTGTACGGGACCGCGTCGGTTGGGGTGGATGGGGTGCGGCGGATAGTGGCGCCGGGGTTGGTTCAGCGGGTGCTGATCGATCGGGTGCACACCGTCACCCACGTCACCTACGACATGCTGGCGCACTGGCCGGTCAGCGAATTCGAGCTGTTCGCCGTGGCCGAACGTAATGTACGCGCTGACGGTGGCGTCGCCATCACCCGCGACAGTTTCGATATCCCTACGGCGAGAGGGCTTCCACCGATCGCATTGCTGACCGGCCCGGAGTATCTGACCGCCCATGCGCGCTGGCTCGGCGAGCATCAGGTGACCGGTCCAGCTGGCGCGGTGCTGATCATGCCGTCGAAAGAGTCGATCTATGCCTACCCGGTCACCGATGTCGAGGTCATCCGGTCGATGACGGTGCTCGCCGATTTGGCGGCGCTGCATGCAGAGGATCCTTGGCTGATCAATTCCTGCGTCTACTGGTGGCGCGACGCCGCTCTCGATCTCGCGGCCATCACCCACCGCGAAGGCAACACCGTGGTCATCCGCCCTACCGACGCATTCCACCGCCACACGGCTACCCTCGGCGACACCGGCCAGGCAGGTGCCAGCAGTTGACCGAATCGTCGCTCCATGCGGGGTGGGTGTGGGCGCGGCGATGACCGGTGGTCGCGGTGCGAGCGCACGAACTGTGCGGCGCGCGGCGTCGGGTTCAGTCATCGGATCTCGTGATGGTCTGGTTGGCGCGTGCTCTGAACGCGGCGGGACCGGATCCTTGCGTTCGTCACGATTCCACCGGGAGCTCGGTGGAATCGTGCACTGTACGAATCGGCTGATTCGTACCCGAAGTTGACGACTGCCCTAGCTTGTCACCTAACTCGCGTCAATCCGACCGAAGACACGACGATCGCCGACTAGGTTCGGGATCGCCGATGGGGCAACGAATCACCATTCGAGCGTGCTGTGGAGGCGTCCACAGGACGTCGTTCCACGGCACTGGACCGCCCTCCTTCCCGGTTCAGTCTCGGATACGGCCGGTGCGACCGCCTCGAGTGGGACGGCGCATCGGCCTGCCGCTGCTGAGGGGAGCCGCTGTCGGATAGGCCGGATTGCGAACTTGCCCTTCGCCGAGTCACCACTACGACCAGCGGTGGGTGACGAATTTCCTCGCGCCGGGTGTGGCCAGGTTCGGCGTCAACTCCGACGAGGAACGACAGTTCGACTTCACCGGCAGCGGAACGGTATTGATCCAATCCAGCGAAAAGGTGCTCAGTGACTCCATGCTGGTGCGCACCATCGAGGGCTGCGGCGACGGCCGGGGTCGTGACTGTCTCGATCGGTGCCTGCTACCCGCTGACCGACATCGCCCGCGCCTACGATCGCGTCGATGCAGGGAGCGACGGGCGCGTGCTGGTCACTGTTCCCTGATCGTGATCCGGCTGAATTATCGGGAATCCTCTTCTGGCTGTTGCCCCTGTGGTCCGAGGGTTGTCGGCTGTTGCACACGACCGCGTCGGTCATGCAGGTCGCGGTCGTGTGGTCGCTGCTGTCTGGGGCGACTCGGCCTGCTGTTACTTCAATACGCGGATGGCATGGTCTTCGACATACTCACTCATTCCGGCTGTGCCGAACTCACGTCCGATACCGCTTTGTTTGACGCCACCGAACGGCATCCGCAGATCCAAGGATTCGAATGCGTGCGTATTGATGAAGGTGCTTCCAGCTTCTATCTTCCTGGCCATCGTGAGTCCGCGATCGATGTCGGTGGTCCACACCGATGACGCCAGTCCGTACTCGGAGTCGTTGGCCCACTGCACGACCTGCTCCTCGTCGTCGTAGGCGATGAGCGGAATGATCGGGCCGAACTGCTCGCAGTTGCTGATCGGCGCCGAGTGCTCGGCGTCGCGTACAACGTGGGGCAGCACGTAGTACCCGTTCCGCGCCGAGTCCAGCTTTCGGCCGAGTTGCACGGTGGTCGCGGCCGAGTTCTTGGTTTCCTCGATCAGCGCGGTAACGCTGTCGAACTGTGTCTTGTTGTTGAGTGGTCCGAAGCCCGCGTTCTCGTCGAGGCCGTGGCCTACCGCGTACTGGTCGACGCGTTCGCAGAAGGCGTCGGCGAAGGCGCCGTACAAGTTGCGGGGGACATAGATTCGCTTGACCGCGAAACAGATTTGCCCGGTTCGTGTGAAGACCCCCTTGAGCATCCGGTCGAGCGCCCCGTCGATGTCCACGTCGTCGAGGACGACGGCGGGGTCGTTGCCGCCGAGCTCGAGCGTCAGGTTCTTGATCGTTCCGGCTGCGGAAGCCATCACCCGCCGGGCCGTGGCGGTGCCACCGGTGAAGCCCACTTTCCGGACCAGTGGATGCGAGGTGAGCGCCTGCCCGACATCGGCGTCGCCGTGAACGACGTTGACGACACCCTCGGGCAGCTGGCGCGCGATCCGCTGCAGCGCGAGGGTCAGTGCCGCGGGTGCGAACGGAGATGGCTTGAGCACAATGGTGTTTCCCGTTGCGAGCGCTGGCGCGAGTTTCATCATGGTGAGCACGACCGGCATATTCCACGGAACGACTGCCGCGACGACCCCCCGCGGAACTCGCTCGATACTGATGAAGCTCTCGGCGTCGTCGTATTGCTTCGGAGTGAAGAAGTCGTCGATGAGACTTGCGGTGTGCTGCAGCACACCGGTTCCGAGTGCGAAGTCTGTCTGGGCTTCCCAGAGCACGCCGCCATGCTCGCGAACGAGTAGGGGTGAAAGATCGTCGGCCGAGCCGGCGAGGATGTCGGCGGCCTCGAGCAACAGGTGAGCTCGCTGGGCTGGTGGGACTTTTTTCCAGGACTGAAATGCGTTGTGGGCGAGTTCGACCGCTTTGTTCACATCGGCGGCGGTGCCGACTGCCACGCGTGCGACAACATCGTCGAGTCGACCGGGATCACGGACCTCTTCGAAGGCGTCGACGCCGGTCATGGTCCTACCGATGAGGTGACCTATCGACAGAACCTCGGTTGTGGTGGTCATCGCGCATGTCTCCTTGCTAGTCGTTTGTTCGGAATTCGCTTGTGGTGGAACGGGTCATCAGAAAACGACGACAGGTTTGACGGTCGATCCGTTGGCGGAGTCGGCGAACGCGGTGTTGATGTCCGCCAGTGCGTAATGACGAATCAGCTTGTCGAAGGGGAATCGGCCTTGTTTCCACAGTTCGACGAGGCGCGGGATGAAGATCTGTGGCACCGAGCTGCCCTGGATGACCGTCTTGAACGTCCAGCCTTTGACCAGGGACGCGCCGATTTCGAAGTTCACCTCCGTGCCGGGTGCCGCTGCGCCGACCAGAGCGAGTGTCCCCCCGATTCCGAGCGCCTCGGCGGCGTGTCGGAGTACGGCGGGAACCGCGGTGGTGTCGATGGCGTAGTGGATCCCGGCGCCATCTGTTGCCTTCATCAACTCGTCCACGACGTCGGTGTTGGCGGCGTTGACTGTGTGGGTCGCACCGATCTGTGTGGCGAGCTCGAGTCGGGAATCGTGAAGGTCGACAGCAACAACGGTGGTGCAGCCGGCCACCCGTGCGGCCATGATCGCGGCCGACCCGACCGCGCCAGTTCCGAATACGGCGAGTGAGGTTCCCGGCTCGGGCCGCAGGTCGTTGAGCACAGCGCCGGCGCCAGTCTGTAGTCCGCAACCGAGCGGTGCAAGTGTGGCCAGCGGCGCATCGGGGTCGACTTTGACGACACTGGTCTCGACGACGTTGGCGTACGTGGCGAACGAGGATTGACCGAAGAAGTGCGAGGAAATCGCGTTGTCGCCCGACCGCAGCGCGGTCGAACCGTCACGGCGATGTCCGCCGAAGTCTTGCTCGAACAGGTTCTCGCAGTACGCCATTCGCCCCGCATGGCATTGGCGGCAGCGGCCGCAGTACGCCGCGGACAACACGACATGGTCGCCGACCTCGACTGTGGTGATCGCGTCGCCGATCGCGTCGACGATACCTGCACCTTCGTGTCCGAGAACGGCAGGCAGGGGAGTCGGGTAGATGCCGTCGCGCACGATGGCGTCGGTGTGGCAGATACCAGTGGCAACCATACGTACCCGTACTTCGTCCGGACGCAGATCGTCGAGTGTCAACTGTTCGATGGTCAGCGGACTACCGGTACTGCGGGCGACTGCGGCGGTGACTGTGGTGGACATGAATTTTCTACTTTCGGCGTGGCTGGTTGTCGGCTAGTTGGTTGCGGCCTCGACCGGGCGGGGTCGGCGCGCAGATCCGATGTCCTTGGGCGTGTAGATGTTCGGCCACCGGCCGCAAGCTCCGGCTGGCGTGGCATGCTCCGTGGACGAGTACGAAGGTCTTCGGCACTTGTTGCTCGTTATGCGGGTGAGTTTGCTCGAGGTTGCTGCACGAGTGATTGCTCAGAGTGAAGTCGTACGGCCGCACCGGAACGGCTGACGAGGCCGATCGCGAGGCAGCCGAGAGCCGCGAAGGCGGCGAAGACGAAGAAGTTCCATTCGACGCCGAGCGCGGACGATGCGATCCAGCCGCCGAGGACGGGGCCGAGGATGGCGCCGACACGGCCGAGCCCGAGCGACAATGCGAGGGCGGATGTTCGCTCGTTGTCGCTGAAATAGGTTGCGACATAACCGTTGACGAGGATCTGAGTGCCTACAGTGCCGAGTCCTGCGACGGCAACCATGACCATGGCCGCGTAGAGCGGCAGCCCGGTTCCGAGGGACAGGATGGCAAGGACGGCGAGCAGGAACGCGGTGACGGTCACGGGTTTGCTACCGAGGCGATCGGCAGCCTTTGCGGCGAGGAGTGCGCCGACGATCGCTCCGAGGTTCAGCACGAGCAGGAAGCTCAGTGAGCTACCGAGGGAGTAACCGGCCTGTCGCATAATGTTTGGCAGCCAGGTGTTGACGCCGTAGACGAGCAGCAGGCCGCAGAACGATGCGATGACGAACAGCAGCATCGAGATTCGTCGCCGTCCGGTCAGTACCCGGGCAATGCTGCCGGTCGATGTGGTCGTCGACGGAGCCGGGACGGGGAGTTCGACGCCGTACTTGTCGGCGAGTTGGCGCGCTTGTGCGTTTTGGTTTCGGCCGACGAGGTATGCGAGTGATTCGGGTAGAAGCCTCCAGGCCAATGGAACGATGGTGACCAGTGGCAACAGCCCGAGTGCGTACATGATGCGGAAGCTGATCTCGGGTAGTAGCGCGAGTGCGGCGAGTGCGGCGACGACGCCGCCGACCGAGTATCCGCTGTACATCAGCGCGTTGTTGAACTGTCGGCGCGACCGCGGCGAGTACTCGACTGTCAGCGCGATGACAGTCGGCACGAGGCCGCCGAGGCCGAGGCCGCCCAAGAATCGCAACAGTCCGAATACTTCTGGGTTCGGCGCGATCGCGCTCAGTCCCATCATCACCGAGAATGAGATCAGCGAACCCAGCACTATGGCCCGTGCGCCGATCCTCGGCGACAGCCACCCCGACATCAAGGCGCCCAGCAGCATGCCGACGAGTGCGTAGCTGCCGATCGTGCCGACCTGGCCGGCAGTCAGTTGCCATGGTTCGTAGGTGAGAAGTGAGGGCACTGTGGCGCCGTAAACGACCAGGTCGTAGCCGTCGTAGACGATAGTCACGAAGCAGAGTGCCACGATCGATGCACTCGATCGTCGGCCGCCGCTGTCGGTGGACGTGATGGGGGTTCGGATGGTCACCTGTTCCTCCGTGATGTGTGGTGGCCTGGAGGCATTCGCTGAGTCCGGTCGCGACCAGTGGGGTGCGTCCGTGGTGCGCGGGTCGGCGCAGGCGTCGGAAGTTATGTGAGCACAGTCACTATGTGACATGATTCGATAGAATGTCAACATATGTGACACATTTTTATGGTCGGGTATCGATCATGGGTGAAGGGATGACAGGGATGCGACCACGGGCACTCGTGTTCGATCTGTACGGCGAGTACTTCCGCTACACGGGGGGGTCGGCCAAGCTCGGTGCCCTCACGACCTTGATGGGCGCGTTCGACATCGAGCCGGCCACCGTCAGGGTCGTGATGACACGGCTACGCAAAGACGGGTGGTTCGACTCGGCGAAGAACGGGCGTGAGGTGTCCTATCTGCTCAATGAGAAGAGTTGGCGCCTGCTCGATGACGGGCGCGCGCGGATCTTCGAGCGCCACTTCGACGATTGGGATCGAACGTGGGCTCAGGCGCTCGTCGACGAGTCGAATCTCGATCGCGAGCGACGCAAACGCATCGAGACGGCGCTGACCTGGTGTGGATTCGGGCATTACGGTGGAACGGCGTGGTTCTCGCCGCACGATCGCGAGAAGCAGTTACGTGAAATGCTTTCCGGCGACGACGAATTGCGCATCCAGTTCTTGCGCAGCCAGACCGGTGGGCTGCCCAGCGATCGCCTTGTGGCCGAGCGGTGCTGGGATCTGAGCGGGCTCGACACCGACTATCAGAACTTCATCGGAGAGTTCCAGCCGCTTTTGGTCAGGTACCGCCGCGGTCTCGGCGGCAAGCAGGCGCTGATCGAGCGCATGAGGTTGATTCAAAGCTATCGGCGGTATCCCTTCCGCGATCCCGATCTGCCCGAGATGCTGCTTCCTCCGGGGTGGCGTGGTCGTGTCGCTCACGATGTGTTCAGCGAATGTCACGACATCCTTCTCCCGGCGGCGGAAGCTTTCGTCGCGGACATCGTCGGTAGCGGGCCCGATGTTGCTAACGGCAATATGTGACAAATGTGTTGACGATTCGAGAAAGGTTGTCACATAATTGGTTGAGCCTCCGCCCGAGATCCGGGCCCAGTCACACGAAGGGCGGCCATGTCAATCCCAGACCGAAACCCACCCGCCGCCGCGGCACCACTGCGCGTCGCCTGCATCGGCGGCGGACCGGCCGGCTTGTTCACCGCGATCGCACTGGCCCAAACCGTTCCTGGCAGTGATATCGATGTCTTCGAGCGCAACAACGAATCCGACGTGTTCGGATTCGGAGTCGTGTTCTCCGACGCGACACTCGACAACGTCGATCGGGTCGATCCGATCCTGCGGGACACGCTCGCCGCTCACGGACGGCGTTGGGACACGATCGAAGTCCGCAGCAAGGGCACGACGATGGCCGCCGGGGGCAATGGAATGTCTGCCGTGCACCGGCGCGTACTGCTGGATGCGCTACGCGGGCGTGCAACCGAACTGGGCGCGCGGCTGCATTTCGCGGCCACCGTCGATGTCGACCTGCTCGACACCCAGCAGGGCTACGACTTGATAGTTGCCTCGGATGGAACGAACTCCTCGACGCGGCAACGATTTACCGAAGAACTCGGACATTCCGTCGATGAGGCCGCGGTCAAGTTCATCTGGTTCGGTACGACATTCCAGTTCGCTGGTCTGACCTTCCTGCACAAGCAGTCCGAACACGGCAACTTCGCAGCACACGCATACCCGATCGGGTCGGGACTGAGCACATTCATCGTGGAGACCGACGAAGACACATGGCGTCGTGCGGGACTGGACGGCTTCAACGTCTGCGCTCCTCAGGGTGAGTCGGATCTGGTGACTCAGCGGTACCTCGAGGAACTGTTCGCCGATCAGATAGACGGACACCAATTGGTGGCCAACAACTCCCGCTGGGCGAATTTCCGCACCCGCCGCACCGACCGCTGGTACACCCACGCGCCGCACGGAACGCCCGTCGTATTCCTCGGAGACGCCGTCCATACGGCGCACTTCTCGGTTGGATCCGGTACCAAGATGGCGATGGAAGATGCCGCGGTGCTGGCTCGAACGCTGCACGAGCATCCTGACGATCTCGATAAAGCGCTGGCTGGTTTTCAGGAGATACGGCTCCCACAGGTCGCGAAGATTCAGGATTCGTCCATGCCGAGCCTGTCGTGGTGGGACCACTTCGGTGAGTACCACCGCGCCTTCGAACCCTGGCAGTTCGGGTTCCACTTCTTCAGTCGCGCCATCTCCGCCGAGAAGATGCGTGTGCGGGATCCGGGCTTCGTTCTCGAGACCGAAAAGGCCTGGCACCATGAGCATGGTGCCGCGCCTTTGGACACGGCTCTTACGCTCGGAGACCGCATTCTCGATTCCCGTTTGTTGACGGTGACCGAATACTCCGATGAGAGCATCGGACTCAGTGACGGCACCACTGTGGTATCCGCCGCGACGCACGTACACGGTGCTGCTGCACTACCGCTTTTCACCGCACCAGATGTCGACCGCACCTCGCTGGATGTCGCAACTCGTACCTCGCTGGACAATGTATGTGCGCACCGACCTGATGCCGTCGTCGTGCGGGCGGGGACTGCGCTGTCCCGGGTGTTGTGCGCCGAACATGTGCGCCTGAATCACCGGCTTCCAGCCGTCGTCGTCGACCAGCCCACCTCGGTCCGCGCTCGCCGGGCCGTCGATGAACGCGATTGTGCCACGACATTGATCCTTTCCGGCCGCGCCGACGCCGTCGCTTTCGAGCCCGACTCGGAAACCCGCTCTCGGGTCCGCACTCACGGTGAGGTGGCGAAATGACCTTCGCGCACATGCAGGCTGCCACCACGCCCGACACCCGATTGGATCGCCTTTTCCGCCCACGGTCGATTGCCGTCGTCGGTGCGTCCACGGCACCGGGGAAACTGGGGTCGGTGATGCTGGATGCCGTCAACCGTGGCAGCGACGGCTCGCTGACGATCTTCGGCATCAACCCGAAGGGCGAAGGCGACGGTTTCCACGTGTCGCTGCGCGCCGCGACCGAAGCGAACGGCGCGCCGATCGACTTGGCGGTGCTCTGCATTCCCGCTGTCGCGACCCCCGACGCTGTCCGCGAGGCAGCGGAATGCGAAGTCGGCGCAGCAGTGATCTGCTCGGGTGGGTTCGCCGAAGCAGGCGCCGTCGGCGCCGCATTGCAGAACCAGCTTGCCGACATCGCCTCCAGCTCCGGCATCCGGCTACTCGGGCCCAACACGTCGGGCTTCTTCCGCCCCGCGAGTACGACAGTGAGCTTCGTGCCGACGGTCGAACACATCATTCCGGGCAGTGTCGCCGTGGTCGCGGCGAGCGGTGGCATGAATCACGCTCTGTCCTTTCTGCTTTCCGAGCACGGAGTCGGCCTCGGCCTCGGGGTCGGGCTGGGAAACTGTGTCGACGTCACGGCCGTCGACGTACTCGAACACGTGCGCCGTGATCCATCGATCACAGCCGTCGCGCTGCATGTCGAGTCCGTAGGTAACGGTCGCTCGCTGCTGTCGGCAGTCCGTGCCGTGAGCGCAGTCAAACCGATCGTGGCGATTGTCGTCGGACGCAGCGACGTTTCGGCTTTCTCCGAGTCGCATACCGGTGCTCTCGCGACGTCATGGCGGACCACTCGCGCTCTGCTGACGGAGGCAGGTGCGGTCGTCGTCGATTCCGAACAGCAGTTGGTCGATGCGCTCGCGGTCCTGAGCCGGACGCGGCTGCCTGCTGCGGCGTCGCCGGGTGTCGGAGTGGTCACAGCCCAGGCCGGCCCAGGATTGATGATCCTTGACGAGCTGCTTGCCCGCAATGTTCGCGTGCCGACACTGTCCGAGTCTGTGCAGGTGAGGTTGTCGACATTGTTGCCGCCGATGACATTCCAGGCGAATCCCGTCGACACCGGACGGCCCGGCGCAACATTCAGCACTGTGCTCTCGGCGACCGCTTCCGACCCGGAGGTCAGCGCGCTCGCGGTGTACGCACTCGCCGAGCCCGATGCCATCGACCTTGCCGATGCCGTGAGCAAAGCCGGCGTGCACGCCGATATGCCTGTCGTACTTGGCGTCGGTGGCCCGGCCGAAGCCGTGTCGAAAACCGCGGCGGCGGCGGCCGGTATCGGTGTGCCGGTTGTGTCCAGCCCGACTGCCCTCGCGACGGGGATCCGCGCCCTCGTTCACGACGCCCGCAGCCGATTCCTACGCGCTGTCGATGCGGGTACCCGGACCGCTACGCATCCGCCGCTGCCTGTGATCAACTTGCCCGCCGACGAAGCAACGTCGAAGGATCTGCTCGACGCTCTAGCGATCACGACTCCGCGCCGGCGGGCATGCCCCGACCGCGACACTGCTCACCAAGCGCTGACCGAGCTATCGTTGCCCGTGGCGGTGAAGATCCTCGACGCCGGTGTCCTGCACAAGACCGACATCGGCGGCGTGCACCTCGGTATCCGGACTCCGCAGGAACTCGACAGCGCGCTCGATGCACTGGACGCCATCGATTCCCCGGCCTACCTCGTCGAGACCATGGCCGAGCCCGGCGTCGACCTGTTTCTCGGCGTACGCCACGACGAGGTGTTCGGACCGATCGTCGTCGCCGGGCTCGGCGGCACAGCGGCCGAGGCGATCGGGGACGTGACCATTCGCAGCGGCGATCTCACTGCAGCCGGCGCAGCGGCCATGCTCGACGATCTCCAGTGCGCTCCGCTGCTGGACGGTTGGCGTGGCGGCCCGGTGTTGAACCGCGACGAATTCGCGCGAGTCGCCATTGCTTTGGCCGACTACCTCACCAGCCACGCCGACATCGGCGACATCGAGATCAACCCGCTGCGACTGACGCCAACCGGACTGATCGCGCTTGACGCCGTCATCGTGGCGGCACCGAACCGGCAGATCGCACTCGAAGGAGAGTCGCAATGAACAGCCGCGCCCGTGTGACGATCGAAGGCGTCGTGCCGTGGCCCGAGGAATTCGAGCAGCGCTACCGCAAAGCCGGCTACTGGGAGGAAACCTCACTCGGCTCACATGTCGCACGGCAGGTCGAGCGCCGGCCCGACGATATCGCGCTCGTCGACGGGCCGACCCGTCTGAGCTACCGGCAACTGTGGGACAAGTCCGCTTCCTGCGCACAGTACTTACTGGACCTGTCCATCGCACCCGGCGACCGAATTGTGTTGCAACTGCCGAACTGTTGGGAGTTCGTCGCGCTGACGCTCGCTTGCTTGCGCATCGGCGTTGTTCCCGTGATGGCCCTGCCCGCGCACCGGCGGCACGAACTGACCCACCTTGCGTCGCTGTCGGACGCCACCGCCATCGTCGTCGCCGACACCGACCGCGACACCGATCTGCGCGAAGTCGCCCAGCAGGTCGCCGCAGAGGTGCCCAGCGTAGGAACCGTACTGGTCCACGGCGCGCTGTCGCCCCGCGATACCCGCTACGCACCCGAACTGACACTTCGTGCGGGAATGGACACAACACCACGCTTCGTAGAAGCCGACTACGAGCCGAACGGCAGCGACGTAGCGTGCTTGCTGCTTTCCGGCGGCACCACCGGACTCCCGAAGCTGATTGTCCGCACCCACAACGACTACGTCTACAACATCCTCCGCTGTAATGCGGTCTCTCGATTCGATTCCGGCACAGTTTATCTGGGCACCCTGCCCAGCAGTCACAACTTCTCGCTCGCATGCCCCGGTATCCTGGGCGCGCTCTTCGCGGGCGGGCGGACGGTGATGCTGCCCTCGCCGGCGCCTGAACGAGCGCTGCGTGCCATTGACGCCGAAGGCGTCACCGTCGCCGCGACCGTTCCGGCCGTCGCCCAGGCATGGATCGAACACCAGCGCGAACATCACACCTACACCGGAACGACTCTGCGCGTCCTGCAAGTCGGCGGCTCCCGGATGCCCGACGAACTCGCGGCACGCGTTGAGCCGATCCTCGGCACACGCCTGCAGCAGGTGTTCGGGATGGCCGAAGGGTTGGTCAACATGACTCGGCTCGACGACGACCCCGAAATCATCATCACCACGCAGGGCCGCCCGGTGAGCGAGGCCGACGAGATCGCTGTCGTCGACGAAAAGGGTGATCCGGTTCCCGACGGCACCCCCGGCGCCCTGCTCACCCGCGGTCCCTACACCCCGCGTGGGTACTTCCGCGCGGCCGAGCACAATGCCCGCGCGTTCACAGCCGAAGGGTGGTATTCCAGCGGGGACATCGTCATCCGGCGTCCGGATGGGAACCTCGTCGTAGCCGGGCGCGACAAAGACATGATCAACCGAGGGGGCGAGAAGATCTCAGCTGAAGAGATCGAGAACTTCGCCTACCAGATCGACGGTGTCGACATGGCGGCCGCCGTGGCCATGCCCGATTCGGTTCTCGGCGAGCGACTGTGCCTATACATCTCGCAGGCAGCCGGGCACGAGGTCACCCTCGACGACATCCTCGCCGTAATGAATGCTGCCGGCGTCGCCCGGTTCAAACTCCCTGAGCGGCTGGTCATCATCGACGAGATCCCCACAACGAAGGTGGGAAAAGTCGACAAGAAGACCCTTCGCGACGACATCCGCGACCGGCTGATGAACGAACGTGAGACGTTGGCGCCGTAGCGAAGCCGCGCCGACGACCACATCGATGCCGCTGACGCATCCGACGAAAGTGACGAACCGATGACTGACACCGAGCCCCGCCTCGACGATGCTCCTCTCGAACAGCTCTACCGGGATTTCGAGGGCGCGCACTTGAACCCGCTGTGGACCCAGCCGGGCGACCTCATGCCGATGACGCCCACGTCCAAGGCTGTGCCGTTCGTTTGGAAGTGGTCGACGTTGTATCCGCTGGCCGAACGCGCGGGTGATCTCGTGCCGGTGGGCCGTGGGGGAGAGCGGCGTGCGATCGCC
The DNA here is from genome assembly GCF_046764895.1 of Nocardia sp. CWNU-33. Classification (NCBI taxonomy): domain Bacteria; kingdom Bacillati; phylum Actinomycetota; class Actinomycetes; order Mycobacteriales; family Nocardiaceae; genus Nocardia; species Nocardia sp. CWNU-33. The sequence goes on along the minus strand of NZ_JBKOQN010000027.1, from coordinate 31,392 downwards.
CTGGCCAATCCCGGTCTGGGTGGGGCGCCGTACGTGACGCCGACGTTGTGGGCAGCGATCCAATACCTGGGACCCAAGGAGATCGCGCCGGAACATCGGCACGCGCAGAACGCTTTCCGGTTCGTCGTCGAGGGTGCGGGAGTATGGACGGTTGTGAACGGCGATCCGGTCGCGATGCGCCGCGGCGATTTCCTGCTTACTCCCGGTTGGCATTTCCACGGCCATCACAATGAGACCGATCAACCGATGGCGTGGATCGACGGACTCGATATCCCATTCGTGCACTACACGGATACCGGGTTTTTCGAATTCGGATCCGAAGGCGTCACCGACGACTCGATGCCGGACGTGTCGCGTTCCGAGCGGTTGTGGGCGCATCCCGGATTACGACCGCTGGTGGGGTTGGGCGCGAAAACGAGCTCGCCGATCGCCGCATACCGGTGGGAGCACACCGATGCGGCTCTACGGGAGCAACTGGCGCTCGAAGACGAGGGCTATGCGGCCACCACCGAGCCCGGACATGCAGCGGTCCGCTACACCAACCCCACAACCGGTGGCGATGTGATGCCGACGATCCGGGCGGAATTTCATCGCCTGCGCGAGGGCGCGCACACTCGTCCGCGTCGCCAGGTTGGGTCGACCGTTTACCAGGTGTTCAAGGGATCGGGCCGATTCGTTCTCGCCGGGGAGAGCCGCGCAGTGAGTAAGGGCGACATGATCGTCGTTCCGTCGTGGACGGAATGGTCCATCCGCGCCGACAGCGAGTTCGATCTCTTCGCGTTCTCCGACGCGCCCATCGTCGAGCGCCTGCACCTCGCCCGCACCCACATTTCCGAAGGAGCCTGACCAATCATGAAACTTGCCACCCTGCGTCTCCAAGGTGCCACTGCCGCCGTGCGGGTCGACGACGATGCCAGTGCCACCGTCATCGACGGGTTCGCCGACCTGTCCGCTCTGATGGACGATGAGAATTGGAAGACGTTGGCGGAGAACGCCGCGGGTGCCACCCTCGACCTCTCCGGCGCCGACTACGCGCCGGTGGTTCCGCATCCCGGAAAGATCGTCTGCGTCGGGCTCAACTACGCCACACACATCAAGGAAATGGGTCGTGATCTGCCTGAATACCCCACGCTGTTCGCCAAGTTCAAAGAAGCGCTAATAGGTCCCTACGACGACGTGATCGTCCCGGCTTATGCTGCGTCGCAATTGGATTGGGAAGGCGAGCTGGCTTTCGTCATCGGCAAGCGGGCCTACCAGGTGTCCGAGATCGACGCCTCCGCCTATATTGCCGGGTACTCGGTGATCAACGACTACACGATGCGCGACTACCAGTACCGCACCTTGCAATGGGATCAGGGCAAGACGTTCGAGAAGACCAGCGGCTTCGGCCCGTTCCTCACCACAACCGACTCGTACTCCTTCGGTGGCGCGCTCGAGACGAGACTCGACGGGCAGGTCGTGCAGAGCACCACTACTGACGATCTCGTGTTCACACCGCCGAAACTGGTCGAATACATCTCGCATATCGTCACTCTGCAGCCCGGAGACGTGGTCATCACCGGCACCACCGGTGGCGTCGGACACGCCCGCAAACCGGCCGTCTACATCCAGGATGGACAGACCGTCGAGGTGCGCATCGAAGGTCTCGGATCGGTGAAGAACAAGACGATCGTCAAGTAGAAGCGAGGCGTCCGTGAGCTTTCACGATCTGACGTTGCCCGAGCGGTTGTTGATCGCCCGCCGTGGCACTGCGTACTTCGCACAACGTCTCGCCGAGTTGGTCGACGACGACCTCGACGGTGACTGCCTGCTGCCGGGCTGGACTCACCGGCACCTGCTGGCCCACGTCGGATACAACGCCGCAGCATTGTGCCGGGTGCTGGACTGGGCGGCGACCGGCATCGAGACGCCGATGTACACCTGCGCCGATCAACGGAATCGTGAGATCGGCGAGGGCGCAACTCTCAACGCGGCGGCATTGCGAAACCTCTTCGACCACACCGTTGCTCGGCTGAACGAGAAGTGGTGTGAGCTGCCGGAATCGGCATGGTCGGCCGAAGTGCGCACGGCGCAGGGGCGCCTCGTCGAGGCGTCGGAAACCGCGTGGATGCGTACTCGTGAGGTGTGGATCCACGCGGTCGACCTGGACAACGGCGGCCGCTTCACGGACTTTCCCGACGATGTTCTCGACTCGCTGCTCATCGACATCGTCGGCATGTGGAAGAAGAAAGCCCTCGGCGCGGGTCTCATTCTGTCAGTCGACGGCCGGTCTTCCATTGTCGTGCAGCAGGAGTCGTCACCGGGCGGAATCGTCTCCGGCCCGCTACCGGCGGTGGTCCGATGGGCCGCCGGACGCGGCTCGGTTGGCGTGCAAGTGGAAGGTGATATCGACGGTCCGCCGACCTGGCTGTGACAGGCGGTCGGCGGATCCACCGGTGACAGTCAGATGTGACGTCCGCCTGTCACTTCCACGACCGTGTTCTACGTGATGGCATCCGTTGCGACGCCCGGATAACTACCCGCGCCGACCGCACAGCGCCGGGCCGATGAGTTGGTCGCCGAATTCGTCGACCGAACCTGGCAGCGACTCTCGGTCGGCGCCCGGCGCGCACGGACCCCGCGAATACGACTGGGCACGCCGCCAGATCGACGGCAGGTGGGCTACCGGGCGCGGGCACTGGCTGCTGGCCCGGCGCAGCATCAGCGACCCGGCCGAGATCGCCTATACATCTGCTATAGTCCGGCCCTGGCGCGGCTGGTCGATCTGGCCTGGACAGCGGGTTCTCGCTGGCATGTGGAGGAAGCGTTCCAGCAGGCCGACGGCGAAGCCGGACTCGACCATTACCAGGTTCGCAATGGCGGGTGACGTCGCGCCTACCCTGGACCGCTCGCATCTGGTTGGTCGCCGGATTCGACTCGAGGAACTTGATTTTCGTGCAGCCCGCAGAGCCCCGTTCAACCCGGACAGCTGGCTATTGCAGGAGGCACGCACTCGTGAGGCGCTGACGAACTGGCGGCTCTCGCAACCGGGCACGCTCATGGGCTCTCTGGTCCATAGAGACGCCCGGCTCGTCCGCGACAGCGCCGGACTCCTCGCAGTCCTGCTCGAACAGCTCAACCAAATCCAACACGACGAACCTGTGGCGGACGACCGCCGACCTGCTGCTCACCGGGCACTGCCACTGGACTGGCAGTGGCAAATAGCTGCTGGCGAACAAGGTGTCGGCGGATCCGTAGTCGGTGGTGTTCGTGTAGGCGCTGACGGCGCGGAAATTCTGGGCATCTCGCCTGGCGGCGATGTTCGCTGTGATCGGGTGCGACAGGATTCGGCACCGGCCGTTCGCGGCCTGATCACCTGTGCGCCAATGGATTCATGCACGAACGTTCATAGACGTAGAGTCTCCTTCTGCAGGGTGTCGAATCCAGCAACTCATCGCTCGTCACCGATGTCGTCAGGGGCGTCGCGACGCAAGTGTTGCACTTGGACCGGATTCACGTCGGCGCGGATCGGTCAACCAGAGCGAGGATGGAATGACGGATATGGCAGACCCGGTACCCACCACTTCGAAGCAGGCCGCCGCAGCTCCGGACCAGGTCGAGCTGAGCCGGCTGCTGGCTGGTTTGACGGCCGTGCACGACGGTGATTTCGGTACCCGGTTGCCTACCGACGCCGACGGTCTGCTCGGCGAGATCGCCGCCGTGTTCAACGGTATGGTTGACCAGCTCTCCCTGTTCACCTCCGAAGTTACTCGTGTAGCGCGCGAGGTTGGCACGGACGGGCGGCTGGGCGGACAGGCCGAGGTGCCCAGTGTGTCCGGTACTTGGAAGGACCTCACCGACTCGGTGAACGCGATGGCGGGCAACCTGACCAGCCAGGTGCGCGATATCGCTCAAGTCGCCACCGCTGTGGCACGAGGGGATCTGTCGCAGAAGATCGATGTGGACGCGCGCGGGGAGATCCTGGAGCTCAAGGAGACCATCAATACGATGGTCGACCAGCTCTCCTCTTTTGCCGATGAGGTCACCCGCGTGTCCCGCGAGGTGGGAACGGAAGGCATCCTGGGAGGTCAGGCGGACGTCAAGGGTGTCTCGGGTACCTGGCGTGACTTGACCGACTCGGTGAACTTCATGGCCGGCAACCTCACTGCGCAGGCGCGTTCGATCGCTCAGGTCGCCACCGCAGTCGCCGGTGGCGATCTGAGCCAGAAGATTCGAGTGGACGCGCGCGGGGAGATCCTGGAGCTCAAGGAGACCATCAATACGATGGTCGACCAGCTCTCTTCCTTTGCCGATGAGGTCACCCGCGTCGCCCGAGAGGTCGGTACCGAAGGCAACCTCGGCGGCCAGGCGACCGTGCGCGGTGCATCAGGCACGTGGAAGGATTTGACCGACAATGTCAACGTCATGGCCTCCAACCTGACCAGCCAGGTGCGTTCGATCGCTCAGGTCGCCACCGCGGTGGCACGCGGCGATTAGAGCCAGAAGATCACCGTGGAGGCGAAGGGCGAGGTCGCAACGCTGGCCGGGGTGATCAACACGATGGTCGACACGCTGTCCGCATTCGCGGACGAGGTCACTCGCGTTGCTCGTGAGGTCGGTACCGAAGGCATGCTCGGCGGCCAGGCCCGCGTGTCGAACGTGGCTGGCACGTGGAAGGACCTGACCGACAACGTCAATTCCATGGCGAACAACCTGACCAGCCAGGTCCGCAATATCGCCCAGGTGACCACCGCGGTCGCGCAGGGCGACCTGACCCGCAAGATCGATGTGGACGCTCGCGGCGAGATCCTCGAGCTGAAGACCACGATCAATACGATGGTCGATCAACTTTCCGCGTTCGCCGCGGAGGTGACCCGCGTCGCCCGAGAGGTGGGATCGCAGGGTCGGTTGGGCGGGCAGGCAGAGGTCGAGGGTGTTTCGGGAACGTGGAAGCGGTTGACTGAGAACGTCAATGAGCTGGCGGGCAACCTGACTCGTCAAGTTCGGGCTATTGCCGAGGTCACCAGCGCCGTCGCGGAGGGCGATCTGACCCGCTCGATCACTGTCGAGGCGTCCGGCGAAGTTGCGGATTTGAAGGACAACATCAACTCGATGGTGGAGTCGTTGCGCGAGACCACCAAGGCCAATCAGGACCAGGATTGGCTGAAGACGAACCTGGCCCGCATCTCGGGCCTGATGCAGGGGCAGCGCGACCTGAATGTGGTGGCGGAGCTGATCATGGACGAGCTGGCGCCGTTGGTCTCGGCGCAGTTCGGCGCATTCTATTTGGCCGACGACACGGCCGAGCGCCCGGAGCTGGGGTTGATCAGCTCGTACGGACGCCCGGAGGAGCCAGGTACGGCGCCACGATTCGCCTTCGGCCAGTCTCTGGTCGGTCAGGCCGCGCGCAGCCGCCGCACCATCGCGGTCGACGATGTACCCGGCGACTATGTCACCATCTCCTCCGGCTTGGGGCAGACCGCACCGGTCAACCTTCTCGTGCTGCCTATCGGGGTCGAGGATCAAGTGCTCGGCGTGATCGAGCTGGCCTCACTGCACCGCTTCACCCGCACCCACCGAGACTTCCTCGACCAGCTGATGGAAACGGTAGGCGTCAACGTCAACACCATTATCGCCAATGCCCGAACCGATGAATTGCTGGCCGAATCGCAGCGTTTGACCTCCGAGCTGCAAGCCCGCTCGGAGGAGCTGCAGGTGCGGCAGGAAGAACTGCAGCGGTCGAATGCCGAGATGGAAGATAAGGCGGCGCTGCTGGCCATGCAGAACCGCGATATCGAGGGCAAGAACCTCGAGATCGAGCAGGCCCGGCAGGAGCTGGAGACCCGTGCCCAGCAACTCGCGCTCGCGTCGAAATACAAGTCGGAGTTCCTGGCCAATATGAGCCACGAGCTGCGCACACCGCTCAACAGCCTGCTGATTCTCGCCCAGTTGCTGGCCCAGAATCCGACCCGCAATCTCACACCCAAACAAGTCGAGTACGCGGGGATCATTCACTCGGCCGGGTCGGATCTGCTGCAGCTGATCAACGACATCCTCGATTTATCCAAGGTCGAGGCGGGCAAGATGGACATCACGCCCGAACAGGTGCCGCTGCGCAAGCTGCTGGATTACGTTGACGCCACCTTCCGGCCGATGACCACGCAGAAGAGCCTGGGGTTCCGGATTACGAGTGCGCCCGACCTGCCCCTTGAACTGCTCACCGATGGCTCCCGACTGCGGCAGGTGCTGGGCAACCTGCTGTCCAACGCGGTGAAGTTCACCGAGACCGGGGCGGTGGAGCTGCGCCTGGAAACCTCGGACCCGCGTGATCTGCCCGCGACAGTGCGCCGACATGGTCCGGCTATCGCTTTTCGGGTGGTCGACACCGGCATCGGCATCGCCGAGCATCAGCTGGAGTCGATCTTCGGCGCTTTCCAGCAGGCAGATGGCACAACCAGCCGTAAGTACGGCGGCACCGGGCTGGGGCTGTCGATCAGCAGGGAGATCGCGTACCTGCTCGGCGGGGTTATCTCTGCTGAAAGCGTGCCCGGTCGGGGCAGCACGTTCAACCTGTACCTTCCGGTCGCCCGGCCGGACTTCCAGGAAGTCTCCCACCAGGAGGGCGGGGCCGCTCTTCACACTGACAGCCGCCCCGCGCCGCCTTCCCTCACAGTGGGGCAACCGCGCAGACTGCTGGTCGTAGAGGAACGATCGCAGGGCCTGTTGTCACTGGTCGCGCAGAGCGCCGTGGCCGACCTTGCCGACAGCAACGACCCGCGAGGTCCCGTCCAGGTTGTCAGTGTGATCGGAATGGAGGAGACGGCAGCGGCGATGGCCACGCAGTCCTTCCACTGCGTGGTGATGGAACTGGATATGCCGGACAACGCCGCTTTGCTATTTCTGGAAAGGATGGACGCGGACACCGCGTTGCGCGGGGTTCCGGTGCTCGCCCACAATCGCAGGCTCGATGCTGAGCAGGAGCGCCTCCTGCGGGAACGCGTCGGGCGCCGGCCGCTGGAGCTGCTGACCAGCCTGGATGAGCTGCGGGAGCGGATCGCGTTGCATGTCACCGCGGAAGCGCCGGGCGACGTGCTGCCCTTGGTACGTCATGAGGATGCGGCGGCCACCGTGCCGCAGCCGGTCGGTGGGCTCACCGGGCGCACGGTCCTCATTGTCGACGATGACGCCCGAAACCTGTTCGCGCTCAGCAGCATTCTCGAGTTGCACGGCGTCAGCGTGCTTCATGCCGAGAACGGGCGTGAAGGCATCGATAAACTTTTCGCTCACCAGGAGACGGACCTGGTTCTGATGGACGTGATGATGCCCGAGATGGACGGCTACACCGCGACCGCGACGATTCGCGAGATGCCGCAGTACGCGGAGCTGCCGATCATCGCGGTGACAGCCAAGGCCATGTTGGGCGATCGGGACAAGAGCCTCGCCTCCGGCGCCAATGACTACGTGACCAAGCCGGTGGACGCGGACGCTTTGCTCGCGTGCATCCAGCACTGGCTGGGCGCCTGATGGCCGACTCGAACGCCCGCGACTCCGAAGAGTCCGGCGGTTCGGTTGCACGACCAGTTTTCACCCGCCTCGCGGCTACCGTGGAACGGCTGCGCAGGGAGGTCTATCAGGCCCAGGCCACCGCCGACGGGCGGGCACTGGTGGAGATGGCCAAGGGCGTGCTTGTGGAGCGATTGCGGTGCGGGCCTGCGCAAGCGGCACTGCAGCTCGACATCCTGTCCGAGCAAGCAGGCATTACTCAGCTCGAGCTGGCCGCCGACTTGGTCAACCAGGCGGCGCGGGACAAGGTCAGCGCGGCGGTGGGGCAGTTCCTGCGGCGGACCGCCGGACCCGACGAGGCGACGGCTGCCGTGCGGCTGCGTACCGCCGAGAGCGGGCTACTCGCGGCGAGCGACACACAGCGCGTGGCGGTGTCGGTTCTCGAGCATGCTGTCGCCCCGCTGGGTGCTACGGCCGTCGCGATTTGGTCCGCAGGCACTGACGCGGCGCTGTCCCTGGTGGGTTTCGCCGGGATCGCCGCGCACGAGGCAGAGCGGTGGCGCTACGTGCCACCGGGAGTGGCAACCCTGGCGCGGCAGGCGCTCGTGGAACGCGACGCCCTATGGGTCGGGAGCCTGGGCGCATCGGGGGTGCCCTCGATCGGTGACCTTGTTGGTGGCCGGGCCGCGATCCCGGTGGGTGCCGGCGGCAAACTGCTCGGGGTGCTGGAGGTGTGCTGGCCGCATCCGATCGAACCGCAACCGCCGCAGGTACGCCGACAGTTCGAGGCGTTGGCGGAGCTGTGTGCGCATATACTGGAGTCGGACCTAGTTGTCGCTCCGCCGCTGTCTCGGCATGTCGTTTCCGATCTTGTGCGGCTGGCGGACGGGCTGTTCGATCCTGCGCTGGTACTGCTGCCCTCCCTGGACAACGGCGCGCTCGCCGACTTCCGTATCCACCACGTCAATGCCTGCTTCGTCGATCCGGCTGGCCGCCACCGCGGCCTGATCAGCGGTGCGTTGCTTTTCGAGGCGTACCCGATGGCAGCATCCGAGGGTCGGCTCTTCGAGCGGATCGAGCATGTCTTCGCCACCGGCGAAAGCTACCGCGCCGATCGGATGATGCTGACCGAATTGGTCGACCAGATACCGCTGACTGTCTCGGCAGCCCTGAGTATCAGCCGTCACGGTGCCGCTGTCCTTGTGGTGTGGCGAGTGGAGGACGAGGCGACGCGGCTGGCGGCGCTGTTGCAGCATGCCCAGCGGCTCGGTCGGGTCGGGGGATTCGAGGAGAACGTTGCCAACGGCGAGATCACGTGGAGCGACCAGCTGTTCGCCCTCTACGGGCTGGCGCCAACCGCTGACCCTATCCCGCTCGCCCAGCTGCCCGACCACGTCCACGAAGTCGACTCGGACTCGGTGCGGCAGTTCCTCCGGACCCTGTTGCGCTATCGTCGACCAGCCTCCACAGCGTTTCGCTTGATCCGCCCGGACGGGGTTACCCGGCACAGCCGGATCATCGCCGAACCGGTACTCGACACAGCGGGACACTTGCTCACTATTCGCGGTGTCTACCAAGACGTGTCGGCGCAGCATTGGACCGAGATCGCGCTGTCGGCAACGCGGGACCGGCTCACACACACCGAAGAGCATGCGGCCGAGCAAAGTCTGCTGGCGCGCCGACTCCAGCAGGCGATCATGCCCGACGCGCAGCCGTCGACCGATGCGTTCGGACTCCGTATCGCGGTCCGTTACCAGCCAACCCAGCAGGACCACCTGGTCGGCGGCGACTGGTACGACGCGATCGTGCTGCCGTCCAGGAAGATTCTGGTGTCGGTCGGGGACATCGCTGGCCACGGCATTACGGCGGCAACCGGAATGGTTGTGCTGCGCAACGCCTTACGCGGCCTCGCTGCGACAGGTGCGGGCCCAGGACAGATGCTGACGTGGCTGAACGTGGTGGCCCACCACCTCACCGACAGAATTTTCGCCACCACCATCTGCGGCCTCTACGATCCGCAGACGCGGGCACTGTGCTGGGCTCGCGCGGGCCACCTGCCGCCGGTGCTGGTACGCAAAGGCCAAGCGTCCAGCCTTCCCGCGTTGAAAGGAATGATTCTCGGTGCTTCGGCGGAGGCGACCTACGAGGAGGGCGAACTCCAACTGGAACCGGATGACACCCTGCTCCTCTATACCGATGGACTGATCGAGCGCCGCGACCGGAACCTGGATCACTGCGTGGAGCGACTGCTTACGATCTCCGCCCAATTCACCGGGAGCCTGGACGACCGTCTGGACGACTTGCTCGCCGACAGCGACGCCGACACCGATGACGACACATGTGTGGTCGGCATCTACGTGGGGCCGAGCTAGGGCGGATCGTTCGAACGAGGCGCTGCAGTCACGGCAATAGCCGCAAATCCAGTGTTCAACACCGCAGTGTTTTCCCCCGACCGCACCGGGTACGTCCAGCAACAGGAGGAATACGAGATCGAGCGAACACGACTGCCTACCAGTACCCAGGGGCGATTCACAGTGACCGAGTTACCACCCGCACAGCGCACAGAGAACGGGAAGTTTTCGGACCGTACGGCTCAGGCAGCGCTGCGCCTTGTCCATTCGGATCATGGGCGCAGCAGGCGCGTTCTGCCGGAATTCACGTCCTCGGCCACCTCGGTCGGAGTTCGGGTGCCGGCCGGACTGACACAGCTGGCCATGCTGCGGGCGCTGTCCGAAACCATCTGCCTCATAGCGGATTTCACGATCGATACGGCTACCGATATCCGTGTCGCGCTCGACGAAGTAGCGACCACACTGATGCTGTCGGCAGCGCCGCGGGCAGAGATCGAGTGCGAGTTCACCTACGACGAACGGGCCATGACGGTGCGAGTCGCGTCGGTCTCGTACACCGCGACACCCTTCGATCAACGCGAATTCGGCTGGAACATGCTGGACGCGCTGACCGATTCGATATGGACGATCACGCAGCCCTTCGACGCTGATGCTTCCGGCTTCCCGATAGAGGTGACTTTTCACCGCAGTCAGTACGGCCTCGATGGATGAGAATGGCTAGGAAGATGACGAGCCGGCCTTGCAAGAGTTGGCACGCCGTGACTACAGATCTCGATCCTCGGCGAGACGTTATTGCGCAACAAGGGGATCGACCGTTACCGGCCGCGTGCCGACCACATCGCCCGCAGCTTGTCCGGACGCGTCGAATCATTCGAAGGCATGCAGCGGACGGCTCGCATCGGACTGCTGCACACTATCGACCGGTTCGATGTCTCCTACTAGCGTTTCCTCTCCGTCGCTATCCCACCATGATGGGGGAGGTGCCCGGTGATCTGCGTACACCGAGGCGGCAACCGCCGACTCAACAGCATCCTCTACACCGCAGCCATCGTGCAAAAACGGTTCCACCCGAACGCTCAGGCGCTACTCGCCCGGCATGAACCTGCCAAAGGCGCCGGCGGCGCCCGCCGCATCCTCCAACGCCATCTCGTCGATGTCATCCACCGCACCATGACCGCCGATCAAGCACCTTGGCAGCACCACATCACCCGTCATCAACCTGCGGCTTGACATAGAAGCATCGATGGCCTTCTCCGCCACGCCGTCCGGTGGGTCGCGTGTCGGCAGAATCGGTTCCTGATCGGGCGAACCACCCTGCTCAATGCGGCGGCCACGAGCCAGCTCGGCATCGAACTGCGCGCCGAGTAGTACCGCGACATTGGTGAGCCACAACCAGCTCGAGAACACGATCGCACTGGCGAGAGACCCATACACCTTGTCGTAGTTACCGAAATTCGTGACGTAGCAGGCGAATCCGGCCGAAGCGGCGGTCCAGATCAGCACCGCGAGCACGCTGCCGGGTGTCAGCCACCGCCAGCCCAGCTGGCGGGCGTTGGGCGCCAGCCAGTACAGCATTGCCAGCACCACACTGACCAGTACAGCCAGCACGGGCCATTTCGCGATATTCCAGGCCGCCACTCCGGCCGACCCGAGCCCGAACCAGTGACCGATCTGGTCGGCAATGCTGCCACTGACCACAACACCGATGCCGCACAACGCCACCAGCAGCATCACCGCTGTGGTCAGTCCCAGCCGGAGCGGAAGGGTCTTCCATAGCGGACGGCCCTCAGCGGGCCCGTAAATCGAATTGACCGCACGAATGAAGGCGCCGATGTAAGTGGAGGCCGTCCAGAAGGCCGTGATCAGACCTGCGACCGCCAAGGGTCCGGCGAAGGATCGCGCACCGTCGAGTTCTTTGATCGCGTCGACCAGTAACGCCGTTCCGCTGCCCGGGCCGATTCCGCGGATCGTGTCTATCAACGATCCGGTGGCGCCGGGACCGAGCAACCCGAGCGCCGAGACAATAACCAGCAGGCCAGGGAAGATGGACAATACGCTGTAATATGTGAGTGCCGCAGCCCAATCCGTGAGTTCATCGTGAAGGAGCCGGCGCGCCGTGCTCCGCAGCACCCGCCTCCACGACTGGCCGCTCATCTGCGTAGGCCCTTCCGGCCGATCCTCGGTGACGGATACAGCATTTGACATATGTCACCTCCAGATCGAAGTCCGACTACCCCGCCCGAGCGGCCGTAAACACTGCCCGCTTCGCAGATCAGCGGTTGTCGAGCGACGGCAGCAGCGTATCGTTCATAGTCAGCAGGCCCGCCGCGGCGACCGGGATAGCCAGCAGCGCACCGACAATGCCGAGCAGTGCGCCGCCCAGCAGTACCGAAACCACGGTGACCACCGGCGGAACCTGGACCGTGCGACCGATGCATTCAGAACATCGCCGAGCACGTGCGAGGAATCCGTGCGGAGGGACTGCTGCACGCAGTCCTGCAGGTGGTACCAGTCATTGGGCGTATGAATGAACGGATAGCGCGGGGAGAGGTGGCTGACGTAATCGGGTGCGTTGTGAATGAGCGCACCGCCCTGCGTCACCCGCGGTGGAATCGCCGCCGGCGAGACAGCCCGCGAACATGCCGCTGCCGATCAGGAAGACCGTGGTGACGGCGACCGAGGGCGGAAGCCACGGGCGTACCAGCCACGCCGACCATGGATGGCGAACGCCGGTCGAAGCGCCGGCCCGGCCTGCCGAACGGATACCCGGAACTGCTCACCTCGGCTGTCCTGGATTCGGCAGCTATGATGGGGCGGCTCTCAGCTTCCGTATGGGGTTGCGCGACAACATCGCTGTGTCCGTGCTCCGCGGAACGGACTCCCGCGTCGTCCTCATCCTCGTGCAGCCGCTGCCTCGGGATCGTGGCCTCGAATTTGATCGGAAATGACTCAACCCACTCTCTCCGGCTCGCTCACGAACATACCGAGCTCCGACTCAGCGCGGATACCCTGAAATGTCGCCGCAATCAAACATTCAGGACTTGTGCCTGCACGGTGGCAATTCTTGCATCCCGTATCGCGCGCAAATGTCGGCCGATGTGGTGGCGCGTACCATGTGCGGCAGCTTCCGATGCCGGAGACCGGCAGAAAGAGTGACAGACGGTGATGACTCAGCCCGGGCGAGATCCCGGGAATTCCGTAGCACTATCCCCTGACCGGGACTCCTTGCGCGTGTATTCGACGGGCCGGCCCCCGGGCCTGCGCTGTGTCGGCGAAGTCGATTTCACCAACTACGGCGACTGGCAGGCCGCCCTGAGCGCATTGCCCGCTACCGACAAAGTCCACCTGGACCTATGCGAAATGCGGTTCGTCGATACCCGCGGAACCCTGATCCTCGTCGAAGCCTCGCAGGACGCGGTAGCGGATCGGCGGATCGCGCTGTACCGCCCGCCGGTGTCGGTGCTCCGCGTGCTGCGGCGATTCTGGCCTGCCGAGGCGGCCATCGAAGTAGCTCATTTATGAGCGCGGCCGACACGACTGATCTCTTCGTTCATCCGGCGCTCTTCTATCGCGACAGTGACGAGTATCTCTCCGGCACAATCGGTTTCATCCGGGAGGGGTTGGCCAAGGGAGAACCTGTCGCGGTAGCGGTCCCGACAGAGAATCTGGCGCTGCTGCGCGCCGTGCTGGGGTCGGACGGCGAGTCGGTGCGGTTGATGGATATGACGGTCGAGGGACGCAATCCCGGGCGAATCATTCCCGGGGTGCTGCGGGCCTTCGCGGATGCGCACCCCGCCGGCCGGGTTCGCATTATCGGCGAACCGATCTGGGCCGGTCGCTCGGCGACGGAGTACCCCGCCTGCGTTCAGCACGAAGCACTGATCAATGCGGCGTTTGCCGGGTGCGAGGTCACCATTCTCTGCCCCTACAACGCCGCGTCGCTCTCCGCCGAAGTCCTGGCCGACGCACGCGCAACCCACCCCACGCTGTTCGACAGCGCCGGTGAAAGCGTGAGTAGTGCATACAATCCCGAGCACATTGTGGCGTCGTACAACCGACCGCTGGAGGATCCTCCCGGCACCGCCATGCTGCTCGCGTTCGATGGTGCGGCGCTGGCCGGCGTCAGGCACCTAGCGGTGGACTACGCCCGGAACGCGGGCATGACTCCGGAGCGAATCATCGACATGGAACTGGTCATTGCCGAGACCACCACGAACTCGGTGGTGCATGGTGGCGGGCGCGGCACTCTCGCGCTATGGCCGGCGGATGGACAACTGTGCTGCCAAGTTCGGGACTCGGGGCATATCAGTAATCCGCTCGCCGGGCGCCTGCCTGCGCCCGCACGAGTTCCCGGTGGCCGTGGCCTGCTGATCGTCAACCAACTCGCCGACCTGGTGTGCATGTACACCGGTGTGCAAGGGACCACGCTGTACATCCGCCTGCCGCTCGTCTAGCCACACGCCCGTCTACCCGCATGAAAAGGGTAGAGGCAGCGGCACAGAAATCTCACAAGTAGGGTTACTTGTGATGCAAGAGCAGTTGCTCGCGCAGGTGCCCTGTGTCCGGAGGTAGCGAAATAGTGGGCAACGAAGTAAGAGAGCTGGTCCTTCGGACGCGATCGGACGAATCTGCGGTGGTCCTGTCCGCTGCCGGCGAGGTCGACATGGTCTCGGCGCCGAAGTTATCGGCGGCAGTGGCCGAAGCCTTGAGCATCGGTTCGCCGGTGCTCGTCATCGACCTGTCCGAGGTCGGGTTCTTCGGTTCGGCCGGGGTGACCGTGCTGGTCGAAGCGCTGGAGGCGAGCGCCGGACGGCACTTGCGGGTCGTCGCCACCGCGCCAGTCCGGCGGCCTGTCGAATTGACCGGGTTCGACGAGTTGCTCGATATCTACGGCACGCTGGAGGAAGCGCTGGCCGTCGACAAGTAGTCCTTTCGCGTCATTTGCGGCTGCGCTCGTTCTCGGCCATCGAGGTGGCACGGTCATATTGATTCCCGTGCGGGTAGCTCTGCGGGGCAGAGTCTCTGGTCTACGCCGCTCTGCAGCTAGTACTTCCAGGAAGTGGACAACGACGCGGTCTTCCGTGACGTCGCCGAATTCACGGCCACGGTGACCAGCGAGGCCCAGTTGACGCGCCTGTTCGAACAGGCCAGTGAATGCCGCGATGTCGCGCCCGGGCGTAGCAATCTTGACCGTGCCCGGAGACATAGCGGGCGCAACGGTCGAGAGTGGTTCTACTGCACCGTGATTCGTCTCGCACAGTCGCACGATGCCGAGGCCGCCGATGTATTGAACGGCGCCGAGAAGGTGACGCTGCTCGTAGGTGTGGGCGCGGGGGAGAGAACCGCGTGGGTCCAACTAGCCGGGCCTCCGAAGGATCTTGATGCGCGCTGCTTCCTTTCGGCAGGGGCGGGTATGCAGCAAAGAGCGCCGGTTGTCTCGGCGACGTCAACAGTAAGGAGAACGCCATGCTCGGTCTCGGAATTATCGGATGGATCATTATCGGCGGACTCGCTGGATGGATCGCCAGCAAGTTCATGAAGACCGATGCTCAGCAGGGCATTCTGCTCAATATCGTGGTCGGCGTGGTCGGCGGCCTGCTCGGTGGTTTCCTGCTGAAGCTGTTCGGAGTCGATGTCCAGGGCGGCGGTTTGTGGTTCAGCTTCTTCACCTGTCTCGGCGGTGCGGTGATCCTGCTGTTCCTGGTCAATCTCGCGACCGGCCGACGAGCCGTGCGCTGACGCTCGAGTGTCCGCATCGGCGGGGTGCGGTCGCCCCTGGGTGACCGCACCCCGCCGTCCTCTGAAACTGTCACGATGGCGTTTCTATGTTCGTTCGCGTTTGCCGCCATCACGGCCGGGTACCGCCACCTCGAGTGGGAGGTGCCACATGACGCAAATACAGACCGGGCCGTCGACGGAATCGCGGTCGACCGCTCAACTGGTCACCGACGCAACCGAGCAGATCAGCAGGCTCGTCCGTGACGAGATTCGGCTGGCCAGGATTGAAGTGCAGAACAAGGGCAAGGTGATCGGTCGCGGGGCCGGGTTGGCCGGAGCGGGCGCGTTGCTGGCGTTCTACGGTGGGGCCGGCCTGATCGCGGCGGCGATTTTCGCCTTGGCGATTGTGCTACCCGCATGGGCTGCGGCGCTGATCGTGGGTGCGTTGTTGCTGGTCGTCGGCGCGATCCTCGGCATCCTCGGCAAGAGAGACGTCCAGCAGGCTGTGCCGCCACTACCTCAGGAAACAGTCGAGGGTGTCAAACGTGACATCGAAACTATCAAGGACGGGAAACACCGATGACTGACAAACGACATCCGCCCGACCGAACGGTCACCGAGCCCCCGAAGCCTATCGTGAGTGGACCGGTCGATGAAGAGGCCCTGCGCGCGGACCGTGATGAAGCCAGAGAGCAACTGGGACACACAGTTTCGGAATTAACCGACAAACTGGACGTGAAGACGCGAGCCAAGGACAAACTGCATGAGACCGCGGACAGCGCGCGCGACAAAGCTGTCCACACCACGGAGGCTGCCGCCGAGAAGGCGGCCCGCGCCAGGGATACTGCACACGAGATGGCCACGCAGGCCAAGTCCCAGGCGCGCGAACTGGTCGACAGGGCCGAGTCCGCAGCACCCCGACCGGTCGTCGAACGCGGCAACAAACTCGCGAGTCTGGCTGCTCGGCGGCCGGTCCCCACCGTCGTAACTGCCGCGGTCGCCACGCTGCTGGTCTGGTGGATCCTTCGGCGGCGAACAGAATGAAAGCGCTCTACAAGCCCCTGGGCATGCTCGTCAGCGTCGTCGGCGGGCTGGTGGCCAATGCCGTGTTCATCCGCGTATGGCGCGCTCTTCGAGGCGAGAACGAAGCACCAGCCGCTACTGCAAAGAACTACACCTGGCGTGAAGTTTTGATAGCAGCGGCACTGCAGGGCGCCGTATTCGGCCTCGTCAAGGCCGCGATCGATCGCGCGGGCGCGACGGGATACGAAAGCTTGACCGGCACGTGGCCGGAATGACTCCGGCGGCTTCCGACGCTGCCGAACCTATGGCGCAGCCGTCGATCACGTGCCACCCGCGGACCGCCGGTCCCACGCCCGCGGGTCTAGCGACCCGTCAGGGTCTCTCTGTACCCGGTGACGACAAGGTCGGTCAACCGTGCCAGTGACTCCTGGTTGCGTGGTCTCAACACGGTGGCCTGCAACGCGCTGGGAAGTGGTCGCCCTGAGCCCTTCTCGATCTTCTCGAGCATGCGCACCATGGTGGAATTCGCCCCGTTCTCGATGAGCTCCAACCGAATCCACGCTTGCCCGAACGGCCACAGCCTGGCCCAACTCCAGCATGCGGGACGGTCCACCGTGAGCACGGTGGTGGGTATCCTGCGCCATCAACGGCCACGCTCCGACACTGCTGTGGATGCTGGTCCCCACCCGCGGCGGAACCGCGATGCCCCTGTTTGGCAGGGCCCGGTGGTGATAGCGGGTCTCGGTCTCGGCATGCGTTGCTCCGGGCTGCTCGGCCGACGGTGAGGTGTATCACCGCATCGGGCGGGAAACCTGTTGGGATACTTGAGGTTCAGGTACAACGGAAGTTACGGGAACGAGCGCAGCGCTGTAGGAACGAACTCGAGTGGGAGGTGTCCTCCATGTCACTGATCACGATCATGCTGATCGCGCCGCTTCTTCCGATATCCGCGGTAGTCGCCGGGTACGCCACGGTGACCGCGAGCCACTGGTAGGAGATACGCAAACCCGCCGCTCCCGTTCCCATACAGCCGTTCCGCGGGTAGCCCCGCCGAGCCGCGCGCACGCTCTGATGCTTACGAAGGAGATGATCTCGTTGAACGCCTCCTATCCCGCCAAACGCCGTCGCCCTGGGCAGGTCGCCCCATGTTTCGGCACCGCGCACTCCGCGTACGCGATCCTTGCGATCTGGATTGCCCTCATCGCCGCGACAAGCCTGCTACTGGCCCTGATCTAGCCGCCCGAGCACACCAGGTGTCGCCCGGGGACCGGGTGCGGCATGCTGGAAACCATGACCTCCGAACCCGATACCAACCGTCCCGAGGACCCCGAGACCAAGCATGACGACGCCGATCAGCCGGAGTCGAACGACGAAACATCGGCTACGACGGAAGATCAGGCAGCGAATATGGACTACGAGGGCGACACCCCGAACTAGACAGCAGCCCGCGGCGTCTCGTGGAACATCAGCCTGCGGCGCCTCGTGGATGGTGAGCAGCAGATGATCGAACCGGGTCTGCTTCTGCGTCGGGCCGCCGCCCATCGCGACGGCGACGAGTTGGGCGCGCGAACTGGCCCGCCGATCCACTGGCACTGGACCTCGCGTGCTTGGCGTGGAACGGCAGCAACGGCCCGATCGACCAGGCGGCGGCGCGCACCGGGATCGCCCAAGCGGTGTACTGCCGCGACAAACTCGGCATCGACCCTGATCGGCTGAATGTCGACGGCGGCGCCATCGCGGTCGGCCACCCCTACCGTATGACCGGCTCCCGGCTGGTCGGGCATGCCCCTCATCGAAGCAAAGCGCCGGGGGCGTGCGTTATGTCATCGTCACCATGTTGTATCGGCGGCGGGATGGTCGCGGCAGGCCGCGCTGGCTGTCGTGGCCGCAATGCCGGCCGTTGTCACCGATCACGATTCTCCCACTGTCGGCCAATGCGCCGACGGCCTGCTCGATTGCGGGATCATGGGCCCACGGTAACTGGCCGGATACATCGGCTCGGAAATCCGCGCCGTGTACGACATCCTCACCTTCGCCCGCTTCCGCCGGGGCCCGATTGACAGCACACCCCTCACGCTGCCGTAGGCTGCGATCGAGACGGAGCGGAGGAGGGCCTTCCGCCCGCGCTTCTTTGAGTTCCCAGAGCCCGATGTCTTCCACGGTGAGACCGTGTCGGCGGAGCAGTTTCAATACTGCGGGCACCGATCTATGCCCATTTCGTCGGGTGCGCATACTGCGACGGCGAGTCTGCGGTAGATCCTAAAGGCCTGCGCTCGGATTCGCGGGCTCCCATCAGTATGTAGGCGGAGGCTCCGTCGGACAGTTGTGAGGAGTTTCCGGCGGTGACCGTGGAGCGTGTGCTGAGTTGGCCGTCGAACAGCACGGTGCGCAGTCGGGCAAGGTTGGTGCTGGGCCGGTTACCTTCGTTGTGGCCCAGAGTCACGTTCTGCGTTGTGGTGGTGTCGTTTTCGGGGTCATGGATCTGTTTGATGGTGGTCAGCAGCTTCTCGCCTCGGTTTCCTGGGTTCCGATCCGAGGCGCGATCTTGTACGGCCACGAACAGCTTCCTTCCTCGACCGTTCGCTTGCTCGGGTTCCCGAGCGCATACACGCACCGTCGCGGGGTATTCGGACGAATGCCCCTGTTCGACGGTTCGACCCGGAAGGACACATCATGCACGGCGAACCGAACGATGCGAGCCGAAACAACGACATCGACCGGCCCGAACACGAGTTTCCCGACGAGTCACGCACCACGAGAACCCATGCCGGTGAATCCATCGAAGACACCCGTAACTGGCCGGGAATCATTCTCTTCGGCATCGGTATCGCCTTGGTAGCGCTCACACTGACCGCCGCGGGATACGGATTCGCTGGCTGGGCGGTCATCGCCGGTATCGCATGTGTCCTGTGCCTGCTCATGGGTTCGGTGCTGGTGATCGCCGAGCACCGGCAGGTGAAACACCAGGAAGGGCTCGGCCTCAGCGAACCGCGGGGCCATTGATCTCTTTTTCGTCAGGAGAATGCGACATGCGAGCAACCGGACATCCGAGCAGGATGGCGATCGCCGCGTTGGCTGTCGCCGCCGTGACCACTGTCTTCACCAGCGGCTGCGACGAGGCCAAGAAGGCAGTCAACGCGGGTGGTGACACACCGTGCAACGAGTTCGTCGCGCAGGACAACGACAAACAGCGCGTCACCGTCACCAAGTTCCTCGAGCAGGAACGCAGCAGCGACAAGTCCGCACCGACCAACGACCAGACCATCGACGCCGCCATTGCGTCCATCGAATTGATGTGTAAGGCGCAGGCCAATCCGGATACACCGATCAGGAAGGCGGACCTGACGGGCATATTTGTTCCCAAGTAGACTGATACCGTCGAAACGAAAGGGTTGCCGGGCGAAAGCCCGGCAACCCTTTCTGTGTTCAGCTATGGGCTGTTCTATGAAGGGCCGACTCGGCTATTGGCCGTGCTGGTGGGCGCGCTGACGCTGTTCGTCCACAGCGGCTTCGGCACGTGCCTTTTCGGCAGCGGCTTCCTTCTTCGCGGCTTCGCGCTGGGATTCCGCCTTGTCCTGCTGAGCCTTTCCTTCGTCCCGCAGGTCGTCGTTTCCGAAGACGGCTCCTACGGCCTCCTTGACCTTGCCCTTGACACCTTCGACAGTGCCTTCGACGCCTTCGCGGGGACCGCTGTTGTGTTCGGACACGATATCTACCTCCGAATGTCGGTTGTCAGGTGGACACTGACCGCATACCCGCGATCGATGGGCTCAATCTGGACGCTCGATTTCGGAAGCGTTTGGGGAGTCGGATCGGAGATAGCCCAGCGTGGACGCTTTCCGGCTCTGTCGAGCCAGCGGCACTCCGCCGAACACCAGTCCTCCCGCGATAGGGGATCTATCGCCGGTCAGATCTACAAGATCGGCCGACCGCCGGTAACTGCCACACGCGCACCGGAAATATAGCTGCCGTCATCGGAGGCGAGCAGCACGTAGGTCGCGGCGAGTTCGGCGGGTTGGCCCGCGCGCCCCAATGGAACGTCGTCACCGAAATTCGCTACCTTCTTCGGTGGCATGGTGGCGGGGATCAACGGTGTCCAGATCGGACCAGGAGCCCCGCTGTTGACCCGAATCCCCTTCTCGCCCAGTAGCTGTGCGAGACTCGCGGAGAGGTTTGGCGATGGCTGCCTTTGTCGCGGCGTACGGTGCGAGGGTGGGTGAGGGCATATCCGAGTTCACCGAGGAGCTTCCGATGATCGATAAGCCGGGACACATATACGGTAGTGCCGCCTTCGCCAGATGGAAGTACGCGCCGACATTGAGCCGGAAGGTGTAGTCGAATTCCTCGTCGCTGATCTCCTCGAGACTCTCGTGGGTCATCTGGTAGGCGGCGTTGCTGACCAGGACGTACCCGGGGCGACCCGGAGCAAACGCCGCCTCCGGAGTCTCCGCCCGACGATCCCGCGTGAACACGCCCATCGAGCCTGGTGGGTGTAGGAAACGTGACCGAGGCGTGTCTCGGTTGGGCGGCCGATGGACAGTGGTCACGTTTCGATAACACGAAACGTGGGTATGTCTGATGGAGACGGATTCCGTTGAGAGCGAAGGATTTCGATGACCGAAACAATCATTCGAACCGTGAGACCGCACGCCACCGGTTCTACCGGCGACAGCTACGACAACATCGAACCGTGGTTCGAGAAACTCTCTGCCCTGGCCGCCGACGATCGTCATCGCCGAGAGGTGCGCGACACCATCATCGAGCTGTGCTTGCCGCTGGCCGAGCACATCGCCCGCCGCTTTACAGGTCGCGGCGAGGCGTTCGACGACCTGCACCAAATCGCCCGCTTGGGGTTGGTGCAGGCCGTGGACCGCTTCGACATCACCCGCGGCAGCTCGTTCCTGGCGTTCGCGGTGCCGACCATCATGGGTGAGATCCGCCGCCACTTCCGCGACCGCACCTGGTCGGTGAGGGTGCCGCGCCGAGCGAAGGAAGTTCAGCAGCTCCTCGGCCCCGCCACCGAAGTTCTCTCGCAGCGGTTGGGCCGGATACCGAACGCGCGTGAGCTCGCCGCTGAGCTCGATATCGAGCTCAGTGAAGTCACTCGAGCGCTGATCGCCCGAAATGCCTACAAGACCGACACCCTCGACGCTGTCGGCGATCCCGACGACAACACCGGACTGCCGGTGATGGATCGTCTCGGTGCCGAAGAGCCGTGCTACCGACTGCTGGAGGACTCGATGGCGGTGCGGCCGCTGCTGGCTGCACTGCCCGAAGTCGATCGCCAGGTGCTGGTATGGCGGTTCTTCGAGAATCGGACTCAGTCCTATATCGGTGAACGCCTGGGTGTTTCCCAGATGCAGGTCTCGCGGCTGCTGGTCCGGATCCTGTCGGGCCTGCGAGAGCGGGCCGTGGGCGAGCCTGCACTCAGGCGAGCGGCTTGAATCTCCGCCGAGCCCGACGTCACGGTAACGATGCTCCCCAACCAATCGACCGGGACGTATCATGTTGCACCGATAGCGGATACATCCATCAGCACCCGCAACTGTCTCAGACGAGTGATACCTCGACGCCGAGAGTTCTCCCCCTTCACTGTTGCCAGTCACGGTCGTGTGGCTGCTGCGTCCGACAGCAGTGGAGCATCTGCTCTGGGAGATCGGATCCGAATCCATTTGTGCCCGGTTGGCACCAGTATGCATGTGCGATGCCGACGGCGCCGCACGGTGGAGTAGTCCTGGCAGCGCCCCTCCTGACCACCAGTTTAGGAGGCTGAGCATTGTGACCGCACCGACTGCAGAGCGCGGCCTTCAGGACGGACATCGCGATGAATGCTATGGCACGCAATGCCGCTCAACTCCCGGTCGGCTGCGTTCTGCGGTGTATCCGTCCTACGAATAGTCATTTCACCGGAATGCTGACGGGCACTTGATGCTCCATCGACCGCCATCCCGCGAGCGTGCAGGCTTCGCACCCGCTTTGGTCTACACGTCAACCAATGGGTCTGGAGGCGGCGCGTTTTCATCTCCGCCGGAGCTCCGATTGTCGACAACTGTCGGGGTTCGGAGTAGTCCGGGCGGTGTGTGATGGGATTTCTTACCCGCATTCGGCCTGTCCCAAGTCGACGCGCTGCCGCGGAGGGGAGGCCCGGGGCAGCTGTGCCTGTGCTCTCGACTCCGGTGTCGTGGAATGTGAGACACTCCTCGTTTAGGGGAGATGATCGCGCATCTGATCGTCGGTCAACGGCGACGTTCGAGCTGCGTGCTGCGCTGCCAGGGTGCTGTCGGCTGACTCCTCGCGCTGCGAGGAGTCAGCCGAAGCAGTGCCTCCAGCGTCGCGGCATTGGGTGCTGAGGCCACTCATTCCTTCAGCAGAACGTGAGTTCTGCTGAAAATCAGATCATCTCCTACCGGCACCTGCCGGTAGAAATTCGTGTCGCATTTACTACGTCGACGACGACCTCGTGCTGCCGGTAGGCCCTGGGGTTCGCCGATACCGCGCCGGACCGAGCTACCAACGGCGGAGATGCGAACCGCCTTGCTCTTTCCGTCATTAGGGTCCACGGAATGTACTAGCGGCGAAAATTTGGTCTCAACGTCGTCACCGCAGCCTTGACTGCGGTTGAATCGAGCATCACCCTTGAAATGCAGAGACGATAATCCAGCGCTCTATTAGAGGAGACGATGGAGCTATGTCCAGCAAACATCTATCTGAAGAGCCCCAATCGGAACGAGGAGCCAAAGGCTCACGAGACACCGGGTCGGATAAGCCGGGCGGCGGAACGGCCGATCGCCCGGCCGGCACGTTCGACCAAGAAGAAGTCACCTCGACACGCGACCACAACCCGACCGAAGAAAACATCGGCACGACCGGGACCGTCCCTCCGGGAGACGCGGAACCGGCCATACCTCCCTACGAAGGCCGCCGAACAAGCGCCGAAGGAAGAATCACGAGTACCAGTGCGGGCGAAGGGACCGGCGCCAACACCGCAGGCGCTGTACACCCGGTGACCGACTCGAAGTTCAAAGCACCTGCCCCCGAAGACACTCCCGGAGGCGCCACCACCTCCCCAGCCGACGAGCAACCCGCATCGCAGGCCTCGGAAACCGAAGCCACCGACGAGGGTGTCGAAGGTGGCCACCACAGCGGTGTACGCAGAGCCGAGGACCAGCCCCGCGAATCCCGACCGCAGTGACATCGCGTCCGGCGGCGAGCACCTGATCGCTCAACTCCTCGCCGGTCCGAACGACCGTGCGTAGGTCAGCCATGTCCCGATGGCTGACGGCTGTCACGCCATCGGCATACAAGGTTGCCACCCAGCCCGGGTAGGCGGGAAGCAAAGTCTCCCGTTCGGTCCTGACATCGAAGCTATCGAGTTACCACCGCTCGACGAGGAGATCTTTGGCCTTCTCGGTGATCGCCACGCGCATGGCGACGGGGTCGATGTTGAGGGTGTCGGGCTCGACGTCGGCGAACACCGGGGTCGCGCCGAGGTGGACGATGATGTTGGCGGTGGCCGGCAAGGTGATGGGGTGGTGATTACATTTTCGCTTGCGCGACGCGGTGCGCGCGTACTGGTCGAAATACTGTCGGCTCAGTCGAGTAAAGGGACGGGGCCTGCGGTGTGTAGTCGGAGAGCCCCGCGGTTGCGGACAAGTGTCCGTCCCCCGCAGCGGCCATGTCCACTACCTGCGCGAAGGATGTCGCCACGCGGCGGCTCACGCAGACCACTACGACGAATCGGTGGTGGGCCCGAGTTCGGTGTCGGCCGCCGGTCCACAGCTATACATGCGCTGCGGCTGCCGCAGCGCGGCCCACGCGCTGAGCTGCACGGGCACGCCCGACCGGGAAGCAGATCGGGGGTGGGTCCGCGGGTCGGTGGGCCTCGATGACGGCGAGATGCTTCGTGAGGGAGGACAGGCGAGTGAGGTGGGCTTGCCCGTGCGGTGCGCCCGCGAGCAGGATTTCGACCTCGCAGTCGGCGACGGTACCGGTCACAAGCGAGCGATCCAACACGACCACGACCGTGGTGACCGGTTCGCGTCCCTGGCTCGCGTAGTCGAAGTCGGCGGCGGCGGGTCCGTAGCTGAAGGTGAGCACTTCCGGGCCGGAGCATTCCCCGATGAAGCTCCAGCCGCGGGCGCGCAGCGTGATGTCCAAACCGGTGAACATCCTCATGTCAGCTGCGTGCACTGGGTGACCGCATTCGGTGCTCAAGGCCTGAATGGCGCTGACCGGTGGGTAACGGCAATGCCAGATCTCGGCTTGCACTGCCGTGACAAGATCGCCCTCCCGCTCCGAAGTGTTCGGGCGGGCGAGGCGTGTGGTCTGCCAGACGCGCCAGCGTGCCGTCTTCTTCTCCGCCGTGGTCATGGACACCATGCTGGCAGTCCGAACACGGAGACCATCCGCTGACACGCCAGGCAGGAGTGCACAGGGGAAAAGGTCGAACCGGCTTGCGACATTGCGTACCAAGCACGGTCATACTGCGACTGACGCGGTCGGCGATTACCTCGCACCGGCAACCCGGTGCGCAGCAGCCGCACTATTTCGACATTGCGTTCATCAGTCAACAGCTCGTAGGCGCGGCGGCGACGGTTGGTCTGCTCGGACATCGGCAGGTCCCCCCTTACTGGATCCGTTGGCGCCCCGGATTTTCCGGGCACAAGATTGGTGGTGCCGCCTAACACCGACAGACCGGCTCGAATCGCGACATAGTGTGGGTTTGGGGGTCAGAACGATAACCGGGCGAAGTGCGGGTCATGAACGATCAGCTGCCATTCAGGGGTCACGCAGGGGACACGACCGAGGACTTCGAGCCCGGCAATGCCGTCGGTGCGGACACGGCCCATCGTTTCCTCACCGACAAAGTAGTTGCCCTGCAACCCGCGGCAGTGCGGGCAACTCACCGCTATCGTCCATGCCTTCAATGATTGGCTGTACACCGAACCGATCGTGTCGGTGATGTCGCGGCGGCCGATCCTGTCGAGCAGCCCGGCCGCGGTGGCCAGCAAGATGCCGTCCTCATCCTGGGTTGTGATCAGGTTTCGATACCCTGGCGCGGGCTGGTACGGATACAACCCGGAGACGCAGACCACCTCCTCACCACAGAGTCGGCACGCACGGGTCAATCCCAGCACCAGCACGGTCACCCACGCCGCCGCATGCGGTGTGGACTGCCGGATCTCGGCATCGGGATCATGCTCGATTCCCAGGCAGGTCAGGCACATCAACGCCTTGCCCATCACCGAGTTGTCGCGGACGACGCCGCCACGAGCGCGCACCAGCACCGAACATCGCCCGCATGGCGCCGCGTACCGGTTGCGGTCAGCGAAGCGCCCCGCAACAACATCTCGTGCGTTCATAACTTCGCTCCCACCTGCGAATCCGATTCTGCCCCAACCATCTTCGCACCAATCAGGCATTCCGGTCCGGACACCGAGCGATTCGCCTGGCTCACTGCTGTCTCCGAGTGTGCAGCCAGTGCCGTTGAACCACAGTACTTTTCGACCAGACGAGCGCTCGTGACCGGAGATCAGTCATGGCGACGTCCGCCGACGCATACTCAGCAGGCCATCGCGCCGCATACGCCAGTTTGCGGGGCAGAGCGAAGACCGGCGGTTACGGCGGGCCTCAGGTTCGGCACCTGGTCTTCGATGAGGCCTCACGGACCCAGGACACAAAGGGTGTCCAAACAATCGCCCGTGATCGTTCACAGTTAAGTAGGGGCGAGATCTAGGGAGCATGTGTGAAGATCCAGATCGGTGGGTCGGGGGCGTTCATCCCTGATGTGCGTCCGGTGCAGTCTTACTCGACGACGGTGCATTCGCCAGGCGCGATCACCGAAATGCCCCGTGGCTAGGCAGTGACCTGTTTCCGTTGCCGCTGTGATCGCCGCAGTAGGGTCAGGGGTGCTGTCAGCAGTCGATGGGCGAGGTTGCGGCATGCATAAGCCGGGATCGATGACTCGGCGCGCCGGGTGCGTACATGCGCTGTCGACGAGTCGGAGCTTGCGCCACAGTTCGGTACCTCCAGTTTCGAAGTGACCGACCCTCGTTCGCAGAGCTGACCAGGGACGCGACGGATATCGGTATTGCCACCGACTTGACGGTTTGTGCCATGACCTGGCAGTGACCGTCGTCCCCACGAGACCGGCAAGCATCACTATCCGGGATTATTCGATGCAAAAGCGATGCATTCGAGTCGAGATGGTGCGACACTCAGATGGTGCTCGAGATTGTCGCGCTGGATTGCTGATAGAGCACAGTGAGGGCGAGTCAGGTGCAGCCCGACCTTCGGACCCTCGCCACGGCTGGCGGCGCTGTCGGCGATGCTAGCCGCCACAACCACAGACGACTCTGTGAGGTCGAATCGACGAAAGCGACAGAACAATGAGAAAAACCCAACGATCGGTATTGACCGGTCTGGCCTTGGCGACAGCCTTGCTCGGCGCCTCGGCCTGCTCCGACGACAGCTCCGATTCCTCGTCCACTGCATCGAAAACGATGGCCACTTCGGCCGCGCCTACTTCGGCGGCGCCGGGCAGTGTTGCTGCGGATTTGGTCGGGCCCGGTTGCGCTGACTACGCGAAACAGGTGCCGACCGGACCCGGATCGGTCGACAGCATGGCGCAAGAGCCGGTTGCTGTGGCGGCATCGAACAACCCTCTGCTGAAGACGCTGGTCGCGGCGGTATCCGGTCAGCTCAATCCGCAAGTCAACCTGGTCGATACGCTCAACGGCGGTCAGTTCACAATCTTCGCGCCCATGGATGATGCATTCGCGAAAATCGACGCCGCGACGATCGATTCGCTCAAAACCGATTCGGCAAAGTTAACAACGATTCTCACCTATCACGCGGTGCCCGGAAGGCTCGCGCCGAGCCAGATCGCGGGCGAACACAAGACCGTCGAAGGTGCCACCGTGAGCGTGACCCGCTCGGGCGACAACATCAAGGTCGCCGACGCCTCGGTGATCTGTGGCGGAGTGCAGACGGCGAACGCCACCGTCTACCTGATCGACTCGGTCTTGATGCCACCCGCGTGAAACGGTGCGGCTGGATGTGCATGCGTCGTTTATGCACCGTGACCGGGAAGAAGGATGATCGAGCATGCGTTGTGTGGTTTTCGGCGCAACCGGCTACATCGGCGGACGCTTGGTGCCTGTACTGGCGCTGGCCGGTCATCAGGTCCGGGCGGTGGCCAGGACACCGGCGAAACTTGCGGAAGTGCCATGGCGGGACCGGGTCGAGGTGGTCCGCGGCGATGTCACCGATGACGACCAGGTGCGTGCCGCAGTCGCCGACCAGGAGGTCGTCTACTACCTGGTGCACTCGTTGACCCGCCGGGACTTCGACGACATCGACCAGCACGCCGCGCGGGTCGTCGCGGACGCGGCGACTGCGGCCGGGGTCAGGCGCATCGTCTATCTCGGCGGCATCATCCCGGACCACACGGAGCTCTCGCGCCACCTCGCCTCCCGCGCCGAGGTCGGAGAAATCCTGCGGGCATCCGGGGTCCCCACCGCGGAACTGCGCGCGGCAGTCATCATCGGATCCGGCTCGGCCAGCTTCGAGATGCTGCGCTACCTGTCCGAACGCCTGCCCGCGATGATCACCCCCCGATGGGTGCGCAACCGCATCCAACCCATCGCCGTGCGCGATGTCCTGTACTACCTTGTGCGGGCCGCCGAGCTGCCCGCTGAGGTCAACCGTCCGTTCGATATCGGCGGCCCCGACGTCCTGACCTACCTGACCATGATGCGCAAATACGCGGTGGTCGCCGGGCTGACTCGTCGGGTGGTGCTGCCGGTCCCGGTGCTCACGCCGTGGCTGTCGGCGCAATGGGTCAACCTGGTGACCCCGGTGCCGCGCGCCCTGGCCGTCCCGCTCATCGAATCTCTCGTCCACGAAGTCGTGTGCGGCGACCATGACATCGCCCAGTGCATCCCCGACCCCGCCGATGGCCTCACCCGCTGCGAACGTGCCATGGAATTGGCACTGACCCGCATTCGCAACGCCGAGGTGCCGACCCGCTGGTCGGACGCCAGCACATCCGGCGCGCCCTCGGATCCGCTGCCTACTGACCCGGCCTGGTCCGGCGGCTCACTTTACGAGGACCTCCGTGAGCGAGACACCTACGCCGACTCCGAAACCTTGTGGGCGGTCATCGAGTCCATCGGTGGCGAGAACGGCTGGTACTCGTTTCCGCTTGCGTGGTCGCTGCGCGGCTGGATCGACCGGGTTACCGGCGGTGTCGGTTTACGTCGTGGCCGCAAAGACCCACACCGCCTGCACGCCGGCGAAGCGCTGGATTGGTGGCGCGTTGAACACATCGACCGTCCCTACTTGCTGCGGCTTCGCGCCGAAATGCGAGTCCCGGGACTGGCATGGCTCGAACTCGGCGTCGAGCCCGACCCCGGCGGGGGTTCCCGCTACCGGCAACGCGCCATCTTCCAGCCGCACGGACTTGCCGGGCACCTCTACTGGAAGGCGATCACACCGTTTCACAACGCCGTGTTCGGCGGCATGGCTCGCAATATCACCGGGACGGCCGAACACACCCCCGCCGCGAGCGCGCCCTCATCAAGCTGAAGATTCGACGACCCGCTCCTCGACTCGCTACAAACTGGAGGAGGCCTGGCGTTGAGTGGCTGCGGTCAGGTGATGGGGTGCAGGGGGATCGAGGTAAGTGCGGTGGGCCCGTGAGCAGTGACGAGTGGCCCGCGGAGCCGCTGATCGAGTACTCCGTTGGAGTGGTGGCTCGCAGGCTCGGAATTCCGGTGGCGACGTTGCAGAGTTGGAATCAGCGATACGGCCTCGGACCGTCGCAGCGCTGCAGGGGCCGGCATCGGCGCTACACGCCGACCGACTTCGCGGTTGCGGTTCGGATGGTCGAGTTGGTGCGGGCGGGCGCGAGCCCGGCCAGTGCAGCGGTGGCTGCCCGCGCGGTGGCCGTGCCGGAGCCGCAGCTCGGTGACCTCGGGCCGGTGATCTCCGCCGCGGGGCGGCTCGACGCCGCCGAGTTGCTCGCCATGATCACTGCCTATCTCACTCATCATGGGGTGGTGGCGACGTGGAATCGGTTGTGCCGCCCGGCTTTTGCCGAGATCGTCGGAAAGCAGGGTGGGGGAGCCGGGTTCGTCGATGTCGAGCATCTGCTGTCCTGGGCAGTGACTACCAGTCTGCACCGGGCGATTCCCTTGTTGCGCAACGTCTCCGATGGGCCATCGATCGTGCTGGCCTGCACCGACGGGGAGAATCATGTGCTCCCATTGGAGGTGTTGCGCGCCGCCATGGCCGAACTCGGTCTGCCTGCGCTGCTACTCGGCGCGTCGGTGCCCGCCGCCGCCCTCGCCGATGCGCTGGCCAAGCATGATCGCAGGCCGGTGGTGGTGCTGTGGTCGCAATCGAACCGCACCGCGATCGCGGTTCCGACGTTCGGCCCGCGCGAGGGCTGGGCGCACGTGCTGCTGGCGGGGCCCGGATGGAGAGAATGCGCGGCGCCGTCAGCAGCGGTTCGTGTCGACACGCTCGAGGCGGCCATCGCGGAGCTACAGGCCGCGGTAGCGGCGAATCTGCGGTGATCGCGAGCGACTTCCCATGTCGAGGGCATCAAACCGTCTGTGGACTGCAGTCTGCTCGCTGGGCATCGGAGACGAGGTCTCCCCATGTCGTTGAGTCTCTGAATACTTGGTGACGCAGGTAATTCTGTGGCAGCTATGGATGGGCGTTCCGTCTAGTTGTGGATTGGGCACTGGCGATAGGCGCTTCCGTCGGCAGCCGCCGGAGAAACGGCGTTCTCGTGGGTGACGGCGTTGAGCATCTGAACGCCGTTTCAGTCAAAGGTGAAACTGCCCATTCCAAGTCGATGACCGGCCACGCGCCGTCGCCGGAGGTTCGGACGGGACGCAGGCATTCCTGAGCGCGGTCGGCGTGATCGGCTGTTGGCTCAACCTGCCCCGGGACTGGCCCGCCACCGCTCCCTGATCCACGGCCCCACCGATCCCACCACCCCGACGTCGCTGCGGCACCGGATCGGGCCGATAGATTACCGGGGATGCCGGGGTTGGAGCACAGACAACGACTACGGAAAGGAGAGTGCGGGCGTGATGCGCTATGACTGCTCCACTGTGGCCGGGCGTGCTGCTGGGCTGACAGAGGCCGCCGAGGCGGTGAGCCGCGGTGAGCTGGTGGTGTTGCCGACCGACACCGTGTACGGCGTCGGCGCCGGAGCTTTCGATCCCGCGGCGGTCGAGCGTCTGCTGCGGGCCAAGGGCCGCGGCCGCGGGATGCCGTCCCCGGTGCTCGTCGCGGCACCAGAGGTGTTGGACGAGCTGGTCAGCGATCTGCCCGCGCCCGGCTGGGCGTTGGTGGAGGCGTTCTGGCCGGGTGGGCTGACGCTGGTCGTGCGCCAGAGGCCGGGACTGAACTGGGATCTCGGGGAGACCCACGGCACGGTCGCGGTACGGATGCCGTCACATCCGGTGGCGTTGGATTTGCTCACCGCAACCGGGCCGCTGGCGGTCTCGAGCGCCAACCTGACCGGGCAGCCGTCCCCGCCGGACTGCGATGCCGCACGAGCCATGCTCCGCGATTCGGTGGCCGTCTACCTCGACGGTGGGCCCACCCCGGCCGCGGTCGCTTCCTCGATCGTGGATCTCACCGGCGCGGTGCCCCTCCTCACGCGGGCGGGCGCGATGAGTTCCCTGAGTCAACCCCTATGCGGCAATCGCGTTCTGGCCGGGTTGTTTGAGGGCAGAGTCGTAGCCCGTTTTGTCGCGCCAGCAAGCCCAGATGATGCGCAACCAGGAGCGGCCGATGG
>NZ_JBKOQN010000026.1:0-113818 GCF_046764895.1 Nocardia sp. CWNU-33 | reverse complement strand
GATCGTCTCCAACCGCAGCGTCGCCGGCTGGTCCCAAACCTTCACCGACGCTGGGCTCCGCGCCGCGATCATCGACCGACTTACCTTCGGCGGCAACATCATCGAGACCGGCACCCACAGCTATCGCGGGTCCCATGCCAAGGCAACCGAAACCACCGACAAACCCCGCTGACCTGCCCGAGGCCAGTTTAAAACTGTTCGGTCGAGTTTGATTTGCGTAGCCGCAAACCAGTCATGCTCCCTGTTCGTCTTGTTATTCCAGGCCAGGCAGGTCCGTCCTCGATCTTGTCAGCGACTGTGCCAATGCTGATACATTGCCCGATTTCAGCGCCACACCGGGCCGAACTACATCACCGGAGGTCTGCTGCAGATATTTTCGCTACAACACTTAGCTAGCGGCTTTGGCCTGCGTCTTTACCGTGGGGTCCTCATCGCCCCTGCGAGGGGGTCGCAACAGCAGACGATCGTGCTCTCGACCGCCTGCGCCAGTCCCGGCCTTACGACCATGAACCACAGTGGAAAGGATGGGCGGACCAGCGGCTACCCACACCCGATACGACCCTGTCCGCGCGCCGAAGGCGCGCGGACAGGGGTCGTATCCTTTCGGTGGATCGAGGCTCAGGGTGCCGTGATGGTGTTGGTGTCCAGGGTGACCGCACCGTTGAGGGCAAGGATGTCCCCGTTCGAGGTGGTGCCGCCTGTCACCGTGACCGAGGTGAAAGCAAGGATGTTTCCGGCGAAGTTGGTGTTGGTGCCCAGTGTGGCCGAGCTACCGACTTGCCAGAACACGTTGCTTGCGGTGGCGCCGTTGATGAGGCTGACCACACTGTTTGCCCCAGTGATCAGTGTCGTCCCGGCCTGGAAGATGAACACCGCATTCGGATTGCCTTGCCCGTCCAGGGTGACGGTGCCGTTGAGGCCGATCCCGGCAACTGCGTGGTACACCCCGGAGGTCAGGGTTTGTCCCGCGAGATCAGTGGTCACGAAAGCGGTGGGCGTCCGGCCCACCGCGTCGATGTAGGCAGCCTGCAAATCGGTGTGTGCCTGCGCCGCGACCAGGTCCCCGGCATGGATCGCTCCGCCGGTCACCGTTCCCGGGGGGAATCCGGTCACCGCGGTGCCCGGGCTGACACCCAGGTTACCGGTGATGGCCGTGGCTCCGGTGTTGGTGACTGTCGCGGCACCCAGCACCGCGAACGACGCGGCTGTCCCTAAATTGACCGGCGCCAGACCTGAAACGTAGGTGTAGGCGACACCGTTGCTGGTTCCGCCGGCGGTGGTGACAGTGACCGACACCGTCCCAGCTGAATGGGCTGGGGTGAGGGCGGTGATCTGCGTCGACGAGTTGACAACGAACAGGGTCGATGGGGTGGCGCCGAAATTTACTGCGGTGGCTCCGGTCAGGCCTGTCCCGGTGAGCACAACCACTGTCCCACCGCTTGGCGGCCCTGAGCTTGGAGTGATGCTGGTGAGGGTGGGCACCGCGATATAGGTATAGGCGACACCGTTGCTGGTTCCGCCGGTGGTGGTGACAGTGACCGACACCGTCCCAGCCGAATGGGCTGGGGTCACGGCCGTGATCTGCGTCGAGGAGTTGACCGTGAACGAGGTTGCCGGTGTCCCACCGAAACTCACTGCGGTGGCTCCGGTCAAGTTCGTCCCGGTGAGCACGACCGCCGTTCCGCCGGCCGCCGACCCCGAACCCGGACTGATGCTGGTCAAGGTAGGAGCAGGCACACCATAGGTGTAGGGCAGCGGGTTGCTCGTGCCGTCCAGCAGTACCTGTACGGTGACGTTCACCGTGCCGGTTCCCGGCGGGGCGATGGCCGTGAGCTGGGTATCGGAGTCGATGGTGAATGTCGTTGCCGTCGTGCCGAACCGGACAGCCAAGGGACCGACATTGCTGAATCCGGAGCCGGCGATGATTACAGAGTTGAAACCCGCTGGAGGGCCGAAAGAGGGTGTCAGCGAGGTGATAACAGGTGCCATTTTCTTACCTTCTATCTGTGAACGTGAAAAGGGTTCCCCCGCAGCAGCACAGGCCTGGCCGTTAGTTGCGCTGCCTATACCCAGTAACCCTCCAGTTGCGACACTTTGGCAATGTATCCCCGGTGCGGTCTTGTCTGTTTTTCGGGTTCGGCCGATAGCTATTGGGAAACTGGACACCAGGCGTGACCTTGTCGCACGGCTTTGAGAGGCGCCGCCATCCAGTTCGGGCGCCTGGACTTTGTTCGCGAAATCTGTTGCCGGTTGTTCGCGAATTCTGGTGTCGTTGTTCGCGAATTCTGGTGTCGTTGTCCGCGAATTCTGTTGCCGGTTGATAGCGGATTTGGGCATCGGTTGGGCTGGGTGGTTCCCGATCCCGGTCGCGAAAATTGACATCACCTGAGTTGGTGTGTCGGATTGACGTGTTGTGCTGTGAGGGGTCAGCGGTGGGTTGCTCGGGCGTGGGCGGGTCTGTAGGAGTCGGTGATGGCGGCGTCCGCGGCCGGACAGAGGCGCAGATCCTGTAATGACAAGGGAGAAGATGTCGATGCCTGACCTGGATTTGTATGTCCACTTCGCCACGCGTGGCGAAGTGTTGGGGGCCGGATTCGACACAAATCCTGCCGAGTGGGAAGCGAAGCTGGGCTGGACTGTCTCGACGACAGGGCACAGGACCTCATACGGCGGGACTACGGACTCGTGGAGCTTTCGTTCCAGGTGGACGAGGGTTCGGTATCAGCGTGCAGCGCGCACCGTCTGAGCGGGGGTGACGTGTCCACCGTGCCAGTGCCCCTGCGGAACGAGTACGGCGAGTTCACACCTCGGGTGAAGTTCGACGAATTAGCTGCCCTCATCACCAGTTTGGGCTATCGCATCGAACCGGACAACGACGCGACGACCACGGACATTCGCCGGTACCGGGTTCCCGAGTCCGGTGTGCGGGTCTTCGTTGTCGCCGACGCTCATCCTTGTGGATACGCCGACGTGGGTGCGGAGGGCTCTGCCGAGCACAGGGTGGGCGATGTGTGGTCCGTCGTCCTGTCCCCTGTTGGGTGGTCGGCGCGAGGTCTGAGCGAGGACCTGCCACCACAACGGTGTCGAAATTCGCGATCACAAAAATCCCACTCCACCAAGTGATGTCGAGATTCACGACCAACTGCTGCCCAGAGTCGCGATCAGAACCAGGTGCCGGCAAGAACCGTGTCATCTGGTACATGAAGCGCAACTGCCTGGTAACGGTGGTGGCGGGTGTAGTTCGCCGCGCGATGAGGGGGCTTGACAAGGATGAGCTGATCGATCAGTGGATGCTTGGCGGCGAGGAGTTGGGGCTGGTCGCGTCCAAGCGTGGTGCGGCCAAGCTCGGGTTCGGGTTGATGTTGCGGTTCTACACCGAGCGGGGTCCGCCGCGGTCGCCGACAGCCCGGTGTATCGAGCATCTCGCCGGACACCTCGACCGAGCCTGGCCGGGCGTCGGCCGTGGCACAAGTCTCTAAGTAGCCGAAGAGCGCGCTTGCGGTCCCGCGCATCTGGTCCGATACGGCAACGTGGCGGATCACGATGCGTTGCGCCACTATATGACCGAAGGCCTCAACGACGCCCTCGACCTACTCGAAAGCACTGCCCAGTCGCCGAGGAGGACCTGATGCTGCCCCGTGATCTACTCGATGAGCGTGTCGCTGGACGGTTTCAGCTCCGCGCCGAGGGTTATGGGGCTGGTCTCACCAGGCGCGACGACACCGTGGGTGTGGGTGATGAGCCCGGCATCCCCCGCCTCCGCGAGCGGGTGCGGTTCGCCGGTGAGCAGCGCGAGCGCACGCGCGACTTCCTCGATGCTGGCGCTGCTGTAGCGATCGGAGTGCCCGCCATAGGCTTTCGCGACCGCTTTGCCGAAGTTGCGTTCGACGAAACGCAGGGTGGTGTGGCGAATCCAGTGCGCGGAGATCCCTTGCACGCGCACTGGATGGACGTGTTGTCCGATACGCCTGAACATGCGGTCGTATCGATTCTTGTTGATCGGCGTGGTGTTTCGGTTTCGGAGTAACGGCTCGCCAGCCACTGCGCCACGCTCGGCGCCGTGGTGGAGCAGTTCGTTCATCAAGGTCGGTGACACCGGTTGCCAGCGGGTGGTGCCGCGCTTTTCGCGTAGGTGGACCAGGCATTGAGTGGGATCGAGGTCCTCGGGCCGCAACGACAGCGCGCCTATCACCCGGCACGCGGTTTCGATGTGGAGGCGGATGATCAGACTGTCGAGCTCGGGATCGTTGCCGGTCGTGTCCGCGGCCTCGATGATCCACCGCAGCAACTGATCCGGCAGCGCTCGGCGCGAGGAGGGCACCGCACCAGGCTTGGTCAGTCTCGTGGCCGGGTCGTCGTCGCGACGGATGTAGCCATCATCGACCGCCTGTCGATACAGAAACCGCAGAACTGCGACTGCATGCAACACCACCCCGCGCCCGCCCTTGTCGTTGCTGCGGATCTGCCGGTTGGTCCGGAAATGTTCGATCATCGTTTTGAACTCGGTGACCGTCGGCTCATCCAGACGCCGCTCGGCCCACCCGTAGTCGAGGATCTTCTGCCAGTAGGACCTGTAGATCCCCAGTGAACTGCTGCCAGGTGGCATCGAGGCCAGCACCACGGGGATGTACTCGCCGAAGGTCGGCACGCACCGGTGGGGGCGCTCGGCGCCGCCAGCAGATCCTCGGGCGTGAGGTTCAGCTGTGCCAGCAGCACTCGCGCCGCTTCGACGGTTCCTTCGCGTGTATTGAGGACGTGGTCTGTCATGACGGGCTCACCCCCACGACTGCGTCGATGCGGGGCAGGATCGCCTCGTCCACTGCCATGAGCGGAAAGACCACCAGGATTCCCAGGGTGTGACCGGCGGTGAGCAGCACCCAATCCCGCACGCTGCGGGCGGACTGGCGATCGTGAACGTGTTCGTCGCCGTGCTGTGGACCTGAGCCACAAGTCGAAACCGAGTCGCGAGAGTCCGATGCCGGCGTTGCCGAACGCGGGCATCGGACCAGTCGTCACGACTCGAACAGCGATTGCCCGAGGTATCCGCCCGGTGACCGCACCCCGGGTGGGATGACGAACACCGCCGACCCGATCGGTGTCGTCCATACATTGAGGGCGTCGAATTCGGCGAGACGCTGCTGCACCGGCAGATATTGGGTATCCACATCACGCTGGAACGCCGCGAACAGCAGTCCGGAGTTGGAGGTCTGACCGGGCGGCGGCGCGTCGTCGTAGTTGTAGCCGCGGCGCAGGAACCGCTCGCCGTCGTGGGCGTGATGGGCGCGGGCGATATGTGCGGACGGTGGGATGACCGGAATACCGTGTGCGTCGACGGCCGCGAAGTTCGGCTCGTCGAATTCCCTGCTCCCAGTCAGTGGCGCGCCATCGGACAGCTTGCGGCCGACGCTGAGTTCCCTGCCCTCCGGATCGATTTCGTCCCAGGTGTCGAGCTTCATCGCGATGCGGCGCAGCACCAGCGACGTACCGCCGGCCAGCCAGGGCTGCGCACTGCCGTCGTCCCAGACCAGCTGAGCGAAATCAGGTGTGCCCGGCGCGATATTGACGGTGCCGTCGACCTGCCCCATCAGATTGCGCGGGGTCTGCCCTGGCGCGGCGTTGCGGAAACCACGTTGCACCCAGCGCACCGAGACGAGTGATGCCACGTTCTTGCACAACACCCGTACCGCGTGCGACACAGCCGTCGCTTCGTCGGCGCAGACCTGCAGCAGGAGATCACCGTCGTTCCAGGCCGGTTCGAGACGATCGATGTCGAACGGCGGCAACGGATGCAGCCACGACGGCCTGCGCTGTTCCAGGCCGGCCACCGTGAACATCCCCGGACCCAGTCCCACGGTGACTGTGAGCCGGGCGGGCCGGTGTGCCAGTTCGGGTTCGGTGTCGGCCAGTGCGGGGCGGCCCTGGGTGAGCCGCGCGGCATCGTCGGTCCAGATCCGCAGGAGCCCGATGATGTCGTCGCGGTCGGTGCCGGGGCGCAGATCGAACCCCACGAAGGTCGCCTGCGCCGGTGGTGCGGTCTCGATGCCTGCCTGGTGTTCGCCGTAGAAGGGCTCTATCGCGGTCGGCGTCTGATCGGTGTCGCCGATCTGCCGATCGCCGAGCGCGACCGCGCCCCAACCGAGCCCGGCGGCGCCTGCCGCGGCGGCGGCCCCGCCGAACAGGTGTCGGCGAGAGACGCGTCCTGGGCGGGCGGACTCAGCCACCGTGCGCGGGGGTCTGCGGGGTGCCGCCACTCATGTGGTCGCCTTCTGGTGCGTAATTCTCCTGGTTGCCGGGGAAGTCGCGCACCCGGGCGGTGAAGGTGGTGGTCGTCCCGTCGTCGAAGGTGAGCGTGACCGGGGTTTCCGAGCCGGTGCGCAGCGCCGCCTTCAGCCCCATGAACATGATGTGGTCGCCGCCGGGGCGCAGCGCGACACTGCCGTGCGCCGGAATCACGAAGCCACCCCTTTTCGGCTGCATCTTCTTGGTTCCGTCCGCGGCCGCGACGACCTCGTGCAGCTCGACTCGTTCGGAGGCGGGGCTGGTGGCGGAGACGACTGTCACCGACGTGGTGCCGGAGTTGTTCAGATCGCCGAACGCGGCCGACATACCACTCTCGGCGGCCTTGATCCACTGATCCTCGACAGTGATCGAATCCGCTGCCTTGGTGGGTGCGGCGTCCTTGTCGTTGGATGAGCAGCCGACGAGCAGGAGTGGGACCGACGCGAGGGCGGCAGCCGTGCGCAATAGACGGGAGGCGCGGAGTGCGGATGGTCGAGTTGTTGTCAGCATGGGAGGCTCCGATCGGGAAGGGATGGGTTTTCCGCTGCAGGCAGGGCGCGATTGACGACACCGAAACGTTCGATCGACGCTGCGTCGGTCGGTTCGAGGCAGTCGTGCGCGACCCGATGCGACGCGAGACACGAGCCGGGCGAGGGTCGCCGACCGACTCCGGTCGATAAATGAGTGCCTGCATAGAGTGGGATCGTGCTGAAGCCCGTTGAGTGTGCTGTTGCACAGCGCGCTGGCGTGGTGCGGGCACATCCGCCATTGCTCGATGCGGGTGCGGTCCTGCACTCGGCCGCATGCGCGTATTCACTGTGGTTGGCAACGCATTACCGAGGTCGAGCGAATGTGCCGATGGCGCTGAATGCATGACCGCATCGACTGCCGGCGGGACGGGCTAGCGGGGCGCCGGAGGTCCCCGGGTGCCGATTCCTGAACTGAACAGCAACCGCTTCGGAGTCTGCGCAGCGCCGAACGACACAGCGAGGGCAGGGGGCCTGGGTGCGAGCGGTCCAGTGCCGAGCACGCCGACGGCGCGCACCGCACTCGATGCCGCACCGGTGATGGCGCGTTGCGCGCTGTGGATTAGGAGGCCGCCCACCGGGATGGTGATCAGGTGTGCCATCAGCATGGCCCCACCGGTATGCGTGCTGTGGTGATGGCCCGCCGACATCGATAAGGCGAGATGGCCGACAGTCTGGCCGATCGCGAGCATCGCCATGACTTCGACAACGCCGTGCCGGGTGCGCATCGAGGCAACCACAGCGCCGGTCAGCGTGCAGGCGGCGAGCAGGAGGGCAAGCGCGGATCGGCCGGGGGAGACCGTGCCGCCGGCGAGAGCGTGGGCGGCGATACTCACCGCACCGGATGCTGATCCGACGAAAGCACCGCGCAACCGCGCCGCTGCCTCCGTCGGTGTTCGCACCCTGGTCATACTACTGCCGGTCGTAGGACGCATACGCGCGGGATTGAGCGGTTGATCCGGTCTTGGCTCGATGTGCACCGACTGTCGCAGTGCGGCGACTGCCATCGACGCGCCCGTATAGACCGACGGCCGATCTCGAGCCGACACCGTCAGCTCGGTACCGGTAGCAAGGTAGG
This sequence comes from Nocardia sp. CWNU-33, assembly GCF_046764895.1. Classification (NCBI taxonomy): domain Bacteria; kingdom Bacillati; phylum Actinomycetota; class Actinomycetes; order Mycobacteriales; family Nocardiaceae; genus Nocardia; species Nocardia sp. CWNU-33. The sequence goes on along the minus strand of NZ_JBKOQN010000026.1, from coordinate 105,934 downwards.
CCGTTTGGGCTCGATGTCCGTGCCCGACGAGCGTCCACGCAGGCGTCGCACAATCCACGGCAACAGATGATCGGCGACCCATCGCACCTCGCCTGCGACCGCCCCGGCGACGGTTCGACGGTTCGGCGGCAAGGGCTGGCGCCAGGTCTCGTCGGCGCCGGGAACGCCGAGCGTGGCGGCGACGGCACGCGCGACGAGGTCGTGGCCGAGTGGACTCAGATGCAATCGGTCCTCCGCCCATACTTTCGGGTGGGTGGTGGCCGCGACCGGCTCGAAGTCGATCAGCGTGACTCCGTGCTGTCGGGTCAGTCGGCGCATGTCGGCATTGAGTGCACGCACGCGCGCTGAGAGCGGTCGGGCGAACGGCGCAACAGCACCGATGTCAGGGAAAGTGAAGGTGACAACGCGAATGTCGAGTGCGGTCAGTGCGGCGAACATCGCGTCGAGGTGGCCCAACAGGGCGTCACGGTCGAAGCGCGGCCGGATGATGTCGTTCATTCCAGCGAGAACGGTCACGAGATCGGGTCGCAGCGCGATGGCGGCGGCGAGCTGCTCGGTGCGGATCTGTGCGGCGCGACGGCCGCGGATGGCCAGATTGGCATAGTGCAGGCCGGGGTCGGCCGCGCCGAGGCGTTCGGCGAACCGGTCGGCCCAGCCGCGGTGTCCGCCGGCGTCGTCGGGGTCGCCGATGCCTTCGGTCTGGCTGTCCCCGATGGCCACGTAGCGGGTGTAGTGCGGCCCGGGTGTCGTGTTCGGCTCCACGTTCTGCTCCTGCGGGTTCGGCCATCGGCGCAGGAATATCGTACGGTCACACAGGAATACGGGCCATCGGTGCTGCGGTCAGAGTGGACGGAAGCCGGTTCCGATGCCGCCGGACTGATCGATGTCGTCGAGCACCATGCCGATTTGACTGGCCACCGCCGGATCGTGGACCGGCACCCCCGTGCCCTGACACATGATGTTGAAGACGGTCACGCCGAGCGCCTTGACCCCGATGTGTCCGACGTTCATCCCGACCAGCTGGTCGCCGATGGTGACGGGACCGCCCGAGTCTCCCGGTTGCGAGCACACGTGATTCTGGAACCACCAGCGGTGGGTGTCCCACACGACGCCGCAGTTGAATCCGGATGTGCGCCCGTTCTTGCAGACGATGTCGCCTTCGCGCGGCGGGGTGCCGATTCGGGCAATGAGCGTCGAGGTCACTTGCCGGATCGGGTGCACTTTGCCGCGGTCGAACTTGATCACGGCATAGTCGTCGTGGTGATCGACCGCGGCCACGGTGCCGATGATCCCGGCCTGCGGCATGTGCTCGGATTTGACCGACATGCCGAGTTCCGCGCAATGTCCCGCGGTCAGTCCGACCATCCGATCGGCGCGGTCGAAACCGATCGTGGTGAGGGTGCAGGCCGATTGTCCGCCGAGCACGATGCCCGATCCACCGCCGAGAGCCGCCCGCTGGTCTGCCGCTGTCGCCGACCCTGGGAACCCGTGGGTGGCCAGGAGTGCGACCGCCGCGGCCACGAGCACGCGAATCCCGATCCGTCCCGTAGCAAACATGCTGATAACTGTGCACCGCGGCTCGCCGGCGGGCTGGATCATGTGCCATCCCTTCCGTTGCAGGTCGGACACGGTTTGGTGTAGCCGTGCCCGCTGTGCGGTACCGACGACCGCCCGGCCTGCGGATGGGCAACCGTCCAGGGCGGACGTCGATCGCACGTCGACGGAGGCGGTGCTCGGATCGCGCTCGATGATCGACTCCAGGGCGCAGGATCTGTTGTGGCGCTCGGGATTTCCGTTGTGCGTCACAACACGACAGAATGGCGTATCGGGCCACGTGACACCGGCCCTTCATGGTTAGGTTGCTCCGAACGATCCAGACATGCGGATCCTGCATGGGAGGGTGACGATGATGGGTTCCGAGTCGGTACCGGTGGGCATCGACCCCACCAAGCCGAGTATTTCGCGAGTCTACGACGCACTACTCGGCGGGAAAGACTATTACGAGGTCGACCAGCACGTGGTCGACCACCTCGTCGAGACGATGCCGCAGGTCGATGTGCTTGCGAAATTGAATCGCGCGATCCTGGGCCGCGGCGTGCGGTACCTGGCCGGTGAAGCCGGGCTGAAGCAGTACCTCGACCTCGGTGCGGGGCTGCCGACCATGGAGAACACCCACCAGGTCGCCCAGTCGTTCCAGCCGGATGCACGGGTGGTGTATGTCGACAACGATCCAATTGTGTTGGCGCACGGGCGCGCTCTGCTGGAACAGGACAAGAGCACTCGGGTGGTGACCGCCGACCTGCGTGAGCCGGACAAGGTCCTGGCACACCCCGACGTGCAGAAGATGATCGATTTCTCCGAGCCGGTCGCGGTCCTGCTCGTCGGCATGTTGCATCACCTGCACGACGGCGAGGACCCCGAAGGTGTGGTGGACGGCTACCTGGACGCGGTGCCGCCGGGCAGTCATGTGTTCATCACGCACTTCATCAACGAGGGTCCGGAGGCAGGCCCGGTGGAGCAGTCGTTCCTGGAATATCTGGGGACGGGGCGGTTCCGGACGCGCGCGGAGATTCTGCGGCTGTTCCGTGGTCTCGAACTGGTGGAGCCCGGGCTGGCGTATTTGCCCGAATGGCGGCCGGACCACATCGTGCGCGACAAGCTCACCCTTGCCGAGCGACTGATGGTCGGCGGGATAGCGCGCAAATAGTCGTGGTGCACACGAGCTTCTGATCGGCGCGGATAGCGCGCGCGGCTCGAGACCGCGAACGTCGCACTGCATGGTCGACGATATTGGCCACCTTTGCCGGCGCCCTCAGCCGTCGCACCGCGGGTATCGGTCGCCAAACCCGGCCCGCTCCCTGCTCGTCGTCGCTGCCCTGGTCCCGGCCACCCACATCGGTCTACCTATCGGCAGTCTCCACCCTCCTGGTCGTAGCAAATACCTTGTGCGTGTTGCGCTTCGGCCGCGGGGCCGAACACGAAGGCATCGACAACGAGCCCTGCCCGGTGTCCGCCTGAGGACCTCAGGCATCGGGCAGTGGCCGGCCGCAGTCCTCGGAGCATCAGCCGATCACGATCTGGCCGGTCGAGCGACTCCGGTCGATCCAGAGTGACTTTCCGAATTCCATCGAACGGCGAACACACGGAATCTCCACATTTGACACCGCTTCTCTCCACAGGCGGTGGCTAGGGTTTCGGAGCATGGAGCAGAGCGCACTGGTCGCGGGGCCGCCGGCATCGCGTCGGATCCTCGTCGTCGACGACGAGGTGACCATCGCCGAGTCCGTCGCGGCACGGCTGCGGGCGGAGGGGTTCACTGTCGAGACAGCGCACGACGGCCCCGCGGCGGTCGCCGCTGTGGAGGCGGGGGAGCCCGATCTTGTAGTGCTCGATGTGATGCTGCCGGGGTTCGATGGGCTCGAGGTGTGTCGGCGCATTCAGGCCGGGCGCGGCGTGCCGGTGCTGATGCTCACTGCTCGCACCGATGAAACCGATCAGTTGATCGGGCTCGGCGTCGGCGCGGACGACTATCTCACCAAACCGTTCTCCATGCGTGTGCTCGCGGCCCGGGTGCACGCGCTGCTGCGGCGTATGGACCGCGCGGCCGACCGCGATGATACCGCCATCGTCGTCGGCGACCTGCGCATCGACCTTGATCAGCGTCGTGTCTGGCGCGGTGATGTCGAAGCTCAGCTGACCCCACTCGAATTCGAGCTGCTCGCTCGACTTGCCCGCAGGCCCCGTGTGGTGCTGGCCCGCGAACGTCTACTCGAGGAAGTCTGGGACTGGGCCGACGCCGCGGGCACCCGCGCCGTCGACAGCCACATCAAGGCCTTGCGCCGCAAGCTCGGCGCCGACCTCATCCGCACCGTGCACGGTGTCGGCTACGCGCTGGAGGCACGATGAGCGCCGTGGAGAGGGTCGGTGACTTCGTGGCCGAGGTGTTGCCGCGCCCGCTCGATCCGGTCCGGTCGATCAAGCTCAAGTTGGCGATCCTGATGCTGGTTTCGGGTGGGGTGGCCTTCGGGTTCTTTCGCTTCAAGATCGGCTGGCTGCCGCCGCGGACCACGCTCACCGCCGTCGTCATCGCATTGGTGACCTCGCAGTTCCTGGCGCACGGCATCACCAGGCCGTTGCGTGAGATGACTGCCGCAGCCAAACGGATGGCGCACGGCGACTACACACGGCGAGTTCGCGCGAGTTCGCGCGATGAGGTCGGGCAGCTGGCGGCAGCGTTCAATCAAATGGCTGCCGACCTGGCGGCCGCCGACCAGCAGCGCCGCGATCTCATCGCCAATGTCTCCCATGAGCTCCGCACGCCGATCACCGCGCTCAACGCTGTGCTGGAGAATCTTGTGGACGGAGTGTCCGAGCCCGACCCCACGACGCTGCGCACAGCCCTCGCGCAAACCGAGCGGTTGGGCTTGCTCGTGTCCGAGCTCCTCGATCTGTCCAGCATCGAGGCGGGTGCGCTCCCGCTCGATCGCGAACGCCTCGCCGTCGTCCCGCTGCTCGCCCAGGTCGTCGCCGAGGCCGAGGTGATGGCGGCGGCGCTCGGGCGTGGCGTGCGATTCAGCACCGATGTGCAACCGAGCACGGCCAGCGTGTCGGCAGACCGTGCACGCCTGCATCAAGTGCTGTTGAATCTGCTCGACAACGCCGCCCGCCACGGCCCCGCAGGCGGCCGAGTGCGTATCACCGCCTATGCCCATAACGGCCAAATGGTCATCGAGGTCCAAGACGAAGGACCCGGCATCCCGCCGGCCGAACGTGCCCGCGTCTTCGACCGCTTCACCCGCGGCGGCCGCACCGACGGCGGCGGCACCGGCCTGGGCCTCGCCATCTCCCGCTGGGTCGTCGACTTACACGGCGGCACCATTGCGGTGGCCGACCCCGGCTCCCGCATCCGGGTAGTCCTGCCCGACCGCTGACGCCCCCGAACCACCTCTGGCCCAACCCAACTCGCCACACCCCGAGCCACTCGACAGGTCCCGGGGCGCTCCCGCACACCCACAGGAGGGAACATCATGCCCGAACAACCCGTGACGCCAGACGAACCACCGACATCGAATCGACCATCCGGCGACGAGCATCCGCAGCATGGCGAGGCTGTGGCCGAGGGCTCCGCATTACCGAACGACCCGCCCCCCAACTCCCGCTCGGCGGTGCCGGATGAACCGGCCACATCGGCAGCGTCGCTGACCCGCGTGACACGGCCGTACCGATGGAGCAGAACAACGCCGCCGATCTCGGCCGGACAAAGTACTGAGGGGCAAAGCGTTGCCGGGCAAAGCGCTGAGGGGCAAAACGCTGCCGGACAACTTGCTGCCGGAGATGGCATTGCCCGGCTGGGAACTGCCGGACAGGGCGATTGCGGGCAAGGAGCAGCTGGGCAAGACGCTGCCGGAGAAGGTGCTGCGGGAGAAGGTGCTGCCGGAGACGGTACTCCTGGGCAGGGCATTGCCCGGCAGGGTGCTGCGGGAGACGGTGCTGCTGGCGATGGCTTCGCCGGACAAAGTGCTGGTGGCCAAAGCGTCGCCGGGGAAGACGCCGTGGGAGACGGTGCCGATGGGCGGGGTTCTGCTGAGGCAGGTTCCGCCGAACAATGCCTCGCCGGACAAGGATCCGTCGGACAAGGATCCGTCGGACAAGGATCCGTCGGCTCGACGGCATCGGACATCGAACAGTCCTCGGGCTGTGGCGTTTCGACCAGCGTTGCACTTTCCACAGAGGGGGTGATGTCGCGCAAGGGAAAGGCGTCCGATGCCGCAGTGGGCGGGCCGAATAGTGCGACAGTCGCAGCGATTGTCGCTGACTCCGCACCCGCGGGGGTTTCATCTGCATCGACGTCCGTAGAGCCGCACTCTGACGAAACACCGGAGTCGGCAAGTGACGCTACGGCGGGTGAGCCGACGCCGACGGCTCCACACAGTTACGCGGATTCGGACCATGCGGCACCGCCGTGGAGCGCAGGTTGGCGAACGACCTCGTCGGCTCCGACGCAACATACGCGACTTGTTTCTCCTGTCTGGCAGGAGTCACCCTCGGCTGCGCCGGGCAACCGGATGCCGCCTCCTCCGACCGGAGTTCAAGCGCTCCGCGCGCCGGGATTATGGGTACCGCAACCGCCGAGGTGGCGGCGAGTCACCTGTCCATCGGGTGTCCTGCCTGCCGCTGGCATTGCGGGGGTAGGAGCAGCGGTTCTGATCCCGCTGGATCGTCCAGGGGTCGGCTGGGTGCTGGCCGGAGCGGTGGCCTCGGCCGCGGTGTTCTTGGTAGATCGGCGTGCGCGGCGCACCGCGGGAGCTGGTGCCGCGTCCACATCGGACGGCGGGTCTCCGGGTCTGCCCGCGGACGGGAACGCGGCGGTCGGTGTTGCCGAGGTCGCCACGGCGGGGGCCGGGCATTTCCACACATCGCAGTCTGCGGCGAAAGATTCCTCGACGGAACCACCGACCGAGGTGGCATCGTCGGCCGTGCAGGAACCGGTTGCTGCGCAGGCCGGGCCGGCAACGGTCGGAGTCGTGGAGAAGGGATCGGCAGCAGCTGGAACCATGCGAGCCGGGTCGGCCGCAGCTGTAGCAGTGCGGGCCGAGTCGGCAACGATCGGAGCCATGCCGACGGGGTTGGCCGCCGCCGGGGCAGTACAGCCCGGGACAGCAAAGGTCGGAGCTGTGCGGGAGGGGTCGACAACGACTGGGGCTGTGCAGCCGGGGTCCGCCACCGCCGGAGCGGTGCAGCCCGCCGGAACAGAAATTGGATCGGAGCACACTGCGGGACCGGCGGCGGGGGCTGCGTCGGTCGCGGCCGAGGCGACGACGCCACTGTCGGATCTCGTGGACCGCAACGGCGGCGTCCTGGGGAACTGGGGCCGGATCTGGTGGTCGGCCTCGGCATTGGCCTTGCTTGCGGTGGGTGCGTTCCGCGCCGCCGGATGGCTGTTCGTGTTGTGCGTACTCGCCGCGTGTGTGGCCGGATCGCTGGCTGCCGTCGGGCGGCGATCGGCCAATGGCGTTTGGTACGACGTGATCGCGGTGCCGATCGAGGCTTTCGCGGCGTTGCCGTGGGTGTACGCGGCGATCGGCCGGATGCGCGCGAATGGTCAGGACAGGTCGTGGCGGGTCGCGGCGTCGGTGGCGGTGACGGTAGTGCTGTTGGCGGTGTTCGTACCACTCCTCGGTGGGGCGGACGCGACGTTCGCCAACCTGCTTGCGAGCGTGACACCGGAGATCGACGCCGGGGCGATCGTGCAGTGGACTGTCTTGTTCGCTGTCGTCGGGCTGGGCTCACTCAGTGCGATGTATCTGCTGGCCGGACCGCCTGCCACGCCGTTCGACGAGGAAGAAGCCGAGACCGGTCGATCGCTGCGACGACTGGAGTGGGTGTTGCCCGTCGGCGCACTGACCGCGCTGTTCGCGCTGTTCGTCGGTGCACAGTTCGTTGCGCTGTTCGGTGGTGACAACTACGTGCAGCGGACCGCCGGGCTCACCTACGCCGAGTACGCACGCAGCGGTTTCTGGCAGCTGTCGATCGTGACGATGCTGACCCTTGCCGTTATCCTGATCGTCTTGCGTTGGGCGGCAAAGGATTCGGCGGCCGATCGACTGTGGTTGCGAACGCTGCTGTGTGTGGTGAGTGTGCTCACGTTGGTCATTGCCGCGTCCGCGCTCGGCCGGATGTGGACCTATCAGCAGGCGTATGGATTCACGGTGCTACGACTGTTGGTCGAGGTGTGCGAACTGTGGCTCGGCTTGGTCTACCTGCTTGTGATCGCCGCTGTGCTCCGGCTGGACCGCGCCTGGCTGCCTCGTGCCGCGATCGGCACGGCCACCGCAACGTTGGTCGCCCTTGCCGTGCTGAACCCTGAAGGTCTTATCGCCGACAAGAACATCGACCGTTGGCAGCACGGGAGAAACTTCGACGCCGAGTACCTGAGCACCCTCTCGCCGGATATCGTCCCGGCACTGGAGCGTCTGCCGGAATCGCTGCGCGCCGAGGTGTTCGATCAGATTCGCGCGGACCTCGACGGTGACAGCTGGCAGAGCTGGAATTTGTCACGAGCACGCGCACGATGAGTCCGGTCGGTGCGCGCTCTCGACGAGCCGCCGCAAAAGCTGGTGCGGAAGGGCGCGCATCGGCCGGGCCGGCGAGGAGGCGGTCTGGCAGCCCACCTGCCCTCCCGGAGGCAATACACTTGTATTATCCCTGTTTGTGGGTTATAACTGGCCTGAGTGGGCATTGCTATCACTAAGCGGGATCGATCCCCGCGAGGTGCTACAAGTGCTCACCGGTGTTCGCCGATGGCCTCGGCGGGCGCGCGGTCCCGGCGGGCTGGCGGTCCTGACAGTGTGGGGCCGGACCGACGCAGGCAGGCCGCTCATCGTCGCCGTCCGCCGGACCGAGGACTGGCAGTGGGACATCCTGGGTGCCGTCGAGATGGCAGACACGCAGGTCGCGGAGTTCGAGCGTTGGGAGCACGCCGATGACTGACTATCCGACGAACCCGGAGGACGTCCAGGATTTCCTGGCCGGCCTCGAATTCGGTGACGAGCCCGTGGATGCGGCCGAAGCGCCGCCAGTGCTGCGTGCGGACGCGGTCACCGTTACCACGTCGCTGCGCATCCCGTTCGAGCTGCATCAGCGGGTGAAGAGGGCCGCCGAAGATCGCAACGTCACCATGTCGGCACTGATCCGCGACTGGATCGAACTCGAGCTCGCCGCCCTGGAGAACGACCAGCCGATCTCTCGCGCCGACGCACTCCGCGCTCTCGCCGCCCTGCATCCACTTCGCCAATCGGCCTAGCAGACAGACAACGCCGGTCGGCAGCACACTCGGACGCGCCGATCGTGATGGCGGCGTGTCGGGGTCGGAATTGCCGGATGCGCAACTGTGGCTGGACGCACCGATCGCCGTGGGCGAGTGTGCTGGTCGGCACGGCTAGACCTGCTGATCGCTGGATGCCGAGGTCGACGTGGCCGGGCCCACTAGGTCCACGTGGCCGATATCCGGATTGGTCGAAAATAGCTGGGCCGCAAGGGACGTAGTGCCTTACAGCCTGACGAGTACGGCAAGGCGAAGATAGGGCGGGCCGGATTCGGTCGGTTACCCATGGGAGGAAGAGGTCGCGGATTCGAGTCCCGCCGCCCGCGAAAGCGGGTCGTAGCTCAGCTGGATCGAGCGCTTGATCCCGGCAGGAACACCACGACCGCCCACTCATTCGTCATGTACGGACGTCGAGGGGGCCGGAGACGATCGGTTAACCTCCACCCGCCACGACTACATCCGCGACATCGCTCCGTTCATGGGCGAGCACCTACCGATCATCGCGTTCAATCAGGATTTGGACGCGGCCTGGATCGTGTACCTGGAACAGGACAAGGGCAACGGCGCGAAAACCATCACAACAAACACGGGTTCCTCTCGGCCGGTCTGAATGCTGCTGTGGCTGAACGGCCTTCCCCGCTGATCCCGTACAACCCCTGCCTCGGCATCCGACTACCGCGCCACGATGCCCCGGAGCTGGATATCTCGATAACGACGAATGGGAGCTGTTCGAGCAGTTGATGCCGCAGCGGTGGCGCCCGCACCCCTCCACCACCAGGCGGTTGTCGGCGTACCTACGACCCACGTGCCCTTCGGATTTCGGCAGCAATAGCTCGAGCAGTTCCCACTGCTTGTCCGTCAGCACCCTGTACCGATCACCTGTCAGCGTCGCCACGGCGACTATGACGAACGACCGACGCCGCGCCGCGCGGTCGAACAGCCCGAACTATTGGGAGACGCGACCTAGCACGTTGTTGTGCGGGAGATGGGAATGGCGTCGAATGCCGCCAGTTCGCTCCGTCCTGAGGTCCACGCCTTTGTGAACCGTCGTCGGCGTCGTTGCCGGGCGGCGAGGTGCACAGCACCCACACCCCAAGACGGACGAACTTCTGAGTAGATGGTGCTAGGACACCTACTCAGGTATGTGCGCCAAATCGTCAACATGGTCTTGCTGATCAAGCTTGGCCAGTCGCGGTGCCCACCGCTGCGAGCCCTCTTCCGCGTCATTCGTTGCCCCCCGAATTCCGCCCCATCCCAACGGCAGCTGCAGGTGTCGCGCTCGTATCTCGTTCATCATCTCTGCATAGCCTTCACGAGCCTCGCCTAGGTGAAGCCATGCCCGGTGGCGCGTCTCGGCATCCGCCGAATGAAGCACTGTCCACCACGTCTCGGCGTAGATCTTGGCGAAGTGGCTGATGACGTCGCCTAGCGAATGTGTATGCGTGCGCGCCATTTTCGCGCGAGGTACGTTCGAAGCCGCCCAGGTATTGATCTCACACACGACACGATCTATCCCGGCACGCACTTGCTCACATGCGACGGGGCGGTGCTGCGCCGTCTGGCCGATCTGGACGGGTATCAATGCGGCGTGCATATCACTGAGCTCTCGCGCCCATCCAACGAGCGGTGATGTGCTGGTACAGCGGCCTGAGACCGCTTGAAGCAGGTGTGCGGGTTCTAATAGCGGCACCCACCTGGCCGAATTGGGCTGCCCGCTCGGCTTGTCGGTGGTTGCAGTAGGTCCGTCCAGATGCATGTCGCACCTCGAAGTGAAGTCTCGCCGTTAACCGATAGAGGCAATCAGGATCGTGGAGTGCCGACTCGAGGCCTTCGAACGCCTACGCTTCCGAATTTTCTCTCTTCGTGGGTCACCGCCCGGGCGCAACCCGCCGCCGCAACTCGGCGACCACATTCGCTGGAAGGCGCCGTCCACAGAGGTTCGGCTCTTCGGCCCTCCCGATTGTGCATGGCACCTTGCCGTAGTGTAATCTGTTTACACTTTAGGGTCAACCGTGGCTGGGCTGTAGATGTAGCCGGGTGCGGAATATCTGACCCAGTGCCCGGAGGGGTGATCACGCCCCGGTCGGTGCCGGTCTCGACATGGGCGAGATCTCGAACTCGGCCGGCATACGGAGTTCGCGCTGCCGACTGCGTGCGGATCCTCCTTGCTCGGTACGGCGGTCGTCGAACGCGTCGGGTTGCGGGTGTTCGAGGCCCTTCTAGTCGCATGTGGTGACGCCGCCTCAGGTAAGAGTTCATGCCATGGCAACTAGCCCGCGAATCGCTGGCTTGACAGAAGGCGCGAGGGAAGGTCGGTCGGCCTGCCTTCGGTGCGCTGCGCTCGTCCACTGCGCGGTGGCATGGCTGTTCGTCGATGGACTTGTTCCGCTGTGACGCGCGACGTCGTAGCTACAGGGTCAAGAGCCCGGCATGCGACAACTGTTTCCACTTATCCTTGACTCCAAACTGTAAACAGATTACCGTTGCGCTATGTCAGCCGATCGCTTTACGAAAGCGCCACGTAAGACACTTGCCGACGACGCGTATACGCAGATTCGTTCGGCTATCCAGAGCGGCGAATTGCACACTGGCCGTGAGCTCAAACAGGCCGAGTTGGCAGAGTGGTTAGGTGTCAGTCGAGTCACCGTCCGCGAAGCGCTGCGGCAGCTGCAGGCGCAGCGCTTGGTCACGGCGAACCCCTTCCAGAGGTACGTCGTGACGGCGCTGACTGCAGAGCAGGTGATGGAGCTAATCGAGCTCCGTGAAGAGATGGAGCTCTTCGCGCTGCGCCGTCTTCTGCGTAGTCAGGCGCCGATCGATCTCTCCGCCGCGCGCACCGCAGCAGGTGAGCTATTGCTGGACTTGCCTTCCGAGGAGTGGGTAGCCGCGGACAGGAATTTCCATCGCGCTCTCAATGGGAAGGACAGCGCTATCAGCCTTCTGATCGATGATATCCGCGATCGGATCCAGCGCTACCTGTACTCAGCAAGTGCAAGGGAAGTACGTAGAAAGCAGGTGCTCGAAGAGCATCAGGCACTATTGGATGCAGTTGAGCGTCGAAATGAGACAGATGTCGAACAAATCATCCGAAAACATGTCCAGGGCACAAAACGCAGCATTGAAGAAATCTTGAATGAAGCGGATAACTCGCCCGAAGGGATTGCCCGGAGGGCGCTCAAAATATCGGACGACCTATTGCCCGATGAAACAGAGGAGTAGCTTAAGTGATCACCATCGGTCCTCAGCCCTACACGAAAGCTGAAGCGCGTCAGTGGGCCAAGGATACCATGCACGGATGCGCCAACGTTCTCATAGCATCCTACACGGCGGATCTCAGCAGCCTCAATGAGTCGGCTATTCGCCACGACGTCCGTAGGGACATTGAGCTCGGATTCTGGGGCGCGCTGCTGGTATCCGAGACAGCCCTGACGAAGGATGAGTATATCGAGTTCACCAAGTGCGCGTTCGATGAAGCCAACGGGCAGCTCCACCTCATTCACCATGCTTCCTTCAACACATTGGAAGAGAACATCGAAGTCGCGCGTCGCGCGACAGAGGCTGGCGCCTCCCTCGTACTGTTGTCATATCCACCTTCGTTCTACCCGGCGACCAGCGAGGATATCTATCACTACACTAAAACTTTCTGTGACGCTGTCGATGTAGGCGTGATCCTGTTTCCCGTTCCGTTGTGGGGCTTCGACCGTCTGCATTCTGCTGAGATCGATCCTCGAATCATTCGGCGGCTGGTGGACGATGTGCCCAACGTGGTAGCTGTGAAGGCTGAGGGGGGAATGTGTCTCGGGAGCTTCGTCCAGCTGTGGCATATGCTCGGTGACGAAATCGTTGTGACTCACCCGCTCGAAGAAGAAGCCATACCGTTGTCCAATTTGGTACCTATGCAATGGATCGGTACCAGTGGTATGGAGTACTTGGGCAACTCTGTGCCGAAGATGTTCAACCTCGTTCGCGCAGGAGAGTTCGATAAGGCCATGGATTTGTACTGGCAGATACAGCCAGCACGAAAGGCAGGCGCGCGGGCGACCCACATTCCTGGCGCCAACTTCATAAACAGGTATGCGTGGAAATACATGGCCTGGCTCAACGGGTTCAATGGTGGACCGCTGCGCGTACCAACGATGCGCATCGTTCCTAGCCAGATGCGCGGTTTGCGTCAGGGCTTGGAGGAATCAGGCCTGTCGGTGACAGCCGATGCTGACGACGCCTTCTTTGTCGGTAGAAACCCCCGGCGATGATGCGCCGATCGAACTGTACGGACGGAGTCTGAAGTGACGCTGCTGCTCAGCGACAACGACGTCGCAAACCTGGTTGATCCCCTTGAACTGATCAAGTCAATCGAATCGTCCCTTATCGAAGAATCCGCAGGTGGCGCCGTTATTCCTCGCCGCGTGAACATCGACGCCAACGGAACATTGTTCCGTATCGGGCCTGCCTTTCTGCCTGGTTCGGGTTTCATGGGATTCAAAGCCTTTCATGGTCGCCAAGGCGACGTCGTGCGGTACGTGGTGTGCCTATACGACGAGGCGCGCGGCGATCTCCTTGCAATCATGGACGCCAACAATTTGACTGCAGCGCGCACCGGGGCCGTAACTGGACTAGCGACCAACTACCTGGCATCGCGGCGTGCTCGGTCGGTCGGCATCATCGGGGCGGGGGCGGAAGCCCGCACCAACCTGGCGGCCATCGCCGCAGTGCGATCCATCGATGCAGTTCGCGTCTACAGCCCACGCACTGCGTCGCGGCAGAACTTCGCGAGATACGTCGAAGAAACCATCGGTATCGAATGCCGCGCGGTGGACACTCCTCAAAAGGCGGTTTTCGACGCCGAAATAGTTGTGGTCGCAACTAATACCAGGGGTGCGTCGGATCCTATTGCCTACCGCGGGGCCTGGATGCGCCCCGGACAACACATAAACTCCATAGGATCAACAAATCTGGCGTTGCGTGAGATCGATCCCGCTGCCTTCGCACGCCCTGACGTCGTTGTCGTTGACACAGCCGACATGGTGCTCGAGGAATCAGCCGATGTGCTCGCCGCTGTCGCAGAGGGTAGCTATCCCGATGTGGTCGAGTTGAAAGACGTCATCGGTGGAGCTGCGGTCGGTCGCGACGACACCGACGAAACAATGGTTACGCTGTTCAAATCGGTCGGGACGGGCGGGCAGGATGTCGCTGCGGCGGCCGTGGTCTATCGCAAAGCGCTGGAGACCGGACATGGCCAAGATCTAGGCGAGGTCCTCGTAGCCAAAAACTTCTAGTGAGGTTTTCAAAGTTGAGGGGGTAGTAGGAAGGAAAGTGTCCATGACCGCTACGGTCGATCCGCACGCTGAACTCAATTCCCTTTTGGATCGAGTTGAGGAGGGCATGCAGGAAAATCTGGTGCCGATCGAGATCTTCTCCAACGACGCGATTTTCGATGCCGAAATGAGGCGCATCTTCGCTCGATGCTGGGTATTCGTCGCCCACGAGTCGGAGATACCCAGCCCCGGCGACTATGTACTCCGCCGTATAGGGCTGGATCCGGTGATCGTTGCCCGTGACGAGTCGGGGAGCGTCAACGTTTTGTCAAACTATTGCCGCCACCGTGCCACCATGGTTTGTCAAGTCGACCAAGGCAACGCCTCACATTTCCGGTGTCCCTATCATGGATGGATCTATAAGAACAACGGCGATTGGCTTGGGGCGCCGCACCGCAACCGCGCGTACCGTAAGCTCGATCCCAAGCAGTGGGGACTGCTGCGCGCGCCACACGTCGACAGTATCCATGGATTGATCTTTGCGTCACTATCGCCGGATGCTCCGACTCTGCGCGACTTTCTCGGTGAGGCCACGGTATGGATGCTTGACGCCTTGTTCGGACTGCATCCGGATGGCATGAGGGTCATGGCTCCTCCGGACCGGATGAGGGTTCGCACGGACTGGAAATCAGCAGCAGAGAACGCCGGCGGAGATACGTATCACGCCGACACCACCCACATTTCGCTTGACGACATCGGCTTGGCGGCGAAGCTCCCACAGCTGAATGACCACGCCCGGCACTACGATCTGGGCAGCGGCAATACTTTCATCGGGCACGGCTTCGTTGACTGGTTGGGCTCCGATTTCTGGTATTGGGGCTACCCTCGGGAGCTGACTTCGCAATTCGTGACGAGCGGCCTGGACGACGCACAGCGCTCGATGCTCGACTCCCACCCGCCTATTACCGGTACACTTTTTCCAAATTTCTCATACCTGCGCTTCCCTGGATCGCCGGACCCTGAGACAAAACCACTTGCGGTGTACACATCTATTCGACTCTGGCAGCCGATTGCACCCGGTGTCCAGGAGCTGTGGAACTGGCAGCTCAGCTGGAATTGTTCCCCCAAAGAGTACTCTGAGGCTTGCTACGACGCAGGACAGAACGCGTTCGGATCTTCCGGGGTCTTCGAGCAGGACGACACCGTCGTTTGGGAAGGTCTGCCGCAGGCGGCCCGTAGCGTGTTCGCTCAGAAGAACCACATGATGGCCAATTACCAGCTGGCCACCGAGGGAATGAGCGAACAGAGCAAGGATGCGAACTGGCAAGGCCCAGGTATCAGCAGGATCACCGGCTTCGGTGAATGCAACCAAATGTCCTTCTACCGGCGCTGGCTGAAAGAGATGCGTCAGCCCGGTCAGCAATAACCGCGGCGACGGAGTTTCAGATGACACATCCATTCAGTTACGCAACATCGTCAGAGCATACCCCCAGCCATTCGTCGATTGCAGAGTTTCTCGCCCGCGAGGCCGCATTGCTCGACGACAACAGATTGTGGGAATGGTTCGACCTCCTGGACGACGACTTTACCTACACGGTTCCGATTCGAATCGTGCTCGAGCGCGCCGCGAAAACAGACGTTTCGCCCGGTGCGTACCATCAGCGTGACACAAAAGGATCGTTGAGGAAGCGGATCGAGCGGCTCTACAGCGGGCACGCATGGGCAGAGGATCCGCCCTCACGCACGACCCGGCTCGTCGGCTCTGTCTGGATCGAACCCGGCCACGACCCAACTGTAGTATGCGCCAACAGTGCTCTGCTCTTGTACCGCGAACGCGGTCAGGATGCCCACTATGATTTGATCAGCGCGCGTCGTCGTGACCTCATCAAAATCGCTGATGGTCACCTGCGTCTGTTGGAAAGAACCGTCAATCTGGCTCACACCGCGCTGAATACCCCGAATTTGGCGGTGTTTCTATGACCGAACCGCCACCCAGGTCAACCTCGCCGTCACACGGCGGCTCCGAACTCTCGATTTCTAATGAGTTCGCCCATGTAATCGTGCGGAAGGTCCATACCCGCAATGGGGAGCGACTTGAAATCGAGAGCCCCCACTTCGGAACCAGCGTACGTCTCGACGCTCTTCAACTCGAGGGCATTTCGTGGCAACCGACCGAAGTGTTCTCTGGCTTTTTGCAGGGCTCGCGCGGCCCGCTGCGTGGTGAGGTGGATGTCGTCGGCTTGTCGCCGTCGCCCCAGCAGAAAGAAAACGACGAGGTCGAACCACCTTTCCAGGCATCCGATTGAAGAGCATGTTCGGACCAATTTTGTACTCGGGGGACTCAAACGGCAATCGGACACTCGTCCGATTTTAATAAAAGAACCGAATGCAGGAGTAACGTCATGAGAATTTCCCCCATTGCAGGACTGGGGTATCTCGTAGTACAAACCGGAAACATCGAACAATGGCGAGATTACGCGACCACCACACTTGGGATGATGCCGTCGAAACTTGCCTTGCCTGATGATGGCTCGTGTGCGTTCAGGATGGATGACCGAATGGCGCGGATCATCGTGGTGCCAGGCGCTGAGCAGGTTGCTGCGGTGGGGTGGGAAATCGCCAGCAGTCAGGAATGGGACGAACTGTCCGTTCGCCTGGATCACGCTGGCGTAACCGGTGTGGAGATAGCCGGTGAGCAGGCACAGCGGCGTGGCGTTTCCCAGCTGATGCGTGTCGAGGATCCATCGGGGGAGGTTGTGGAGTTCGGCCTTCGCCCACTGTGTGACGCTATCGACCGTTTTGTGTCTCCAAATGGGGTGCGATTCGTCACCGGAGACCAAGGCATGGGGCACACTACTCGCGCCGTCGCCAACTACGCGGAGACCGTCGATTTTTATACGCGTGTGCTCGGCTTCCGGATCCGAGAGACAATCGACGGTGCGATACGCGCGACGTTCCTCGGTGTCAATCCGCGGCAGCATTCCTTGGCACTGCTCGACGGGCATGGCGAAAACCATTTCGATCACCTGATGGTCGAAGTCGACTCAATCGACGACGTGGGGCGTTGTTACGATCGTGTGGAAGCGGGACGAGCTGCGGGAATACGGCTGACCCACACCCTCGGTCGGCACTTCAACGACCGGATGACATCGTTTTACATGAAGTCTCCTAGTGACTTCCAAGTTGAGTTCGGCTTCGGTGGACTGAGAGTTGACGATACGTGGATTGAGAATGCGCAAGGTGGCGTGGGCGGTCCCAGTCTTTGGGGCCATAGGCGTCTCGGAAAATCGTAATCAGTCCGCGGCAGAGGCGTTCAATCGGTAAGAGGAGACGCCCACGCTAATCCTAGTTCACCCCGGACCTGTAACCCAATGAGATTGAACATGAAACTCTTTACCGACGTATTTATCAACGGCGCCTGGCAATCCGGTACCGATCGGGTTCCTGTTCACGACCCCTCCGATGGCCATGTCATCGCTGAAGTCGCGACAAGTGGACCGAACGAATGTAGCGCTGCGATCGATTCGGCGTACCGAGCACAGGAACTTTGGGGGAACACACCCCCTCGTCATCGTGCCGAAATACTGCGCACAGCTTACGAATTGATGATCAACGAGGCCGACTTCTTTGCCGAGCTCATCAGTCGAGAAAACGGAAAGGCTATCGCAGACGCCCGCGCTGAGGTTGCATACGCAGCGGAGTTCTTCAGATGGTTCGCCGAGGAGGCGGTTCGGGTTCGGGGTGACTACCGCCTGGCGCCCGCTGGGGACAAGCGTATTATCGTCACTCATGAACCTATCGGAGTGAGCCTGCTCATTACTCCATGGAATTTCCCGGCGGCCATGGTTACTCGAAAGCTCGGGCCGGCGCTGGCCGCAGGCTGCACAGTCATCGTCAAACCAGCTCTGGAAACGCCTTTGACAGCGCTGGCTATCGCTGATCTTCTTCAGCGGGCTGGTGTTCCCGATGGAGTTCTCAACGTCGTCCTTCCAGACCCAGTTGGACCGCTGGTCGCCGAAATGCTGCGCGATCCCAGGGTGCGAAATCTGTCCTTCACAGGGTCCACCGAGGTCGGGCGAAGTTTGTTGCACAACACTGCCGACCGAGTGGTGCGCGCAACAATGGAATTGGGCGGCAATGCGCCCTTTCTTGTTCTAGATGACGCTCACATCGAAGATGCAGTCGCAGGGGCGATGCTTGCCAAGATGCGCAATGGTGGCTGTGCATGCACTGCGGCCAACCGGTTCTACGTTGCTCGAGAGGTAGCCGAACACTTCACCGAACGCTTCGCTGCCGAAATGAACAATCTGACAGTTGGACCCGGAAGCAGCTGGGAAACCCAACTCGGTCCGCTAATCAATGGCTCCGAGCAGGCAAAGATCGCCGGTCTAGTTGCCCGAGCGGTCAAAGAAGGCGCCCGCTTAGTGACAGGCGGGGTGATTGAAGACGGTTCTGGCTGGTTTTATCCAGCCACCGTTCTCGCTGATGTGAACCCCGAAGCCAGTATCTTGAGCTCCGAAATTTTCGGTCCTGTCGCACCGATCGTCGTCATAGAAAGTGACGCGCAGGCGACCGAACTGGCCAACGCAACCGAATCTGGTCTCGTCGCCTACGTATATTCTGGCGACGTCCGACGCGCGATGGCGGTCGCGGCAAATCTGGAGGTAGGTATGGTCGCAATCAACCGGGGCATCGTATCCGATCCCGCTGCACCGTTCGGCGGTGTAAAACAGAGCGGGCTGGGGCGGGAAGGCGGGTTCGATGGAATTTACGAATTCTTGGAGACCAAATATATAGCCGTGGATCTTTAAGGAAAGACGGGAAGTAGATCAATGAAGATCACTGTCGATATCGCGGCGTGCCGGGTCTATGCTAACTGCATCCTCGAAGCGCCGGAGGTCTTCGATGTAGATGATGCCGGCGGCAAGGTACTCGTGCGCATCCAGGAACCGGGCGCTGAGCTCGAAGATGATGTCCGACGAGCGGTGGCTGCGTGCCCCGTCAGAGCGATCACAATCGTCGAATGACCGCCGGTGCGGGGGTGCTTATTGTCGGTGGGGGGCTGACCGCGGCAACGGTAGCCCGTGAATTGCGAGCGTCGGGCTACGGTAGGGCTATACATATGCTCAGTGATGAGCCTTATCTACCATATGATCGCCCACCGTTGTCCAAGCAAGTCCTGACGGGAACGTTAGTGCCGGATGACATAGCGCTGTTCAAGGTTGGCGAACTGGCCGAACTCGAAATCGAGCTCACCCTGGCATCGCCTGCGGTTGCGTTGGACACCAATCGGCAGTGCGTGCATACCCAAGCCGGCTCGACGTATAACTACGATATCGTCGTCATTGCCACTGGCGCCCACCCACGAATCTCGTCCACCGTGCGGTCGTTACCTGGTGTATATTATTTGCGCTCGCTGCAGGAATGTCTGAACCTACAGGCGGCGTTACATCAGGGTTCGTCGGTGGTGATCGTCGGTGCAGGGTTCATCGGACTGGAAGTGGCCGCCGTTGCACGATCCTGGGATTGCGATGTCACGGTGGTTGAGCGGGACATGGCACCATTATCGCGAGTGCTAGGGGGCGGCGGCGGCGTCGTCGCTGCACTGCATGAAGAAAATGGTGTCGATCTGCGACTCAGCGCATCGGTTGGCGACGTAGTCGGTGAACATCATGTCGAGGGAATTGTCATCGATGGCAGTGTACTGCCTGCCGATATTGTCGTGATCGGAATTGGCGCAGAACCCAACACGAAATGGCTGCACGGCTCAGGCGTGCACATAGATGACGGCGTTGTCTGCGATGCCGCGGGACGCACCAACATTGAAAATGTGTTCGCTGCCGGGGACGTAAGCCGATGGCGCAATGCGACAACTGGTTCACACACCCGCGTCGAGCAGTGGCAGACGGCCGTTGAGCAGGCAGCGGTTACCGCCCGCGTGATCGCTTCGCCTGATATTTCACACGAGTGGGATGCGGTGCCATACTTTTGGTCTGATCAATACGGGCATAAATTGCAGATGTGTGGTAGCAGTGGCCCGGATTACCATGTTTTTCGAACATCCCGCGGAGAGGTGGTGTGCTTCGGGAGGAACGAAATCCTCACCGGCGTCTTCACTGTTGGCAACCCCCGTGCCGTGGCACAAGCCCGCCGCCTTATCAGGAGCGGCGCCTCCTTGTCTTCTGCGCGCGAATGGGCAGAGAAATTATGACACACGAAATCAATGGCGAGGCATTAGTCTCTTGTCGTTCCACCAGGAACGTCGTGATGCCCTATAGGGCGAAACTTCCGACCGTCGCAGCGGCCGCGAAGAAATTTGTTGGAGGACGCCAGCGTCTATTCGACCGCCTCAAAGGCTTCCGCGCCGTCGCACCATGCGCTCCTTTGAAAATGTATGCCAACGCAAGGTGCGCCTCACGAAAGGGGGCCTGCACGCAGTTTTGTAGTAGTTCCGGAGTGGGTGATCAAATGTGCATCATCTTACCAAGACAACCTCGGTCCGCCTGGAGTATCAAGGCGAGTCTGCTCGTCTGGAGGTAGTATATGACGCTACGTAGAGCGCATATTGTTGTGTTGCCTTAGTGTAGCCACTCGGATTTGGTGCGTGCTATGCCGCGGCTGGAGTAATCTAGCTAAGATGCGGCGGAATTGAATACTGCGCAACCTGCGGTGTCTTAATATTCTCGAATATCGAGGGCGTTCACATTTCTGTCGAACGCGCAAGCCGTCCTCGCCGTCCTTGCGGGATTCGCTACCCCAAGATACTGGCGGCCGAAATATGCCTTAACTCACTTGTTGATCATAACATCGGAAGATGTTATGTCGGTGAATATTGGCATATGAATAAGTAAATCTACTTTCACAATGGAGTAAATCATGGAGAAATTGAAAACGCGCGCAGATGTCATTCTAAATGCTGCCGTTTCGGGTCAGCTCGGAATTCCTGGTGTGGCCGCCGTGGCTACCGATCGGCATGGGAACATCTATGAGGGCGCGGCGGGCGCTCGAATGCTCCACGCCGATTCACCGTTCAGCGCCGATACAGTGTGCGCTATCTTCTCTAGCACCAAACCCATCACGGGAGCAGCTTGCCTTCAGTTGGTTGAGGAGGGGCGGCTTGATCTGGATGCCCCGGCGGAGCGCTACGCGCCTTCGATCGGGGAATTGAAAGTATTTGACGGCTTTAGTTCTGACGGAAGTCCGAAGCTGCGTGCACCTAGGCGCGCTATCACTACCCGAATGCTTCTGCTTCATACTGCTGGTCTGGGTTATTCCTTCTTCAACAAGTATTACAAGATCCTCGAGGAACAGCATGGCCAGCCTAGCTCGATCACTGCGACCCGTGCCTCGATCAAAACTCCGCTGCTGTTCGAACCGGGTGAGCAGTGGGAGTATGGCGGAAATATAAATTGGGTAGGCCAGATTGTAGAAGCCATTACCGACCAACCGTTGGGGGAGGTTCTTTCCGAGCGAATCCTGGGGCCGCTGGGCATGGACGACACTTCTTTCGCTCTCAACGACAGCATGCGACACCGGCTCGCTTCCCTCCATCAGCGCGATCAGGCTGGCGCGCTGGTGCCCATCGATTTGGTACTGCCGCAAGAGCCCGAGGTGCAGATGGGTGGTCATGGGCTATACTCCACTGCACTGGATTTCGCCAAGTTCATCCGCATGTGGCT
Source organism: Nocardia sp. CWNU-33 (assembly GCF_046764895.1). Taxonomy (NCBI): domain Bacteria; kingdom Bacillati; phylum Actinomycetota; class Actinomycetes; order Mycobacteriales; family Nocardiaceae; genus Nocardia; species Nocardia sp. CWNU-33. Next base: position 84,176 of record NZ_JBKOQN010000026.1, on the reverse strand, counting down.
GAACGACGGCGCCGCGCCCAACGGTACCGCAATCCTGCGGCCCGAAACCGTGGAGATGGCTTCGCGGAACGGCCTTGGCGAGTTGAAGGTCAAGGCGTTGTCAGGTGTGATGCGAAATCGCGCGAACGATTTGGAATTCTTCCCTGGCCTGCCGAAATCATGGGCGTTGACCTTCATGGTGAACGACGTGGATGCGCCAACGGGCCGCAAAGCCGGGTCCTTGGGCTGGTGTGGCTTGGCCAATTTGTACTACTGGATCGACCGAGCTACTGGAGTCGGTGGATTCTGGGCCACCCAGGTTTTCCCACTGTTCGATCCGCCAGCTATCAACGGTTATCTCGAATTCGAAGCGGCGGTGTACAGGAGTCTCGCGGACGGAACTGGCCTGCGGCGTCCACTTGGATGACCGAGCCCTGACACTTCTCCGGCAACTCGAGGACCGTCTCGGGCACGCCATCCTCGAACCCGACGTCGATGTGATTCAGCAGGACATCAACGCCGTTCTCGTCGTCGGCGCTCGGATATGCTTCACCGGAACAGTCCTCGACGATGAGGGGAACGATCGGTCGCGAGGCGACATGGAAGAACTCGCCGAAACTCGCGGACTCGTGCCGGTGAAACTGTCACCAAGACCAAGTGTGACGCCCTGGTCGCTGCCGAGGCCGGTTCGCAGTCAGGCAAAGTGAAGACGGCGATCCGGTGCGGTAAGCCGATCTTCACGGGAAACCAGTTCCCCACCTGGGATGACCGGAACGGGCACTTGATCGGCAGCAGTGCCGGCGGGGCGATGACGGCCAAGCATCTGTGGTGCAGCTGTGGATTCTGTGGAAGGCCGACTCGGGCAAGCTTTCATGGCGTTCGGTTGGGGGCCGCCAAAGGGGCTGTCGCAGAGGCAAGCCCATCTAGTTGGCGGTGCAGGCCGCGCCTATTGGTCATGCTGAATGCCATCCCAATCTGACAAAAGCCCGACAGTGCCGTGCGGCACTGCGGGCCCAAGTGCGGCTGCGCATCCTGCTGCGTATGGCGCGCAGGCACTCGAAGGCGCGGGGCACCGGGAAGATCGGTAGCTGGCCGGCAGCGCGCAAGGCTTTGTCGGAGAGTAGCTCCGCGGGCGAGTTGGTTCGGGCCAAACGCGGCAAGCGCGACCGGATCGGTCGCGAGAGCTCGGTGCTGGACTGCGACGGATCGCAATAGTTGGCAGGTGAGAGACGATATCCAGCATGCCGAGACCTTGCCAACACGGGTCGATACAAGGCGGACCGGGCAACACCAGCGAGACATTGAAATGCCCCTCGAGGTTCACCCCAAAATGGTGGACAGGGGTTCAAGCAGCTTTCGCTGCGACTGTCAGGGATTGCTCCTTGCGTAGGGGGCTGGCATCCCAACGGTGGAGTGGCCGCCGGTTAGTGTTGTACCGGTTGATCCAATTGTCAACCGCAGCAACGAATTCGGCTCTGGTGGTGTGGATGTGGCGGTAGTAGTGCTCATGTTTGTAGGTCGACCAGAACGATTCGGCGGGACTGCTGTCCCAACATCATCCGGTGTCGCCCATCGACCGCTGTAGTTGGTGGCGGTGGCAGGCCTTCACCGTCAACGCCGCGGTGAACTCGCCCCCACGATCGGAATGCAGCACGGTGTCGACCACACTACGGCCGCGAGTCGCACCGCTCCGGTCGATGGCCTCACACACCATGTCGGCGCCGATATGGTCGGCCACGACATGGGCGAGCGCGCGCCGGGAATGCCCGTCACCGATCGCGCACAGGAACATGTCGCCCTGCCCGCAGATCAGGGTAGGTGACATCATCGGTCAACCAGACCGCGTCCAGGCGCCCCTGGTCGAAGTTGCGGCGCACCAGATCCGGAGGGAACGACGCGGCAGGATCTGTGATGGTGGTGCGGACCTTGAACATGCGTGGGCAGATGCCCTCGATCCCGATCTGCGCCATGATCGCCGCGACGGTCTTGGCGCTGACCACTTCACCGCGATCACACAAAAGCGTTTACCAAGAACGCATTGTCTTTCTCCAGCTCACCGACCTGCCTGCAGCCGCTTTCGTCAAAGTATCCATTAAGGTCGAGAGCTTGATTCGACTTCGTTCACAAGTCCCGATCCGTGCAGGCCGACGACACACGCCGGTGGGCCTCGAAGTAGTCGACGGGCGAGTCCTTGGGGCGACACATCAGACGAAGCTGGACGGGGCGTTACGTGGGGCTAGCGAAGGCCGGCCGGACTCGACGAGTTCTTCGCCACCGACCGAGGGCCGACCAAACGCTTCTTCATCAAGAACATCGAAACCGGGGCAGTCTCCTGTCTCGGTGTTGACGGTGGTGTCAGTCATCGCCCAAGGAGCGGCTTCCATTTCGGTTTGCGTGCGTGGTTTCCCCGTATGACGTCGCTCGTGGCGTGCACGGATAATTCCCGCTTACTCCGGCCCCTCCATCACCTCGATGATGTGCCGTTGGAGCTGGATCGCCTTGTCGCTGTTGTGCACGAGCAGCTGAACAAGGCGATGTAGCTCGTCGAATTCTTCAGCAGAGATGTCGGCGAACTGGGTGTCGTTTACGCGGGATTGCATCGGGGCGAGACGGGCCAGCGCGTCCCATCCGGCGTCGGTGATCGTGATGGCTGCGACTCGGGAGTCGTCTGTGCTGCGTTCCTTCGTGAGAAGCCCCAGCTTGCTGAGCGCGTTCGTCTCGACTGATACATGTGTAGGTGTCACCTGTAGGTGTTCGGCGATGTCGCGAATGAGAATCTGTCCCTGCCGTCGCCTGAGATGTGCGGCAGCCACCAGCACGGTGTAGTTCGGCGGTGTCAGTCCGATCACGCGGGCGTGACCCGCTCTGACCTGCTGATGCCGAGCGGATAGAGCCATAAGCCCATGCACCAACTCACGGAACTTGAGGTCACTGCCGTCGCGCAGGAGTTCTTCACGGGTGATCGTCAGTGGCGCATGCTCGGACGCTGACGAGGGTGCCGCCCGCACATCCGGGTCGGATAGATCGACCTCTTCCGGGTCCTGCAACGTAGTGCTCTCGTGAGTCCTCACGTGCGTGTCCTCCTTTGCTGCCTGACTGCCGTAGCCCACATTCGGCAGGGAATGCGAGCGTCGTAATCACTCACCAGTTTACGTAAGACACTGTCGCATTTCGTGGCAGGTGGACTCCACATCAGGTGAACTGTCGGACTAGCCGGTCAGGACGAGGCCTTGGCGGACGTGCAAGCAGTCGTGTCACTCGACTGCTTGCACTGCCCGGCTTGGCCCGAGTGAAATCGTGACGCTCTTGAGTTGGGTGTAGTGGTTCAATGCCTCGATGCCCTTTTCGCGTCCGTACCCGCTCGCCTTTTGCCCTCCGAACGGGGTCTGTACGGCCGCCGTCGACCATGTGTTCACGTAGATCTGGCCTGCTTCAATCGCCTCGGATACACGTAGTGTCCGTGAGAGGTCTTCCGTCCACACGCCGCCGACAAGTCCGAAGTCGGAGTCATTTGCGATGGCGATCGCCTCGTCTTCGGTGTCGAACGGGATGACCACGAGCACCGGGCCGAAGATCTCCTCGCGCGCGATGCGCATCGAGTTGTCCACCTGGGTGTAGATCGTGGGATTGACGTAGAAGCCGTCCTCGAGCGTGTCAGCCGTCGGGCGATCACCGCCGGTGACCAGCGTTGCACCCTCCCCTTGCGCGATATCGAAGTAGCTGAGCACAGTCTCATACTGGTCGCGGGTGATGAGCGGACCGAAGTCCTCACCAACACGGAGGCGTTCGGTCGCATCGACGACGGCCCGAACGAACTCGTCGTGAATGCTGCGCTGGACCAGCAGCCGTGTTCCGGATGAGCAGACCTGACCGGCGTTCGTAGTGAACGCTCGAACCGCCTCGGTCGCGGCGAAGTCGAGGTCTGCGTCCTCGAACACGATGTTCGCCGACTTTCCGCCCAGCTCCAACGTGAGTGGCAAGATGCGATCGGCAGCAACCCGACCGATGGACTGGCCGACTGCGACCGAACCGGTGAACACGAGCTTTCGGATGAGTGGGTGCTCAACCAGTGCCGAGCCGGCCTCACTCCCCTTACCGAGAACCACATTGAAGACGCCATCGGGGATTCCAGCTTCCGTCGCGAGACGAGCGAGGGCGGTCGTGGTCCTCGACGTGGTTTCGGCCGGCTTCACAACGATCACGTTGCTGGCGGCGAGCGCGGGGGCAGCCGCACGGGCTGCTTGATTGATCGGCAGGTTCCAGGGTGTGATCACCCCGACAACCCCATACGGCTCACGCAAGGTGTAGACGTGCTGGGTGGGAACGACATCGATGATGTCCCCAGCGGGGAGGTTGACCAGTCCTGCATAGAACTCGAAGTACTCCGCCGCACCACGCACCTCGGCCCTAGCGCTCTCGAGGGGTTTGCCGGTGTCCCGAATCTCGAGTCCGACCAGTTCGTCGAGGTCTCGCCGGATCAGGCGACCGATATCCCACAGAATGCGAGCCCGGTCCGCCGACGCGATTTTTCGCCATGCCCACGCCGCATCGCATGCGGCACGGACGGCGGCGTCGACGTCGTCCGCAGTCCCCAACGCGACGTCGGCGCCCGGTCCGCCTGTCGCCGGGTCGGTGCCGACGCGGTGTGCGCCGCTGAGGGAGGGCACGGCACGTCCGTTGATCCAGTGTCGGATCTCATCCACGGGTGCGTCGATTCTTACAGAGGTGAGCGCGTCAGTCATCACTAGTTCTTTCGGGTCGAAAAGAGCGGCCTGGTTACTGTTCGGAGGACAACGAGGCCAGACGCTGCTGCGGTCGACCCTGAGCGGCAGCGGCAAGGGCGATGACGATCTCGTCGGCGTGTGGCGCATCCGGAATCCGCGCTTCGAAGCTCTGGTGGTGGGAGCGGATCGTGGCATCGGTGATGTGTTTCAACGGGATGTCGAAGACGGTGCCGGCCGGCGCACGCTTCTCGACCGCGGGAAGCAGGGTGGTCGCATTCGCGGCCTTGCGGAAGTGGTCGCCGAACTTCAGGGTGTGGATGAGCCCGGAGCCGTGCTCGATCTCCCCGTTGAGGCCCACGATCGCGGCCTTGCCGTAGGCCTCCGGGGTAGCCCCCAACGCTGCCACGACGCGGGCAGCCAAAAGCTTGCCGATATCGGAGGCCGTGGCGTCGATCCCCGGTCCGAGATTCTCGACGAATCCCTGCCCCGCCCAGGGGTTCTCGATGACTGTGGCAACCACCGCGACGCGGGCGGCGGGATCGACTGCGCGGCCGCCTTCGAGAAGAACCTCTTCAACGATGGTGACGATCTTGCGGATATTCACTGGAACATTCCTTCGAGATCTGCGGAGACCACGGGCTGGTCGGTGGTGCGGTCTCCGGAACGGGGGAACGGGCGGGTGCCCGAGGAAGCTGCGACGACGACCACGATCTCGTCTGGACGTGGGGCGTCCGGAACGCGCGTGACGATCGTCTGGAAGTGGTTACGGGTGGGCCCGGCGTTCTTGCGTCCGACTGGGACCGTGAGCGATGTGCCGGCATCGCCGCGATCGTCGGCGAAAGCGATGACGGTATCGCCTCCGAGGAACTCGCGAACGAGGTTGGCGTAGTACGGAGTGTGGATAAGTGCTGCTCCGTGCTCGAGCTCGCCATCAGTGCCGATGATGGCGCCCTTGCCGAACGCCACCACCCGATCGGATCCACCAATGTGTTCGAGCACCCGGTCGGTCAGCAGCTTCGCAAGCCGCGGCGCGATCTCCCGGACCGGTGTCACCAGATCCGAGTCGACTCGACTACCGATCCACGGGTTTCGCACCACCGCCACCGCAGTGACCCGCGTAGCCCCGTCGATCGGGACGCCGTGCTCGGACAAGATCTCCTCGGACTGCAGCACGATCTTGCGAACGCTCCATCGCGCCTCGATCGAGACCGGATCGCCATGGCGAAGACGAGCCGCGGTCATACTGTCATCCATTCCGCCGCCGCGTGCGTCACCGTGACGGGGCGTTTCGGTCCCGGCGTGTTGCGGCTCTTCGTCAGTCGGATGACGCCGTCCGTGATGACACAACCAACTCCGGGGAGGTCTCCGATGCTGAGTGCTTCGAGCGCACCGTCGGCCTGGGATCCGACGGGAGCGTCGAGAACGACGAGGTCGGCGTCACGGCCGACTTCCAGCTTCCCGGAGTTGAGCTCGTACACCTCGGCGACGTTGCCGGTCGCGGCGATGACGGCCTGCCGTGCGGTCAGCGGTCCGAGGGACACCATCTCGGCCATCTGACGCAGCATTCCGAGCGGGATCACCCCTGTTCCGGTCGGAGTGTCGGTCGCGATCATGATGCGATGGAACTGATCGTGCTCGAGTGCCAGTTCGGCGAAATGGATCGCCGATCGCAAGTTGCCTGCGTGCACCAGCTGCAGTGCAATGTCGAGTCCGTCTACGACGAGCCGCCGGTTCTCTTCTCGGCTGAGTGATGTCGGGCCGCCGTTGCAGTGGCCGGAGATATTGGGGCGCACTTCGAGGAGAGCGTCGACGGTGATCTTGCTGAGGCTGCCCGCGATGCTTCCGCCTCCGGTATGGAACATCACCTTGATGCCGTTGCGCTTGGCTGCGGCAACGACGGGCGCGTAAGCCTCGGGGGATTCGAAGGCACCGAATCCTGCCTTGGCAAGCCATACTCCCTGATCGTTGACTTCGCGGAAGTCTTGGTCGGTCAGGCCGGGCTCGAGGATGACGGAGCCGGCGTGCACGCGCATGCCTCCAGGCCGGTAGGTCTGGTAGCAGCGATTCGCAGCGACCGCCAACGCCTTCACTCCCGCGACATCGGTCGGGCGGCCCGGCACATGTACTTCGCTGGCAGAGATGACCGAAGTCGTTCCACCGTGCACGTAGCTCTCGAGGAAACCGATTGTGTTCTGGCGTGGTGTGTAATCGCCGAACGTGGAGTGGACGTGCGAGTCGATCAGACCGGGAAGGACCGTTGCTCCTGCGACGTCGACTACGTGCTCATGTGATTCGAGATCGACATCGCTCGTGCTTCCGATCCAGGTAATTACTCCGTTGTCGGTGACGATCGCGTCCCCGTCGAGTGACGCGCTGTCACGGTTGCCGACGACGGAGTCGCCAATGTTGATGAGCGCTAAAGTCATGATGACTCGACCTTTCTATGTATGCGCGGGTGAAGCTGACTCCACTGAGCTGGAGCCCACACGTTGGTGTTTCTTTGCGAGCCGCGGCAATGTCTCCCCGGCCGCCAATGTCGCGATGAGGGTGAGTACGGCAAGTATCGAGATGTACGTCGAGAACGCGACAGCGCTTCCAAACGCCTCGTATAGCGACAACCCGATAATTGGAGTGAGTCCGCCACCAAGAACCGCGCCGATGTTGAATCCCAACGACACACCCGAGTACCGGACCTCGGTGGCGAAAAGCTCCGAGAAGTACGCACCGTGGGTGCCCGCGAAGGCCGCATGGATAATTCCGCCGACAAGCACGGCCAGGATCACGCCTGTCGACTGGCCTGCATCTACAGAGATGAACAGCAGGAAGATGTACGGCACGAGCGCGATCGCGGCGCCTGCATAAACGGGTCTGCGGCCGATGCGGTCGGCCAACGAGCCGAACGCGGGAACCAGTAAGGCCTCGACGCCGACGGCGAACAGTACAGCCGTGAGGACGAGCCCGCGGGACATGTTGCCCACTGCAGTCGCGTACTGCAGGATGTAGACCGTCGTGGCGTAGTAGCCGGCACTCTCACCAAGCCGGAGGCCTATGGCGACGAGCAGCGGCTTGGGATACTTGGTGAGCAGAACGATGAACGGCATCTTGATAGGTTCGATGTTGCCCTCGGCTTCACGCTTGGCCTTCTGTTCGAGGAACTGATCGGTCTCACCAACCTGAAGCCGTACCCAAAGCCCGACCGCGAGCAGCAACGCCGACAGCGCGAACGGGAACCGCCACCCCCAGCTGATGAACTGGTCATCACTGAGGACCGCTGAGAAGATGGCCAGCACTCCAGCGGCAAGGAGATTGCCGAACGCAGGGCCGATCTGGGGGAAGCTCGCCCAGAATCCCCGCCTGTTGTCGTCGACATTTTCTGTTAGGAGGAGAGTCGCACCACCCCACTCGCCGCCTAGCGCGAAGCCCTGGACCAGGCGCAGCACGACGAGGGCGATCGGAGCGGCCATCCCGATCGCGTCGAATGTCGGCAGTGCCGCGATGAGGAACGTCGAGCCGCCCATCAGTATCAAACAGACGACCAAGGTTTGTTTCCTGCCGAGTCGATCACCGTAGTGACCGAACACAGCCGCGCCGAGGGGCCGAGCGAAGAACCCGATTGTCAGTGTCGAGAACGCCAGAAGTGTTGAGACGAAAGGATCTTCACTGGGAAAGAACGCAACATTGAACACCAGCGCGGCCGCTGTTCCGTAGAGGAAGAAGTCATAGTATTCGATCGTGGTGCCGATCAATGCTGCGGCGGCAAGACGGGCCTTTGACTTCGGTGGTCCAGTCGCAGTGCGCTCCTCGGACAGAGCGCTGACGCGATCGCTGGTCATGGGACTTTCCAATCGTGCAAGGGGGAAGGGGTTGTTGGCAGAGGGGGTACGCAGTCCTCGAGCGGTGGATCAGAGCCAGATGTCGAGTTCGCCATCCGGGTCGACGAAGTTCCCGAATCGGCCGGAGTAGAACGCCAGCGGTTCCCCGACGCGATGCTGCACACTGTGCACGCGGCCCAGCAGGATCACGTGGTCGCCAACCTCGATCTCACGCTCGACTGAGCACTCGAGCGTGCAGAGAGCTCTAGGCGCCACGGGGAGGCCGGACGCTCCCCGGTGGACTTCGAGACCTTCGAACTTGCCACCACCAGGCTTTGCGAAAGCCGATGCGATCCTTGCCTGGCGGGCGCCGAGAATGCTGACCGAATAGGCGCCTGCCTCGCGCACGTATCGGGCAGCACGACTGGCTGTCGCCAAGCTGATCAGTATGATCGGCGGCTCGAGCGACACCCACGTCAGAGAATTGATCGTCGCTCCGTGGGGTCCTGCATCAGTCTCGGTCATCACGAGCCCGACCCCCGTGGTAAATCGACCCATCGCTCGTCTCAGATCGCTGGGTTCCACGTCCGTCATCGGAGGTACCTTCTCGACGGTGGTCATGGCAGCACCGCCCCCGCCATCTCGATGGACTTGGTGATCGGGGTGTCGAGGTCGTACTGAGCGAGGAAGTCGTCGACACGCTTGGTCGCCGTCGCGTAGTCGTACTGCTGGTACGCCCACATCTTGGTGAGGAAGGGCGCGCCGTTGTAGAACATCTCGTACTGCTGGTGGCGGCCGGCGAATTCAGATCCGATGACATCCCATGCCAACTTGAAAAGCTTGATCCGGTCTTCGGCCGGCACACCGGGCGAAACGACGTATTTGTCGATATCGGGTCGGGTGATGTCACTGCGCATATCTGCGAGTCCGGATGGCACCTGCAGTACGCCGCCTCCGCAGAGGTCTCGGATGATGCCGATCACCCGCGGGTAGAGCTCGGCCTGTCGAGCGACCTGGCCGTAGACCGCGGGCCGGCTGGGTACCGCAAAACTCTGGGCGTCGACGATGGCGTCGTACTCCGCCGCGTGCAGACTTGCGGTCACAGAGGATGCGAGGCTGGCCAGCTCGCCGAGCTTCTCGACCACACCCGGGAACTTGTCAACCTTGTTCATCGACGCAATTCGGTGCGCGATCCCAAGAATGAAGTCGAGCTTCACCGAAAGCCGTGCCTGCGCTTGCCAATTCGCGAATACATGAGCACCCGACTCCTGGAAGCTACGGTTCAGAACATCAGGGTTGCGATCGACGAAGACCCGATCCCAGGGGACGAAGACATCCTCGAAGATTGCGAAGGCATCAGTCTCGTCGAACTGGGTGGTGAGGGGGTAGTCGTACACACTTGTTGCTGTTGGCGCGTAGGGCCGGCGCTCCAGCAGCTTGAGCCCGGCAGCGGCCATAGGAATGGCGAAGCTGACTGCGAAGTCCTTGTCTTCGGCCTTCAGTGGCTTGATGCAAGAGACGAACAACTCATCGGCGACAGCACCAGAAGTCGCCAACATCGCTGATCCGCGCACCGTGATGCCCTCATCATTCGACGAGACGACGCCGAGCTGGAGGAAGTCCTCACCCCAACCGCTCGCGATCGTGTCGCGAGAGACCTGAGGTGGGATGATCACATACGCAAGGTAGAGCGACTCGTCGAGAACGCGCTGGTAGAAGCGGGTGATATTGTCACCGAACCGCTCGCCCTGCTCATCGAAGATGTTGCGGTGGGCGGCCATCGCCGCGATTGTCGAGGGAACGTGGTCCGGGCTGCGGCCCACGAAGCCGTTCGTTAGACCCGCCCACTTGATGTGGGCATCGCGTCGCCTCTTCAGATCTTCTGTAGAGCGCGGCGTCATAAACGCGGTATTCGCCTCACGCCCGGTTTCCGGCGCTGTATAGATCATGTCGTTTGCCGGGTCGGCCGCGAAGTCGTACAACTTCGCAATCGTCCGAGCGATCGGCGCAGTGGCCGGGTGGTCCAGCACGTTCAAGATCGGCTGGCCGTCGATGAGCACGCAACGCCCATCGTTCAGGCCGGCGAGATACTCTGCGCCACTTCGCATGTCGGTCTCCTTTGATCACTTTCGCGCCGATGCGATCCATCGCCGCACCGTGTCCGCGGTCACAACTCTATATTATCTAAGTTTATTACGCATCTATTTTATGTAAGTTAGTTACCAAAACTGAGTGGATCCAGAAGGAGCGGGCGTGGCGCGAAGCCGCCGGTCAGCTCTTCGTTGCTCGAGTTGACCGTGGCGCGTTTCCCTGTCCACACCCGGCCGGACGGCGAGCCGGTGCTCCTGGAGCACCGGCTCGCCGCCGCTGGGACCGCGCGGCGATTCGGCGGGGACGAGCGCCCTGGCCCGTGTGGAGCAGGTCGGCGGGGACTGGGCACTTACGGCTTTACAGGTGGCGATCGCCGAATGTCATGCGATCGCTGCGTCGGTGGACGCGACGAACTGGGAGCGCATCGTGCTCATCTACGAGGCTCTCAGCCGGCTCGCACCGTCACCGGTGGTCGACCTCAACTGGGCGGTGATGGTCCCCATGGCCCAGGAACCGGCCGCCGCGCTGCCGATCGTCGACGAGTTGGTGGCCGCCGAGGCGCTGTCGAACTCGCATCTACTGCCGAGCCTTTGCGGGGAACTGCTCATCCGCCTGGGCCGCACCGCCGAGGCGCGAACCACACTGCGGCGCGCCGAACCGCTGTGCGGCAACGAGCGCGAGCGAGCGGTTTTGAACGCAAACTCGCCGACCTCGGCTGGCGGTCCGACGGTAGCGCTGGAGCTTCCGCCATTGCCGCTGTGGTGGTCAGCCACGCCGTCGTGGCAGGGATCCTCAACGGCAACTACCCGCGATCAAGGAAGATTCAATGGCGAAGTCACTCGCATGCCAGTTCCAACAACAGTTTTGACCAAACTCGCTCGATCAGCCGGTCGGGCCGAGCGCCCGGCGGACCGCGTCGGCCGGGTCGGTAGCGACTTGTCCTGCGTCGATGGGGTTTCCACCCGCGTCGCGGAGTTGCCAGCCGCCGAGACAGACCACGGGGATGTCTCCGCGGTGGTGGGCGAGGGCGAGTTCGGAGAGTGTGCCCCATGATCCGCCGATGACGATCACCGCGTCGGCGGAGCGCACAAGAATCGCATTCCTCGCCTCACCCATGTTCGTATAGAGCACGGCTGACAGTCCCGCGCAGACCGCGCTGCGGTCGGTGTCGGGGCGGACACCGATGACGAGTCCGCCTGCGCGAGAAGCGCCTTCGGCGACAGCGGCCATCACCCCGACGCCGCCGCCGCACAGCACCGTCACCCCCGCTTCGGCAAGAAGCCGACCGACTTCGGCGGCATGTATCGCGTCCGCGTGGGTGCAGTCACGTGGTCCGCAGACAGCGACTTGTCGTGGTGCACTGCACGGTGCGGTCATGCAGTGGCCCCAGCCCGGCTGGTCAGCAAGTCCGCCAGTTGCGCGGCGAACTCGTCGGCGGCGAAAATGTAGCCGACGTGATTGCCCGCGAACTTCACCAGGTCCAGCCCGAGCTGTTCGGCGAGAACGGCATTCGGCTCGGCGGTGAATGTATCCGCCGAATCGTGACCGGTGGCGAGCACCAGTTTGCCGGCCGCGGCCTGCAAACTCGTGAAGTCCGGTGTGTAGCGGGGGTATTGGCGAAGTTCGTGTTCCATCCAGAATTTCAGATTCTGCTGGATCCGTGCGGACATCGCCGCTGCCTCGGGTGACCGATCCTCGGTCGGCCGGCGCCCACCCATCTGTAGGCCGATACCCGCGCCGAAGGCCGCCATCGCCGCGGGAGTGCCTTCGCTGCGGCTCTTTTCGTGGATGCCGTCCAGGAATGCTAGCCACTTGTCGGCATCCGGCAACAGACCGGCCAGCGGCGGTTCGTGTGCGACCACCGAGTCGATCAGCTCGGGGTGTTTGCTGAGCAGTTCCAGCGCTACGACCGCACCGGAGCTGCTGCCGAGCACATAGGCGGGCTGATCGGTCAAGTGGCCGAGCAATGCTGCGGCATCGGCGCCGTCGGCCGTCACCCGGTCTTCCGGAGGTCCGGCGAGCGGGCTGCGCGAGAATCCGCGCCGATCGTAGGAGACCACCGTGTAACGGTCGGCCATCCGCTCGGCGAGCGCGTTGAAGGTGCCCGCCTCACCGTTGCCGCCGGGGATCAGCAGCAGAAGTGGACCTGCGCCGCGGATTTCGTAGTACAAACTCGCGCCGGGAACAGTGAGGGTGTGGTTGGTCGGAATGTTCATCGGAAAGGCTCCTGGAAGTAACGAAAGTTGCTGCAACGCTTCCCGGATGATGGGCAGCGCCGCAACGGGTGGGTCGGAGTCGACCCACCGGTTGATAGCCACATGCAGTGCGGCGGCGATGGCGCCCGCCATGATCCGCGGGAACATGTCGGCGTCGGGATCCCGATCGGTCCGCTCGGCGATGGCTTCGGCGAGCGCTTCGTGGATCACGGCCTGCGCCTTGAGGTATTCGCCTTGCAGCGCAGGCGCGCGAGTGATCAGCCGGACGCCCTTCGTCCAGGCCGGATCGGGGATTTCGGCGTCACGGAACTCGGTCAGCACCGCGTGGATGACGGCGGGCCACAGTGCCTCCGTGCCCGGCCGCTCACGTAGCCCGTCCGCGATCCGCCGCGACCGATCCACCGCGAGCGCGCAGATGGCCTCGTACTTGCTGGTGAAATAGTTGTTGAACGTACGCGTCGAAACGCCTGCCGCAGCAGCTATGTCCTCGACCAGAACATCATCGAGCCCTCGTTCCACTGCCAGCCGTAGTGCGGCGAATCCCAGCGCTGCACGGGTCGCCAGCTTCTTACGTTCCCGCAATCCGAGCACGAACGCCATGCTTCCGACAGTATCCAATCTTGCGTGATGCGCAAGATTGCGTGATCAGAATGTTTCATCCGACAGTCGGATCCTCGGATCGGCAATCGGCACTACCTGGGGTCATTCCCGCTCCAATACCTTCTGCACAGCCCGCGACCAATGCCGTGCGCAAGGGCACATAGTCGATGGCGACGATCAGCCGAGCAGTGGGGCGGAGACGGCAATGCCTATGGCGGCCAACGTTGCCGACGCGAGCGGCCCGATAATGACCAGTGCGACAACAACTCCCAGGGCGAGGTGGGCGCGAACTCCCGGCCGCGGTTCGATCGGTGGGATCAGCCGCTCGACGCGTGCCGGGAGGTCGACCCCGTTCATGCCGAGCACCGCAGAGGCGGCTTCGGGGATGCCGGAAAGGGTGAGCAGGGCGCGCAATACAGCCGTTCGGCCGTGCACGCGCGCGGCCGCGTCATCTGCGCACATCTCCAGGAGTCGGGCGACTTCGCCTGCGCCGAGGGTGAACAGCTCGATCCGGGAGAGGTTGGCCGCGAGCCCTCGCGTCAGTGCGAGCCACAGATGGTGCCGACCGGCGAGGTGGGCACGCTCGTGCTCCAATACGGCACGCAACTGGTGCTGGTCGAGAGCGGCGATCGCGCCGCGCGTGACGACGACGGTGTGTGGCTTGCCCGCCACGCTGTAGGCGGCCGGTTGGGCGACCTCGAGCACTATGGCATCCAATCCGGCATCGTGCCGCCCGGCTATTCGAACCATACGTGCGTGCTCATGGGTGGTGCTGCGGGCCAGGAGAAACCACCGCCCGACGCGGACGAGCAGCACCACTCCTGCGCACATGGCGAACCCCGTCAGTGCGACGAACCCGCCTTGCACCAGGACGCCGTAGTGACCGGTGGCGGCGTCGTGCAGTTGGGTGTAGCAGCTGTCGAGGACCGGGCGGCCCGGCTCGGCCAAATCAACGATCACGTAGGCGATGACGATCACCGGGACCACTGTCCATGAGACGATTACGGACCCGATCGCGCTGAGCCACGCGACCAACTCGAACTGTGGCGCGATGCCGCGGTGGGTGAGTCGTGCGAGGGGGCGTGGAGCCAGCACTGCGACAGCGAAGCTGGAGAGGATCAGGCAGACCGCCTCGCTCATCCGGCGGCCCGCTGTGCGGCAGGTCGTCGGATCCGGGCGCATAGCTCGGTGCTGCGCTGTTTCGAAGTCTTGAATGCGTGAAAACGCATCAAGGCGTTCCTCCTGTCGATCGGCGTCGAGCCGTGCGGCACACCGCGAATGCACTTAACCTAGCGGACACCTACTATCTACATACGTAATATCTGCTTGTCGAGTAAGCGGGGTGCGTCCAGGAATCCCGGTCGGGTCGGCCTTGAAGGGTGTTGTGTCGGAAAGCTGTTGAACCGGACCTGTCATTGCGTGCGGCGGCGGCTGGCCGGTGTGTACGGCAGCGGGCGTAGTGTGAGTCGCATTGCCATGTGTGGCAAGCCCCCCGCGAGTCCTCCGACACCCTTCGATGTCGCCGGCTGCGTTCACTGTTGCTGGGACAGGCTTCCCGCCGATCTCGGCTGCGGCAGATCTCGCCGAAGTCGCAGCGCAGCACGCAGTCCCGCTGATTCCTCGGCATCGATCTGCTCGACGAAATAGGCCAGCACGAGATCTGATCGGCCACCGCCATGGAGGGCCTCGTGCATCAGACTTGCGCTGTACTGCTCACGGGTCAGCGTGGGTTGATACCAGTACGCCTTGCCGACGCGTTCCCGCTCGAGGCAGCCTTTGCGGTGCAAATTGTCCATGGTCGACATCACCGTGGTGTACGCGATCTCGCGTTCGGCGCTGATCTCGTCGAGAATCCCACGGACAGTAGTCGGTTCGTCGCGATCCCACACTCGGTCCATGATGACCGCTTCGAGCTCGCCGAATCTGCGTACGCGCATAGTTCACCTCCAGTAGTGGCGGTGGTGGGACCGGCATCCCGTCGCACACTACTTTCTGCGTACGTACATAGTACTTTCAGGCGCCATGATCCGCGCGCCAACGCAGTGGACGACCCTCAGGGTTTGCGCGCAATCCCGCCGACCATCAGCCGTTGGGCGATGGTCAGCTCGCCGGGGTCTCCATCGGCGGGCCGCCATTCGGGCAGGTATACGAGACCGGGCTCGACCAGTTCCAGACCCCGGAACAGGTCGAGTACCTCCGGTTGACACGCCGACTCGGTCTCGAGCTGTCGGACATCGACCTGTGCTTCGCCGACGACGGCGAATCGTCTGCTTCGAGGTCGATCCGAGCCTGGCATATATCGTCTACGAGGACGCGACGGCCAGCCGATCTCCGCTGGGCCGGCGTGGCATTTGCAGGCGCGGTAGACAAGCGACGGCGTCGGCGACCGCACGATGCGCAGGATCGGGTCGTGACAGACCCGGCGGACAACCACATCTCAGAATCTGTCCAACCCATGGACAGTGTTCGCTCGTTTATATAGGGTTTCGTGGATCCAGCGAAGGCACGGCAAACTATTGTCGTCGCGTCGGGTAGCCGACGCGGTGCACATCCGAACACGGGACTCGATGTCACTTGGCTGAAAGTGGGGGCAAGACATGGCGACGGCGCTCGACCACACCGAAGAGCGGGCCTGGCGGGCGATGGTGACGCTGACGACACGCCTGCCGGGTGTCCTGGATGGCTTGCGGCAACGCGAATTCGGGGTCACCCATTTCGAATACCGTGTGCTGGCGCTGCTGTCGGAAGAGTGCGATCATCGGATGCGCATGACCGAGCTGGCCGGCGCGGCGAACGCCTCGACATCGCGGTTGTCCCATGCCGGTGCACTGAGCGTGCCTAGCGGAGTCGAGAACCGGTCGATCGTCGCGGTAGTGGCGGGCTGAGGACACCCGAGTTGGCCTTTATGCACTCGCCGGACCGGCAAAGTGGCTACTGGCGGGTTATTGGTCCGCCGGTTTTGTCCGGACCTTACTGTTTTGCCAGGGTCCCATGGTGCGGCCGAGGGCCGCTGCGACGGATGGGGAGCGCTACACGATGGTGACGATCGCACAGTTGCGGGCCGTGCTGGCGATTCTGCACATAGATCCTGTGGAGATCGTCGAGCCGGACAGCACGGGTCTTCGCGGGCCCGATTCGGAGCGGTCGTTGTTGGTGGGGTTGCTGTATCACGCGCTGGGTGGCGAAATGCGCCAGGTGCTCGCCACGGCGACGACCGCGGACGAGGTCGCTCGCGCTGCCGCGATGAGCGCCCGGCAGGCGCCCTATGCGAATGCTTGCGTGCAAGCAGGTGTAGACGCACGCCGGCTGCGCGACCGTATCGAGGCGTTGGCCGCCGAGACGACGGTCGATCCCGCGCCGATTCTGCTCGATGCCGCGGCGCGGTCGGCCGATGCCACCGAGACGTTGCTGGCGCTGAGCCGCAATCCCGGCGACGGTGACGCCGAATCCCGATGGCGGCAGGCCCTCGACGATCTGGGGCAGGCCTACCACCTGATCAACGACGAATACGTGGAGCGTACGAACGCGACGACGGCTCCGCTGCCCTGAACGGGGGCGGTCTCAGCGGACGGGGAAGTCGAAGTAGGTCTGTGGGAAGGGCTCGTCCCTCAGGGTGAAATGCCACCATTCCTCGGCGAGGTTCTTGAACCCGTGCTCGTCCATCAGGTTCGTCAGCAGCGTGCGCACTGCCCGCTGGGTGCCGCCGACGGCCGGGTTCGCGGTGTGCGCCGCGGGATCGAAGCAGTCGTATCCGGTGCCGAAATCGAGCATGTCGTCACGGAATCGCTGATCTGCGGGCCGGAAACACTCACGCAGCGGATCGCCCTCGTGATACTGCTCGGCCTCGGGCGCGGGCAGCGCCACAATGGCGAGGTCCAGCGTGCTGCCCCGACTATGGCCCGACTTCTCGGCAATGTAGCCGTCTCGGAACAGATTCGCTTTGTCCACCGCAGGGTAGAACTCGGCCTTCATCTTCACATCGGCGAGATCGCGGGCCCAAGCAACGAAGTGGTCGACGGCGCGCTGCGGGCGGTAGCAGTCGTAGGTCTTCAGTGTGAGATTCATCGGCCGCAACTCCAGCTGCACCTGGGCGAGTGCCGATGCCGCCTGCTTGGTCAACAGGCACTTGGGCGCCTCATATCCAGCCACGCGGGTACCGAGGAAATTGTGCTGCCCGAAATAGCGAGCATCGACGAGGATCGTCGGATCCACCTCGGTGACGGAGACGAACGCTTCCTCGCCGGCTGGTGGCGCTTCGGAACGGCTGCCTTCACATGCCGCGATCGTCACCGTCATCACGCATGCCAGCGCCAGCGTGCCGAGACGCCGCAGCAACGACCGGGAGCTCATATTTCCTCCTTGCGATTCCGGCTCGGGCACAACCACTTTCATGAGTGCTCGGCCTTCGACGGACACCGTACGTCACCACCGACGTGATATGCGGGCGCTTTTGCCGACATGATGGATTGTCGATGCCCGCTCGAGCGCGCAGTCTGCTCAGCGTTCGCCCGTATGCAGAAAATCTCCGGCGCCACTGCGGGTGACGTCGTAGCCGAGCAGGCGTTCGGCCTCCTCGATGCCACCCTGCAGGTCGCCGACGGCGTTCATCTTCGACAGGTCCAACCCGATCGTCACCAACGTCAACGCAATCTCCGAGGACAGGCCGGTGATGATCACGCTCGCGCCCATCAGCCCGGATGCTTCTACCGTCTGGACGAGGTGGTTGGCGACGGTGGAGTCGATCGTCGGCACACCGGTGATGTCGATGACGACGACCTTGGCGCGATTGTGTCGAATGGCGCTCAGTAGCTGTTCGGTGAGCTGACGGGCCCGCTGCCCGTCGAGCACACCGATGATCGGCAGGATCAGCAGTTGCTCACGCACCTGCAGCACGGGAGTCGACAACTCCCGGATCGCTTCCTGCTGTTGGCGGATGATGCGCTCGCGTTCCTGGACAAAGGAGACACCCACGGTGTTGGCGATGCGGTTGGCGGCCGGTTCGTAGGCGTCGAGTACCTGGTTGAGCAGATCGAAGTCGCCCTGGTATTTCTCGAACAACGAGCGCGCGAGCACATCGCGCAGCAACAGCACGATGCCGAGGACCTCATCGGTTTCCACACCACGCGGAATGATGCGTTCGGAGAGATCGCGTGCGTAGGCCTGCAGCGCTTCCACGGAACCGGTCTCCAGCACCGCGACATAGTTGTCGTACACCGATGTCGCCTCGGAGAACATCTCATCGGGTGTCATCGCGGTGAGTAGCTGTGCTTCGGTGATGCGGCGCGCCCATTCCTCGCGCAGGATCGTCCGGTTCTGCCGCAGGTGCTCCACCAGTTCGGAGAGCAGGCCTTCGCTGGATCCGGTGGAGATCGTCGCGATGCTTCCGTCGAGCGACACCTCGAGCAACACCATCTCCGATCCCTATTCGGGCGGCCTGCACCCGATTGCCGTCAGCGCACCCACGGCGTCCGTGGACCTCTGCCGACTGGCAGGCGAAAGCCTATACCCAGGACCGGCGAATTGCCGGTCTCTGGCATCTCCGGAAAGTTCGGACAGCCTGGTGCTCGAGCCACTGATCGGGACAGGGACCCCGCGACGGCCGGGGACCCTGTCCGATCAGCCGGGAAACTATGCCGTCGTCACGACCTCGTCGTAGTCGAGCCGAGGCGAACGCGGGAACCAGGCGTTCGGTCCCGGCTTGCCGATGTTGACGACGACGAGCGAGCTGTGGTTTCCGTCGGGGAAGAACTCCTTGTCGACGCCCGCGGCGTCGAAGCCGTTCATCGGGCCTGCCGCCAGCCCGGCGGCGCGGATGCCGAGAATGAAGTAGCCGACCTGGATCAGGGCATTGAAGCGTGCTGATTCTGTGCGGTAGGCGTTGTCGGCGAAGTAGTCCTTGGCATCCGGTGCGTGCGGGAACACCTTGGGCAGGTGATCGTGGAAGTTCAAGTCGGCGGCCAGAATTGCGGTCAGCGGCGCGCCGGCGGTCTTGGGCTTGTTGTTGTCGATCATGTGAGTGACGAGGCGGGCGCGCGCCTGCGGGCTACGCACGAGCACAACGCGAAGCGGCTGCTGGTTCATCGAGGTCGGCCCGTACTTGACGAGTTCGTAGATGTCACGGATGTGCTCGTCGTCGACCGGATGGTCGGCAAAGGTGTTGGCGGTGCGCGCCTCGCGGAACAGCAGATTCTGGGCGTCGGCGGCCAGTGTGAGGTAGGTGGTGGGCTGAGCGGTGTTCACGGATATCTCCTCAGTTGCCGACGGGCTGGGTGTCGCGCCCGCGCGCTCCGCGGGCGAACTGGTAGCTGGCACGGACCAACCGCCAAGTGATCTTCAATTCGTCGGTGTCGCGCGGCCCGTAGACCATCACCACCGTCGCGGGCAGGAATCGTTGTCGCGCCATCGGATGCAGCTCCGCCCAGCCGCGGGTGATCGCCTCCGCAACGACCTCGGTCGGCAGGCACATGTGCAGGCTGCCGTCGGCGGACCCGTGCAGGTGCGCGAATTCGGTGCCCGCCAGAAAGGCTTCGGCGGGACCGCCGGCGTCGGCCGGTCGCAGATGCAGTGCGCGGGTGTCGGCGAGGGATACGCTGCTGCGGCCGACGATGACGCCATCGAGGGTGGCCATGCGCGCCCACAGGGTCTCTTGCAGGATCGTCGGCGCGGTCTGATCGAGTTGCTGGTGTGGATTGTGCGCTCGCGTGAGAGGCGGGTTCCCGGATCGCGTGGGTAGTCCCGGCCGGTTGTGCACTGTCGTCGACATTGCTGTGCTCCCTTGGGTTTTCGCTCACTCATGCGGTGTGTGCGGCTGCTGGGATTCACAGTACTTTCCAAAGTATAGTAGTTACCAAGAGGAAAGCGGCTCGACTGGAGGATCGATGACCACTGTGCCCCGCGCGGCGGTGACCGCAACTGTGGATCCGTGCCCGATCACGCCGGTGATCGACCTCGTCTTCGGGCGATGGTCGACGCAGGTGCTGTGGGTGCTGACCCATGACGGCCGACTGCGCTTCACCGAATTGCAGCAGCGAATCCCCGGCCTGACACCGAAGGTGCTGACCCAGCGCCTGCGTCAGCTCGAACGTGACGGCTTGGTTGCCCGCACCTACTACGCCGAGGTGCCGCCGCGCGTGGAGTACGCCGCGACCCCGCTGGCCGCGACGCTGGCCCCCGTGTTCGGCAGCATCGTGGACTGGTCGGGCGAGCACCTGGCCGAGGTGCTCGCCGCCCGCGCCGCCTACGACGCGAGCGTGTGAGCGCATCGGAGGTTGCCGTCGCGGGTCAGCTCTCGACTCGCGCTGGTGCGAGTTCGAGGAGATGGCCTGCCAGTTCGCGCGGCATGGTGATCATGCAGTCGTGCCCGGTCGGTAGCACATGGATGCGCGCGGCGGGGAAGTCGGCGGGCGGAAAGGTGCGTGGCAGGCCCGCCGCGCGCATCTGTTTGAAGTCCTCGCCGCCCTCGCTGCAGTGCACGTGGGTCACCGGTATCGCCGCGAGGTCGTCCGGGTTGCGCAGCCGCACCGGCTGTTGAAATGTCGCGAGCGACTGCGCCGTCTGCATCGAGGCCACCCAGCTGAGGTCGGGTTCGTCCGTCACGCCGTAGAGGCCACCGTCGCCCATCGGTGTGGTTTGCGGCGGAACCCGCCAGCCGTCGCCTGCGGTCGCCGCCGCCGCGACGAACGCCTCGACCATGCCGGGCATGATGTCGGCGACAGATTCGCCGTCGCGGGGGACGAAGGTGTCGACATAGACCAGTTCGGCGATCCGGTCCGGCACCGCGTCCGCGACCGCGGTGATGACGATGCCCGCGTAACTGTGTCCGACCAGGACGATGTCGGTGAGGTCTGCGGACACAATGAGTTCGACCAGGTCTTGCACGTGGGTGTCGAGGCCGACCTCCGACGTCAGCAACTCGGCCCGGTCGCCGAGCCCGACGAGCGAGGGCGCGTGGACGGTGTGACCCTCGGCCGCGAGTAGCGGCGTCACCCGCTGCCAGCACCAGCCGCCGTGGAAGGCTCCATGGATGAGCAGATAGGTCGACACTAGTGGTTCTCCCTGAGCTTTGTTGGGGCAGTGGTTGTTTCAATGCGCTTCGTTAGCGGCGGCACATGTTCGGATCGCAGACCGAGCCCGATGACCCTGGCAACGACGTGCGGTAGACCGGGAACCTGCCGCAGCAGCCGGACCAGCAGTGGCTTGTCCGTGCCGGGCCGCCCGGCGTTCGGGTAGAGATCCGACAGCAGTCGCAGCTGTGCGAATTGCACCACCCGCATGGGCAATTGACGTCGGTGCTGGATCTCGCGGAGTTCGGCGACGGTGGGGCGTCGGCCCGCGGCAAGCGGCGGCGCCAGGATACGGGCGGCGGCGATCGCGTCCTGGACGGCGAGATTGATGCCCACCCCGCCCGCGGGCGACATCGCGTGCGCGGCATCGCCGATGGCGACCAGCCCCGGCCGATACCAGCGGCGCAGCCTGTCGACCCGGACGTCGAGCGGTTTCACATCGTCCCAACTGTGGATCTCCGCATTGAGATGCCCGGTGAGACTCGGATAGATCGCGGCGAGGTCGGCTCGGAATGCGGTGAGCCCAGCGGCCTTGATCGTGTCGAAGCCGCCTTTCGGAATCATGTACGCGACTTGGAGATAGTCGCCGCGATCGATGCAGACGATGAAGAAGCCCTTGCCGCTGCGCACCGTCGGCAGCCGGTCACCATCGGGCTTACATACCCGGAACCACAGCACATCCATCGGGGCCACGCTTGCCGCGACCTCGAGCAGGCCGCAGCCGCGCGCGAGCGAGTTGCGTCCGTCGGCGGCGATGACCAGCCTGCTGCTGACCTCGAAAGGGCCGTCCGCGGTTCGCGCGCGCACGCCGACGACGGTGCCGTCCTGCTGGACCAGCTCGGTCACCTCGGCCTGTTGCAGCAGCCGGAAGCCCGGGTATCGGCGACCCGCATCGGCGAGGAAGTTCAACACGTCCCACTGCGGCATGAACGCGACGAACGGGAAACGTCCCGGCAGTTTGCGGAAGTCGGCGAATATCACCGGCCCCATGGCGGTGGCCATCGGCAGTTGCGGCAGCTCGACGTGCGGCAGCGCGAGGAACTCGTCGGCCAGTCCCAGCGCGTCCATCACCCGCAGCGTCGAGGGATGCACGGTGTCGCCTCGGAAGTCGCGCAGGAAGTCCGGATGTTTCTCCAGCACGAGCACATCCACACCGGACCTGGCCAGCAGCAGTCCTGCCATCAGGCCGGCGGGTCCGCCGCCGACGACGCAGACGTCGACCGAATCGCTGGTCACCTCCGGCATATCGGCGCTCCTCCGTCCCAGCAGGCTTTGTCGCCGGTGAGCACGCGGTGGCGGGTCATCCGTTACCGCCGAATGCGCTGGTATCCATAGTTTTTGCTCCCTTCGCAGGAAGATCGTGGTGTTGCGGCGATGCTGGGAATCAAGCATGGTGAGTGGTGCTCCAGCACTGCTCCAGCCGTCTATTCGAGGTGTTCTCGAGTGGGTGCGCGCAGGCTGTGGGAAACAGATTTCACCGCGCCGTGCTCGAACGAATGCCTCGACGCCGAGAGGGGGACGTCGAGGCATTCTTTTCCCGGGGAAGTGCGGGAAATGCGCTCCGGGTATTCGTGTCGACATGAACGCGCGAATCGGATATTCGCTTGGAATAAGCGCAAGCCCGGCCGGATTCGGCAACAATGGGCGAATGACCGGCTGCGGGAAAGGCTTTCCTGATCGAGGTCTTCGACTCGCGCATGTGGGATCTGCACTCTGCACGACTTAGTTCATGGAAGTGCCGTTGCGCGAGGAATATTGTTAGGCGGGAGTAGCGGATGCCGCAGGGTCGGTGGGTGGATAGAAGCCGATCAGATAGCCGGCGTGCTTGCGCTCGAGCATCATGCCGACGCGTTCGTCCGAGGCAGCGAGGATGTCTTGGTGCAGCTTCTGCAGCTTCATGCACGGGTCGAGCCCGAGCTCATGCTGCATCGCTTTGCAGAACTGCTGGTATGAGCTGAGCGCGAGATGCCGCTGACCCGAACGGCTCAGCGCGAACATGTAGTACGCCTGCATACGCTCGTCCAGCGGATGCTGCATGGTCAATCGGGCCAGGTCGGGGCATACTTCGCGGTAGCGGCCCAGTCGGAGTTCGGCTTCGATGCGCAGCTCGACGTTGGCCAGCCGCAGATGATCCAGGTGCGAGATCTCTGCGGCAAGCGGCATGCCCGCCTCCACGTCCACCAACGCGGGGCCGGTCCAGCAGGCCTCTGCCGCATGGAACAGATCGACGGCGCGGTGATCGTCGCCTGCCTTGGCGGCGATCCTGGCGGCATCCGACAACGAGCGGTAATTGCGCAGGTCGAACACGCAATCCTGTACCTCGAACGAATAGCCCTTGCTGCGCGTGCGGAGATATCGCTCCGCGACCTCGCCCTGCCCGATATCGAGTTGCTCCGCCATCTTCTTGCGAATTCCAAGTACGTATGTCTGGATTACGGCAACCGCGCTGCGCGGCGGGTCCTCGCTCCACAGCTCTTCGATCAGTGTCGAGACCGGAACTACCGTCGAATGCCTGACCAGTAGCAATGCCAAGAGTTGTCGCTGTTTCTGGGCTGTGGGCGTTGCGTTGCGATTGTTAAGAGCAAGCGTCAACGGACCTAACACGCGAGCGCACACTGGATACTTCACGAGCTCTCCCTACAGGCGTATTCCCCCCGACCGATGTGAGGTCTTCGAAAATCCCACCTCGCTGTAGGTAGGGTCAACACTATCGAGGATGCCGTATCGCGTTGATGAAACCTGAGTAATATCCGAGTAAACTCGACGCAGGTCTCTGCTGAATTTCCCTACGGGACAAGGAGATTGAGTACAGGACGGAATGGGTGGGCTCGCGATCATTCGCCATGCGGTTCCGCAGCGGGCTGCGGCGGGGACGGGCGGCGCGCAACCATGCCGAGGATGGGCTCGACCACGCGTGCGGCGATCGGACCGATCACCGCCATGATCAGCACGTACGTCGTTGCCATCGCGGCGAACTCGCTGGGGACCGCGCCCGCGGCGACGGCCAGTCCCGCGATCACGATGGAGAACTCGCCATGCGCCACCAGTGCGGTGCCTGCGCGGGCCCGGCCGTAACGGGAGGCGCCTGCCTGCTGGGCGGCCCACCAGCCGGTTGCCAGCTTGGTTGCGGTGGTAACCACTGCTAGTAGGCAGGCCCACCCCAATACCGGAGGGATGCTGGCCGGATCGGTGGTCAGGCCGAAGAGGACGAAGAACATCGCAGCGAACAGGTCGCGCAGTGGCTCGAGGATCTTGGTGGCGTTGTGCGCGGTCGAATCGGAGATTGCGATACCGAGCAGGAACGCGCCGACAGCCGCGGAAACTTGTACTGCGGAGGCGAACCCGGCAACCAACAATGCGGCGCCGAGCAGTTTGAGCAGGAAGATCTCGCGGTCCTCGCTGGCCACGATCGCGGAGACGTACTTGCCGTAGCGCAGCGCGACCACCAGCACCACGGTGACGGCGATCAGCGCGATGGATAGTGTCTTCAGTCCGGCGAGGAATCCGGCACCGGCGAGCACGGCGGTCAACACCGGCAGATAGCCGGCCATGACGAGATCCTCGAACACCAGGATCGACAGGATGACCGGCGTCTCGCGGTTACCGAGTCGACCGAGGTCGTTCAAGACTTTCGCGACGATTCCCGAGGAGGAGATATAGGTGACCCCCGCCATCGCGATCGCTCCGGTGAGACCCCACTCCAGGCCGAGGGCGACCACGACGCCGGGCGTCGCGTTGAGCGCGATGTCGAGCAGCCCGGCCTGCCAGGATCTTCGCATTCCGGTAACCAGTTCCGGCGCACTGTATTCCAGGCCGAGCAACAGCAACAGCAACACCACGCCGATCTCGCTGGCGAGGTGAATGAACTCGTCGACATTGCTCAGCGCGATGAACCCGCCGTTGCCGAAGACCAGTCCGCCGATGAGATACAGGGGAATCGGCGACATTCCGATGCGTGCGGCTAGGCGGCCGAGCAGACCGAGGCCAAAAAATACCGCGCCCAGCTGGATCAGCGAGAGCGCGGTTCCTTCGAACACCATGGATCAGCCGTGGCTTAGGATCTCGGCGGCGGCCTCGAGGCCCTCCGCGGTACCGACAATGACGAGTTGATCGCCCGAGGCGAACGTGAAATCGGGGCCGGGCGAGGCGATGACCTGGCCTGCGCGCATTACCGCAACGATGGAAGCTTTGGTCCGCGTGCGCATCTCGGTTTCACCGAGCATTCGCGCGTCATACGGTGAGCCGCGCAGGATCGGGAACTGCCGCGTGTTGACACCGTCCAACTCCCGATGCTCGGCACGCAGCCGTGCCACCAATTGCGGTGCGCCCAACAGGTTCGCCAATGCCGCTGCTTCGTTCGCCGACAAATGGAGCTGGTCGGTGACATCCGGGTTGTCTGCTCGGCTCAGAATCAGGTCGATCGTGCCGTCCTTGCGGTCGATGACGCCGATCCTGCGGTGCCCACTTTTGATCGGAAAGTCCTTGCGTACACCGATTCCCGGCAATGGCGTCACCTCTACGTTCACCCTTCGAGCCTAGCTTCGCCCCCATCGACCACGCGCACCGGATGGGCGATTTGTCCGTTTAGCCTACCTGGGTCGGTCTCGTAGCAGGCGAAACGCTGTGTGGAATTGCCACTCAGGCGCACGCCTGTCTCACCGCCGGATCTGGGCAGGTGTGAACGGCGACGAACATCACCATGGATGCGGACGGCGCGATCTGGACCTCCGGCATCGCCGAGGATCAACCCATCGTCCAGCGTGTCCGCGAAGGCGGCGAGGTGCTCGACCATTCTGCCGGTGGCTCTTCATCTGCCATGCCCGTCGCCGGGGACCTCGGTGTCGGCGGGGTCGAAGGCGTGGGGTGTGCCGGCGTCGAGGATCAGGCTTCGGGCAGTGGAATCAGTTCGAAATGTTCGGAGGCCACCGATTTCTTGCCGGTACCGGCAACCAGATGCACGCCACCGCGGTGTGCGACCAGCCACTTGCCGCACACGCAGCGTAGATAGCGAACCGAGCGGTGCGACGACACATGCATCGGCGCGGACCAGGAGCAGGACGGGCAGGTGGCGGACATAGGCGGTAAGCCTGGATAGCGACCGGGGGGATGGCAACGACCACGGCGGCGTGGCGGCCGATCTTTTTCGAATGGCCGCCTACTGCGCATGGCTACGGGAGTCGTTGGTAGCGGATCGCGTGCGCCGACGGGTTCGCGGCCGTGGTCGCCTGCTATCTTGAACGTCGTTCAAGTTGATAGCGAAGGATGTCGTCGTGGCAGGTGTCGAGAGCCCTCGGAAGTCGAGGGTCGGTATGTCCGCGCGGGATATGGCGCAGATCGCCGTGTTCGCGGCGCTGATCGCAGCGTTGGGCCTGCCGGGCGCCATCACGGTCGGATTCAGCGGTGTGCCGATCACGGTGCAGACCCTCGGTGTCATTCTGGCTGGTGCGGTGCTCGGGGCGCGCAAGGGCACGGCCGCGGTCGTGGTCTTCCTCGCGCTGACGATGATCGGGTTGCCGCTGCTGTCCGGCGGCCGTACCGGATTGACGGCGCTGGCCGGTCCGAGTGTCGGTTACCTCATCGGCTGGATTCCAGCGGCGCTGTTCATCGGCTTGTGCACCGCCCGGATCCTGCCGAAGTACCCGATCGTGCTCGGTCTGGTCGTCAACGCGGTCGGCGGGATTCTGATCCTCTATGTCCTCGGCACAGTTGGTCTGCTGCTGCGCACCGATCTGGATTTCCGGCACGCCATCACCACCAACTTCGCGTTCATTCCGGGTGATCTGCTCAAGGTTGTCGTGGCGACGGTCGTCGCCAAGGGGGTGCACCGCGCATACCCCGGTCTGATCCGTGCATAGTCCCGAACTCGGGGGCGCGGGTGACATGCCCGCTCTCGACATCGACGGCCGCACCTACACCTATGCGCAGCTCGACGCCGCGATCGAGCGGTGGATCGATCGGCACGGGCCGCGGGAGTCGGTCTACGACGCGTCGATGCTCACGATTGCGGACGCGTTGATCTGTATCTGTGCCGCAGCGCGCCGAGGCATCCCGGTGATCGTCGAGAACCCCGACGCCCGCCCGCACCGCCCGAGTATTCCGCCGTCGGCATTTCTGCTGGTGACCACTTCGGGCTCCACCGGAAGGCCACGGGCACTGGCGCGGACCGCCGCATCCTGGTTCGACAGTTTCCCCGCGTTCACCACGATCACCGGCATCCTGGCCACCGATCGCGTATTGATCACCGGCCCGCTGCACGCGACGATGCATCTGTTCGGCGCGCTGCATGCATTGTGGCGAGGCGCGTGCGTCACCGACGATCCGTCGCAGGCCACGGTCGTGCACGCGGTCCCTGCCGTGCTGCGGGAGGTGGTGCGCACCGCTCCGCGGTTGCGCACGGCAATCGTCGCGGGCATCGCCCTGGACGACGGCGCCGCGGCAGCGGCCGAGGATATTGCGCTCATCGAGTACTACGGGTCCGCGGAAGTCTCCCTCGTCGCCGCGCGCCGGGTCCCCGAGCCGCTTCGACTGCTCGACGGCGTCGACGTCGAGGTGCGCGGGGGACTGCTCTACGTCCGTTCTCCCTATAGCGTGCTCGGCGCCCCCGAATGGTTCGGCGTCGGCGACCTCGCCGAGCTGGGTGATAACCGTGAGCTCACGGTTCGTGGCCGTGGCGAGTTCGCGATCAACGTCGGTGGCACCACCGTGGTCGCCGAAGATGTCGAGCGCATCCTCGAAACGATCGACGGTGTCACCGCCGCGGCCGTCATCGGATCGCCGCACGCGGTATTCGGTGAAACCGTCACCGCTGCAGTGCAACTCGACGGCGCGAGCATCGAGGAGATCCGCTCGCGCGCCCGCGGAGTGCTGACGAAGGAGGCCATGCCGCGTCGCTGGGTGGCACTGCAGGCGCTGCCGCGGACCGGCGGCGGCAAGGTCGCTCGTGGTCGGCTGAAAGAGTTGCTGACATGAATCACATCCCCGTTCTGGTGGCGCCGCGTCGAACGCCGATCGGCAACGCCGGGCACGGGTTCGCCGATCTGACCGTTACCGATCTGGCCACCCCGGTGCTGCGCGAAGTGCTGACCACGGTGCGTGGCGCGGGCATCGACGCCGAGGTGGACGACGTCATCCTGGGCAACTGCCTCGGGCCGGGTGGCGACCCCGCGCGGATCGTGGCACTGCACGCCGGTGCGGGCGTACACGTTCCCGGCGTCACGGTCGATCGCCAGTGCGGCTCCGGCCTGGATGCTGTCATGCAGGCGGCGTTGCGGGTGCGCAGCGGCGCGGACGAACTCATTCTGGCCGGCGGCGTCGAGTCCGCGAGCACAGCACCGTGGCGCTTCTGGCCGCCGATCGCGGACGCCGATCCCGTGCGCTACACCCGCGCTCCCTTTGCGCCACCAGGCTTCCCCGATCCCGACATGGGCGCGGCCGCCGACGACCTCGCGCGCGTGCGCGGCATCAGCAGACAACGGCAGGATGCCTATGCCGCGCGTTCGCACGCCCTCGCTGCCGCAGCCGACTTCTCCGCGGAGATCGTGCCCATCGGTGACGTGCACCGCGACGAACGCATCCGCGCAGGGATGACCGAAGCCAGGCTGGCGCGACTGCGCCCCAGTTTCGGCGTCGAGGGCACGGCGACCGCGGGTAACTCGTGCGGTATCTCCGACGGCGCCGCAATGCTGGCGGTCACCAGTGAGTCGCTGGCCGCTGGACAGCCAGCGCTGCGGATACTCGGGTCGGCGGTGGCCGGCTCCGATCCGGCGTTTCCCGGTCTCGGACCGGTGACCGCCATTCGGAAACTGCTGCGGCGCACCGGTGTCGATACCAAGGATCTCGGTGTCATCGAGATCACCGAGGCCTTCGCCTCGGTGGTGCTTGCGGTGTCCGATGAACTGGGTTTGGACGAATCCACGATCTGTCCGCAGGGCGGCGCCATCGCGATGGGTCATCCGTGGGGTGCGTCCGGAGCTATCTTGCTGGTGCGGTTAGCAAGTCAGATGCTGCGCGAGGGTGGCCCCACGCTCGGGCTCGCGGCGTGTGCCATCGGCGGCGGGCAAGGCATCGCGATGCTCGTGGAGCGAGTGTCGTGAGTGAGTACAGCGAACGAGCCGGGTTGCTGTGCACCCGGCGCACGAGCGGTAGTGAGGCGCAGTCGTGAGTGAAATTGTTTTCGACTCGGTCGGCCACCACTTCGGTGATCGAAAAGTGTTGCGCAACATCGATTTGCGCATCTGCGAGCGTCGCGTCGGCATTATCGGATCCAACGGCTCCGGCAAGTCGACCTTGGCGCGCATGATCAACGGGTTGTTGCGACCGACCTCCGGCACTGTCACCGTCGATGGGGTCGACGCGGCAAGGCAGGGCGCGCAGGTGCGCCGCAAGGTCGGGTTCGTATTCACCGACCCCGACACCCAGATCGTGATGCCCACCGTCTCGGAGGATCTCGCATTCTCGCTGCGACGGACAGGGCTGAGCAAGCAGGAGGTCGCAGCGCGCGTCGAGGAGGTGCTGGGCCGGTTCGGGCTGGCGGAGCACGCCGAGCATCCCTCGCACCTGTTGTCCGGCGGTCAGAAGCAGTTGCTGGCCATCGGCGCGGTTCTCATCCGCCGACCGGAGGTGATCATCGCCGATGAGCCGACCACCCTGCTGGATCTGCGCAACGCCCGTGTGGTCGCCGCCGCACTCGACTCCGTGGACCAGCAGGTGATCGTGGTGACCCACCAGCTGTCGCTGCTGGAGAGCTTCGAACGCGTCATCGTCATCGATGACGGCGCCGTGGCGTTCGACGGAATCCCCAGTGACGCTGTCCCCGCATATCGGGCATCGGTCGGATGATCGGTGTGTACCTTCCCGGTGACTCGCTGCTGCACCGGATGCCTGCCGGATCGAAACTGGTGCTGCTGATCACGTCGATCGTGACGGCCACGGTGTTCGTGCGTGGCCCGGTGGCCGTCGCAGTGGTGGGGGTGCTGGTGGCGGGATTGTTCGCGATGGCCGGTGTTCCATGGAAAGTCGTTGTGGCCCAACTGCGTCCGATGGTGTGGATGCTGCTGATCATCGCCGTTTTCCAGGTGCTGATCACCTCGCCCGCGCGTGCGGTTGTCGTGTGCGGTGTGTTGCTGATCTCGGTGGCGCTCGCGGCGCTGGTCACGCTCACCACGCGGGTCACCGACATGCTCGACGCCGTGACGCGTGCGCTCGGACCGCTGCGTAAGGTGGGCGTCGACCCCGAGCGGATCGGGCTGCTGCTGGCGCTGGCCATCCGGTGTGTTCCGCTGCTGACCGAGATCGTGCACGACGTCGCCGAGGCAAGGCGTGCTCGCGGGTTGCAGTGGTCGATGACGGCGCTGGTCACACCAGTGCTGGTACGAGCGCTGCGCACCGCGGACGCGATGGGTGACGCGCTCGCCGCCAGGGGCGTCGACGATGACTGAACTGTTGGCCGAGCGCATCGCGCGGCGAGTCGGCGAGCATCCGGAATCGACGGCGATCGTCGATGCTCGCGCGAGCATCGACTACCGGGAGTTCTGGTCGCGGGTTACCCGCACCGCCGCCGGGCTCGACGGTATGGACAGGGTCGCGGTGCTGCCCACCTCGGATATCGAATCGCTCGTCGCGGTGGCGGCGGCCATGCACGCGGGTGTCAGCGTCGTGCTGCTGCACCGGCACCTGCTGGCGAATCAACTGGCCCGAGTGCTCGAGCTCGCGAAGCCCAGCGCCGTCGTCGCCGCGCCGCACCAACACCGGCGGTTGCGCCGACTCGGCTTCGAGAAGGATGTGCAGACGGCGTCGGCACTGGAATCCAACGGCCCGGTCGGCCGCGCGCACCCCGAGAACGAACTGCTGGTCGGCATCACCTCCGGCACCACCGGCGAACCGAAGTTGTTCGTGCGTAACCAACATTCGTGGGCCACCACCCTCGATCGCTCCGACAACACCTTCGATATCGGCCGCGGCGATCGCGTCGCGGTGCCCGGTGTCCTCGACCACACGCATTTTCTCTACGGCGCCCTGCATGCCCTCACCCGCGGCGCGACAGTGGACCTGCGGCCGGTGGCGCAGTCGCTGCCCGATGGGGCGACACACCTGTATTCGGTGCCGACGATCGCCTGGGATGTGGCGCGTTCGGGCATCGATCCGGTCGAGACCGTCCGTGAGGTGCTGTCCTCGGCGGCCCGGTGGCCGCGCCCGGGCCGTCTTGCGTTGCAGAAGATCGTTCCGAACGCGTCGCTCGTGCATTTCTACGGCGCGTCCGAATTGAGCTTCGTGTCCTTCGATCGGGGACTCGGGGCCGTCGAGGAGACGTCGGCGGGCCGACTGTTCGACGACGTCGAGGCGCAGATCCGTGACGAGTTGGTGTTCGTGCGCAGCGACATGCTGTTCGACGGCTACCTCACCGACGACGGTGTGGTGAACGGACCGGTCGACGGCTGGATGTCGGTGGGCGACCGAGGCCGCGTGGTCGGCAACCACCTACACCTGTTCGGCCGCAACAGCGACATGCTGATCCGCGCGGGCCTCAATGTAGAACCCGCAGCCATCGAAGCCGCGCTCACCGCGCTACCTGGCATCGGCGAGGCCGCCTGCCTCGCAGTGCCCGACGCCCGAATGGGTGAAGCGCCCGCCGCCGCGATCGTGGTGCACGACGGTGCGCCGAGCACCGGCGAAATCTGGCGACACCTGCGCGCGACCCTCCCGAGCCCGAGCATGCCGATCCAGCTCGTGGTTCTCGACAGCCTGCCACGCACTGCGCGCGGGAAACTCGACCGTCAGGCGCTGTCTGCGATTCTCGCTACTCATCGCGAAGTCGAAGCCCGAACTGCTTAGTGCCCTACGCCTTGTGCTGGGCCGAGGAGCGGGCCGGGTTGGCCTGTTTCACGGCCTTCGGGTCGAGCTCGTCCTGTTTGGCTTGCACGCCCGTCTCGATGCGGTCGCCCAGATTCTTGTCGACACTGCGCCAGTACTCGAATGCCCTGGACAGCACGGGTGCAGAGACACCGTTGAGCAGATGCCCGACGATATTGTCGACCAGCCGCTCGCGGGCGGCGTCGTCGAGAACGTCGCGGACCAGTGTGCCCGGTTGGCCCCAATCGTCGTCGTCGCGGCGCAATGTGTATGCGGTGCGAACCATTTCGCCGTCACTGTGCCACCCGATGGATGGGCCGGAGACCGCGGGATCGGCGTGCGGGCCGCCCTTGGAGTTGGGCACGTAGACGGGGTCGCTCACGTTCGTGTAGCGCATCGCCCCATCTTTCGAGTACGACCGCGCTGTGGTTGCGTGCGGTGAATTGACCGGCAGCAGTTTGTAATTGGCGCCGATGCGGTGGCGATGCGCGTCGGGGTAGGAGAACCAACGGCCGAGCAGCATCTTGTCCGGGCTCGGCCCGGTGCCCGGCACCGCACTGCTCGGTTCGAAAGCGGCCTGCTCGATCTCGGTGTGGTAGTCGACCGGATTGCGATGCAAGGTCATCGTGCCGACCTCGATCAGCGGATAGTCGGCGTGCGGCCAGACCTTGGTGAGGTCGAAGGGGTTGAACCGGTAGGTTTTCGCCTCCTCGAACGGCATGATCTGCATGTGCAGCGTCCAGCTGGGATAGTTGCCGCCCTCGATCGCCTCCCACAGGTCACGGATGTGATAGTCGGTGTCCATCGAGGCCATCTGATCACCCTCGTCCTGGGTGAAGAACTCGATGCCCTGATCGGTCTTGAAGTGGTATTTGACCCAGAACCGTTCACCCGCGGCGTTGGCCCACAGATAGGTGTGGCTGGAGTAGCCGTTCATATGCCGCCAGGTGCGCGGGATGCCGCGGTCGCCCATCAGCCAGGTCACCTGGTGCGCGGATTCCGGCGACAGTGTCCAGAAGTCCCACTGCATATCGTGGTCGCGCAGGTTGTTGTCGGCGCGGCGCTTCTGCGAGCGGATGAAGTCCTGGAACTTCATCGGATCTTTCACGAAGAAGACCGGCGTGTTGTTGCCGACCATGTCGAAATTGCCCTGCTCGGTATAGAACTTGAGGGCGAACCCGCGCGGGTCACGCCAGGTGTCGGGGCTGCCACGCTCGCCCGCGACGGTGGAGAACCGGGCCAGCATCTCTGTCTTTTTACCCGGCTGGAACACATCCGCCTTAGTGAAGGCGCTGACATCGTGGGTGACTTCGAACGTGCCGAAAGCGCCGCCGCCCTTGGCGTGTGGCTGCCGTTCCGGCACGCGTTCGCGGTTGAAGGCGGCCATCTTCTCGATGAGATAAGCGTCGTTCAGCAGGATCGGACCGTCCGGGCCGACGGTCAGGGAATGCTCGTCGCTCGGCTGCGGGATACCGGCGTCGTCGGTGGTGTAGTTCTGCTCGGACATCTCACTCCTCTAGGTAGCAGGTAGTCGTCGGCAGATCGGGTGGTGCTGGTTGCGTGCAGTCCTGGTCTCGGACCGGCTGCTGGTTCGGTTGCCTCGAAACACCGCGGCAAAACCCCAGGGGTGCCGACGTCGAGCACATCGTCGATCCCCGAGGACCACACGTGACCGAGTCGTCTGCCAACGAGATCGGAGACGGTCGCGGCGGTGCGGTGAGCGTGTTCGGCGAGGATTGCTACCTGTAGCGCGGAGAACTGTCATTGCACGCCGCGACGGTTGCACGGTGTGTGGTGACAAGTCCTCGGTGATCGCTATGGCGAAACCCTTCCGTAGGTTCTACCGACCGTCTTCCCAGGTGTCGCACCACCAAACGTAACGCGAACTCGTGCGGTTGGCGGCAGAAAGTCGCAGGTGGCAGCGCGTCGCTTCATGGCCATCCAGGAACGGGTCCCATCCGTCCCGCCGCGCCGCAGGCCGCCGATCCGATTCGCACCGATCGTTTGGGTTGCCACGACTCGGGTAGGCCGAAGGTATCCGAATCGCGAGGAGGTCACCCATGTCAGGCCAACTGACCGAGGCACGCGTGCTGTTCATTACCTCGAACATCGGTGTCGAACGGGACGAACTGCTGGTGCCCCTCGGCTGGTTGCGAGAACGCGGAGCTACTGCGGTGCATGCGGCGCCGAAACTCGATGACATCCAGACGTTCCGGCACGATGTCGACAAGGATGTGGTGGTTCATCCCGATACGACGCTCGACAATGTCGACGCCGACGATTTCGACGTCCTCGTTGTCCCGGGTGGCACCGTCAACGTCGACAAATTACGGGTCGCCGACGGTGCGGTCGAGCTGGCCAAACAGTTCGCCGCCGAAGGTAAACCCATCGCGGCCATTTGCCACGGCCCGTGGCTGCTCGTCGAGGCCGATCTGCTCCAGGGAAAGTCTCTGACGTCGTATCACTCACTGCGCACCGATGTGATCAACGCCGATGGTCTGTGGACCGATCGGTCGGTGGTCCGGTCACCGGAGTACGGCTGGACCTTGATCACCTCTCGCAACCCGGGCGATATTCCGGCCTTCTGCGATGCGATCGCCACCGAACTGCTGGCAGCGTTCTAGCCGATGTGAGAGGTCGGCACGTAGGTCGAACGGACGCGTTTCGTCCACTGGCGGTCAGGACAGCCGTGGCACAACGATATCGTCGATCTCGGTGATGATGTGTTCCAGGATGGGTGCTCCCTCGATCGTGTTCGTCGCCCTAGGGGATGAGGGCGAGCTGGCGGGACTGAGCGACGAGGGAGCCTGTGCTGTCCCAGATTTCGAAGTCTTCCTCGTGGAAGCCGTCGATGAGGTAGTTGGTGTGGACCCGGCAGGCCAGCCAGCCCGGGGCCGGACGGTGGCGGATGTGCACGGTGAGTTCGATAGTCGAGGAGCCGGGAACGCCTAGGTCGAATACCACCGGCATGGCGGCGTCGACGAGGAGCGCAAGGGCGATGGGGTCGGCGTCGCGGCCGTCGGCGAAGCGCATCCAGAATTCGGCGGCGGTGGTTCCGCCGGGCTTGCCGGTCCAGAATCCGGCGAGTTGCGGCATCCGGAACTCGACTCGTTCGGCGATGGTGGCCCCGGCCGGGGTGACACCGCGCAGGGGATCGAGGCATTGCTCCGGGGCGGGCAGTGTGGGAGGCCCGTTGCGCACGAGCGTCGGGCCCTGTGCCACGGCCAGGTCGGTGAAGGTGGCCAGGACGCGGATGATTTCGCGGTCGTCGCGGGTGAGGATGGCCTGGCCGGTGCCCGTCCTGCGGCCGATGCGCGCGATCTCGGTGTGGACGAGGGCGGGGCCGGGGGTGCCGGGGCGCAGGAAGTGCGCGGAAGCGGACAGCAGATCGGGTTGGGGGAGTTCGTCGCGCAGCGCCTGCAGTGCGGTGGCCAGCAGGTAGCCACCGTTGAGGGTGCCACCGAGTGTCGACCAGCGGTCGGACAGTTCGAGACCGTATTCGTGGTCGCCGATGCGGGTGCCGGCGGTATCGGTGTCGAATGTGTAGTGCGTGGTTGCGGTCATCGGTCGGGTGTCCCTTCGATCCGTCACAACGATCGCCTGCCGACGCTACCCGCGTCGATTACCCGAGAGGTAATGGCCGGCTGGATGGTGAGTTCGTAGGATTCGGGAGGTGACTACCCAGACCGCCGGTGACCTGTTGCGACATTGGCGCCTCGAGCGCAGGCTCAGTCAGCTGGAACTGGCGGGGCGTGCCGAGACCTCCACCCGGCACCTCAGTTTCATCGAAACCGGTCGCGCCACTCCCAGCCGCACCATGCTCGTGCACCTGTGTGAACAGCTGGAGGTTCCGCTGCGCGAACGCAATCGCCTGCTACTGGCGGCGGGATACGCTCCGGTGTACGCCGAATCTGCCCTCGACACCCCCGCGATGGCGCCGGTGCGCGAGGCGATGCGTCAGATGCTGGCAGGACTCGAACCGTTTCCGGCGCTGGCGATCGACCAGAACTGGAACATGGTCGATGCCAACACCGGTATCGCGCTGATGCTCGAAGGCATCGACCCGGCGTTGCTCACCGCGCAGCCCAACGCACTGCGCCTGAGTCTGCACCCCGATGGCATGGCAAGCCGCATCGTCAATCTCGCCGAATGGCGCGGCCACCTGTTCGAGCGGTTGACGCGCCGGATCGAGGTCACCGGCGCGCCGGAACTGATCGAATTGCTCGACGAATTGCGCGGATACCCCGGCGGTGAGATCGAACTGTCGTTGCCGGAGCCGGACCAGGTGGTGGTTCCGCTGCGGCTGCGCCACGACAACCGCGAGCTGTCGTTCATCAGCGCGACAACCGTCTTCGGCACGCCGATGAACGTCACCGTCGCCGAACTGGCCATCGAGTCGTTCTATCCGGCCGACCCGGACACAAAGAAGCTGCTGACGACGGCGCACTCGTGAGTGTCGCCGCGGATCTGAGTGAGCTGCTCGGCGTTGCGGTCCGGGCGACGACCGACCTCGGGGCGAGCCATTCCTGGACGTTGCATCACGCGATGCTGACCGACGGCCGCGACGTTTTCGCGAAGGTCGCCGCCGGTCGGGCGCGGATACTCAGTGCCGAAGCGGAGGGTCTGCGCTGGCTCGGCGTCGGGGCGCCAGGACTCGTGCCGGAGGTGCTGGCCGTCGATGACCGCATGCTGGTGTTGCCGTGGTTGCCGGAAGCACCAGCCACCGCCGTCGCCGCCGAACGATTCGGCCGCGAACTCGCCGCGCTGCACGCGCATGCACCGGGATCGTTCGGAGCGCCGTGGTCCGGTTGGATCGCCGATCTCCCACTGGACAATACGACGAGCAACGGCCCGTGGTCCCACTGGTATGCCGAGCGCCGCCTCGCCCCCTACCTCCCGCGTGCTGCCGCGCACCTGGGTCCCGACGGAACCCGCATGCTCGAACGCGTCATCGAGAACATCGACACCCTCGCAGGCCCGCAGGAAACACCCAGCCGCATCCACGGTGACCTCTGGTCTGGCAACATTCGCTGGACCACCGACCGGGCGATCCTCATCGACCCCGCCGCCCACGGCGGTCATCGCGAAACCGACCTGGCGATGCTGGCTCTGTTCGGCGCTCCGCACCTGGACCGAATCCACGCCGCCTACCGGGAAACCCATCCGCTCGCCGACGGCTGGCGCACCCGAATTCCGTTGCACCAACTGCATCCACTGCTCGTGCACGTGGTGCTGTTCGGTGCAGGGTACCGAGACCGAACCATCGCCGCCGCTACCGCGATACTCGCGATATGAGTGCACCGGGCGCGTTGTGGCATCCGGTGCACGTTGCTGCTCGTTGCCCCGATGTCCTGTGACCTATCGAATCCTCATGACGAGTACCTCGCGGTGATGACCCGGGCCGAACGAACGCTGTGGGCGCCAGGTGAAGGCCGTTGCGGCACCGTCGATCTGATCGGATCGTCGTCGGAGCGGCTCACCGGGCCGACGCAAGATCGGACTGCGCATGCACTGCGGCATTGCAGCATGTGCCGTGTAACGAGCGTTCGCTGATGGTCGGATCTACTGGAGGGAGGGCGGAACACGCCGCGAGCCCGCCGGCTCATGACGATGTACTCCACGCCCTCGGTGAACAGGTACGCGACCTGGCCGTAGTGGGCGAGCTCCTGCTCGAACTCGGCTCTGCCGAATTTCCCACCAAGTGTTCCGTCCGTTCGCTCGCGCCGCTCACCGGTTGGTTCGCGCGATCACCTTCTCCGCGAACCGGGACAGGTTGGCGATCTTGGTGTCCAGCGGCTCGGTGTCGACCTCGGTCGTATACGGGTAGCGGAAGCCGACGATGACGTCGGTGACGCCCTTGTCCTCCAGGCGTTTCACGCCGTCGACAGTGAACCCGTCCAGCGAAATGACATGCACCTCGAAGTCCTCGCGGGTGCCGTATTCGGCGCGCAGCACGGTCAAGCGATCCAGCAGACGATCCAGTTCGGCGGGGTCGCCGCCGGCGTGCATCCAGCCGTCGCCGCGTTGGGCCGCACGCCGCAGCGCTGGTTCGCTGTGCCCGCCGATGAGGATGGGCAGTGGCGCGCCCGGCACCGGATTGATCTTGATCGGCGCGAGGTCGTAGAACTTGCCGTGGAACTCGAAGTAGCCGCCCGCGGTGAGCCCGCGCACGATGTCGATGCACTCGTCCATGCGGGCGCCACGATGCTCGAACGGCACCCCCATCATGTCGAAATCGTCGGGCCACGGGCTGATTCCGACGCCGAGCCCGAGCCGGTCACCACTGAGCGCGGCGATGGAGGCAGCTTGTTTTGCGACGAGCACGGGTGGCCGGATGGGCAGCTTCAGCACGAATGGCGTGAACCGCAGCGTCGTTGTCACCGCGGCCATGGCGGCGGTCACCACGAACGCCTCGACGAACGGCTTGTTCTCCAGGAACTCCCGACTCCCGTCGGGAGTGTAGGGGTACTTCGCGTCGGAATCCTTCGGGTACGCGACGCTGTCGGCGACGACCATCGTCGTATACCCGGCCTCCTCGGCCGCGCGGGCCAGCGGCACGTAATAGGTGGGGTCGACCATCGTCTCGGCGTAGGTGAATCGCATATCAGGCGTCCTTCGGTGCGGAGGTGTGCGGTGTGTCGTGCTCTGTCGTGGCTGCGGTGCGCGCGGCGTGAACGCCCGCGCGGCGGCCGAAAGTAGGAACCTTCCCCAGACAGGTGCCACTGGAATAGCCCGAGCATCGTCGTCTAGGTCCACGGGTTCGAATACCCTTCGGGGATCAGGTAATCGAACATCGCGCGCATGTCCGCCGACAGCCGCATCAGTTCGACGTGGGAACCGAACGCGCCGCCGTCGAGGTAGGCGAACTCCATCCCGACCCCCTCGAATGCGCCCCTGGCCAAGATATCGGACCCGCAGGCCGTCGCCTCGGCCAGTGCGGCGTCGAAGTCCTCGGGAACCCACGCGAGGTGATGCAGACCGGGCCCGACGCGGTCGAGATGCTCGGAGTACAGGCTCATGCCGCTCCTCGGCTCGATCAGCTCCAACTGCTGCCCGCCTGCATAGCCCAACGCCACGGTGATCGTGTAATCGGCGGGCGCGCCACGCAATTCGGTGGTTTCCGGCCCGAAGTGCACGTCGGGGATGGTGAGCCACCGCGCCACCCCATAGCGCTCGGTGAACTCCCGCTGCGCGCCCGCCATGTCCCGGACCACCCAGCACAGCTGGAATATCGGTCCGTGCGCGATGCGGCCCTCTGGACTTCCCACACCATCAATTAATCACTGATGCTTAATATCGTCAATACTCGCGTTTAGTACAGTTCGGGTATGCACATCGACGATTCGCGCGCGGCACTGCTCGCCGCCGGGGAACGACTCATCGCCGAACGTGGCGTCGAGGTCCCGCTGCGCGACATCGCCGCGGCGGCGGGCCAACGCAACAACTCGGCGGTCCACTACTACTTCGACTCACGCACCGGCCTCATCGAAGCCATCGTCGAGCGCAGGATGAACTGGCTCGAAGACCGCAGGATGCGCCTGCTGGCCGAACACGAAGCCGACGGCACCGCGCACGAAGTCCGCACCCTGGTCGCCATGCTCGCCGCACCGATCCTCGAATTGGTCGGCACCGCCGGCGTCACCCATTACGGCCGCTTCCTCGAAGTCGTCCGCGCCCACCCCGTGATCGCCGACGCCCGCCGCCTCGCAGGCGCCGACCGTGCCGCGGTCCGCATCATCGCCGCTCGCCTGGACGCCGCGCTCCCACAACTGCCACCCCGCCGACGCCGCCAACGCCTGGAAACGATGGCAACGGTCATGTTCGCCCTCTTCGCAGACTACGAACGCGCACTGGAGTCCGGCGTCCGCACCGCGAACCCGGAGCAGGACGCCGCCGAAATCATCGACATGATCGTCGCCATGCTCACCGTCCCCGTTGGCGATCCGGCTTCCGCCGGCCGCAACCGATCTCGCTGACCCCGCACCGGTCACCATCGTGGCCGCGGTCCAATATTTCACCACCATCACCCGCGCGAACCCCGGCTGCGGTGCGGCAGCCACTCGGCGGCGTCGGCTTGGGAGTGCGCTGCGTCGACGATGCAATCCAGACCGAAGCGCTACCGGCG
This sequence comes from Nocardia sp. CWNU-33, assembly GCF_046764895.1. Taxonomy (NCBI): domain Bacteria; kingdom Bacillati; phylum Actinomycetota; class Actinomycetes; order Mycobacteriales; family Nocardiaceae; genus Nocardia; species Nocardia sp. CWNU-33. The sequence goes on along the minus strand of NZ_JBKOQN010000026.1, from coordinate 43,718 downwards.
CCACGATCGGCACACCGCTTCCCGGGCGGGAACTTCAAGTCGTCGAGTGCCAGACCATCGACGGTTTCTGCACTTTTGCAGACGATACCTGCGCATTTCTCTATTGCCTGCACACAAAGTGGACACCAATACTGACCAAGCCTGTGTGCGGTGCGTCACATGCGTACGGGCGCGTGTGGAAAGAAGAGGAACAACTGGATGACGTCCACGATAGAAGAAGCCATCTCCGAAAAGGGCCTTGCGCGGGTTGCGCAGTCGCTCGCCAGGTGGACGGAGAAGTGGTTCCCGGATGCCTACGTCGTCGCGCTGGCAGGCGTATTCATCGTGGCCGCCGCTGCGCTGGCCAACGGCTCGTCACCGCGAACAGTCGCGAACGCGTTCGGCGATGGTTTTTGGGATCTGACCGCTTTTACTCTTCAGATGGCAATGGTGGTTCTCACCGGATACGTCATCGCCACGTCCCCGCCTGTCGCCCGGCTGATCGACCGGCTGGCCACCCTGCCGCAAACTGCTAGCAGTGCGGTGAGTTTCGTTGCGTTCCTCTCCATGTCGATATCATTTCTGAACTGGGGACTCAGTCTAGTTTTCGGCGGTCTACTGGCCCGGGCGATCGCCCGTCGGACCGATCTGCGCGTGGACTATCGCGCGCTCGGCGCGGCGGCGTTCATGGGGTTGGGCGCCGTGTGGGCGCTGGGAATATCCTCCTCGGCCGCGCAGCTACAGGCCACCGCCACCTCGTTGCCTCCGGCACTGCTGAGAATCACCGGTGCCCTCGACTTCGGACACACGATCTTCACGTGGCAGTCCCTGCTCATGTGCGCCATCGTCATGGCGCTCACCGTGGTGATCGCTCACTTCTCGGCGCCGAAGGACGCAGCAATCAAGACCGCCGAAGAGCTGGACGTCGATCTGGATGACCAGCCTGCGGAGGTGGCTCCACGTTCCCGTCCAGGGGAATGGCTCGAGTACAGCCGCATCCTGCCAATCCTGGCCGGCCTGATGACGGCGGGCTGGTTGACCTCCCAGCTCACCGCCAAACCGCTGCTCACCGTTGTCAGCAGCCTGAATGGTTATCTGCTCGTTTTCCTCATGCTGGGCTTGGTGCTCCACGGCACCCCGCGCAAGTTCTTGCAAGCCGTCTCCCTCGCCGTACCCGCCACGGCCGGCATTCTCGTCCAGTTCCCGCTGTACGCCGCCATGGCCGCGATCCTCACCAAGGCGAAGGGCAGTGGCGGTCTCACCATCTCCGAACACCTCGCGGAGTTCTTCACGAGCATCGGCGGCGGCGGAAGCTTCGCCATCGTCATCGCCCTCTACACCGTGGTGCTAGGCGTATTCGTCCCGTCCGGCGGCGGAAAATGGCTGGTCGAAGCCCCCTACGTCATGCAGGCATCGACCGACGTCCACATGAACCTCGGCTGGACGGTTCAGATATACAACGTCGCCGAGGCACTGCCGAACCTCATCAACCCGTTCTTCATGCTGCCTCTGCTGGCAGTGCTCAGACTGCGGGCACGTGACCTCGTCGGATTCACGTTCCTGCAGTTCCTATTCCACCTGCCGGTCGTACTGCTTCTCGTATGGTTGCTCGGAATGACGTTCGAATACGTCCCGCCGATCTTGCCCGCCACCCCGTGACCCATCCAGGTCGGTACTGCTCGTTACCTCTCAGCATTTCGCGCGCCGGATGGTGTCTTGGGAGACCAGCGCGCATGTTCCCCGCTCGAAGCGGCACTGCAACGCGCTGGCCACGGTCGATTTGCCCGACGCCGAATTGCCCCGAATCACAATGAGAGTGCTCATTCCGAGGAACTTCCTCCGACTTGTGCATGGGCTCTGGGAATGGATGCGGGCTCACAAAGTATCAGCAGTCGCCGGAGGCCCTCGCTGGTTGGTCGGGCAACGAGCTATCTGTTCGACGTATCGGCCGTGTGTGGGGGTGCCGCTGGCTTGCGTCGAGGGAAGATGTTGTCGTTTCGGCTGAGTCACTCCAGTTTTTCGTCTATGTGTTGCTGCGCGATCAGGTCGAAAGGCCTCATGCCGCACACGATCTCGACGATCACGGCTGTCGCGGGCTCGATGGCGGCGAACCCCAGCGACAGGGTCTGACATCGAATTCTCCTTGTCCGGAGCCGTGAAATTCGTGTCGCTCGTGGATGGGCAGGCTGGTGCGGTGGACTGGGAAGTCTTGGGGGTGCCAGTAACCCTGGCTGCCGATTCCGGTGACCTCGCCGGAGACCGACCCCGGTCCGGCGGTGGCGGTGTCGGTGTGTTTCCAATGGTCGTAGAAGGGCGGAGCTGTCCCGTCGGTGAACTCGGCCTCGACGCTCATTCCGGCTCTGTTCATGGAGAACGCGGCGCTGGTCGAACTGGTGTAGCCGACATCGCATTTCAGGCTGCCGCTGTCGTGGGTGGACGGCCGGGTTTCCCGATGGTTGGGAGCGCCTTTCGGCGTGGACGACCACTTGGTCAACGGTGTGGGGTCGACCAGGTCGCACGCATCGGTGATCCCGTTCATCGAATAGGTTCCCGGCCCCGATCCCTGCTGGGCAGTGGACGACGCACCGGCGGACTCACCATCGTCGCCGCCGAGGAAGATACCGATCGCCACACCGATACCCAGCACCACCACCAGCCCGAGAGCGCCGGCGACGATCAGACCCGTTTTGCCGCTACCGGTCGACGGTGGGGGATACGGCGGTGGCGGCCGGTACCGCTGACCGGGTTGGCCGTACCAAGGCGAGTCGACAGCCGGGCCCGCCGCAGCGGGACCGAAGAACACGAGATCCGCGCCTGCAGTGGGATTGTCCTGGCCGCCGGGTGGGTTGAATAGCGGCGGTGCGGGTTCGGCGGTGCCCGGGTTCGGGTTATCGCCGGGTTCGTGCTGGGAATCGGTCATGCGTATAGGCCCATCCGGTCTCGAACGGGCTTCCCCCGCCAAATCGTCGACTCGGGCCATGATCGTAGTAGTTCGGGTGCAATCAGGACGCGAAACCCGGACTCTGCAGATCGACCCCACCGAGTCCGAGACAGTCATGACCCCCAGCGACCAAGCAGGCCGCACAGCCAACTGCCACCCAATCCTGCAGCGGCCCCCAGCCGGGTCGGTAACGTTCTTTACGTGACAGCCGCGCCGGCCCCGAATTACTTCTCACGATTCAGCTGACGTTCGGGCAGCGGGCGCGGCGGTGTTCGGTGTCGCGATCGATCAAATCACATCATTCGGCCGCGGAGCTCATCGATTCACGTCAAGTACGAGACATCAAAGCCGGTGTTCAGTAGCATTAGATGGGTGCGGCGCAACGGGTTTCCATATATCTCGGGCGTAGAAGGTCCATACGCGCAATTCCTGTGCGTAAACGTGTGAGCATCTTGTCTTTCGAGGGGCAGGATAATGTTCGAAGCGCCAGCCGTCATGGGGCAGATTCAACTTTGGGGTGTGATACCGAATCGAGGTGGGGCGCGGGAATCGGCCACTTCGACAACGCGGATCTCATCTAATTACGGACATATCGTACAGGCCTTGACACGTCCGGCGAGGTCTCCATCGCTCTCGCGTGAGCAGCGGCTTACTGGACGTCTACACGCCTGCGGCGGCACATCGTCGTGTTACGACGAATTTGTTGCACAGTTGCTCGGCAAGGTCAGGGGGTTTATGTACCTGTGGCAGGCGGCGTCCGAAGAGCGCTTCCATCGGAGAGCGGCTACGACTTCGAGTCGTCATTAGTAACGCCATGCGCTTCGACCGGCGCATGACCGTAGGGGGTGAAAGCTCGCTTCAACGTCGGTCAAGAGTACATGTAATTGCATCTGTAACGGAGAATACATCTACGGAAAATTCTGGGCGCGGGCGGATTCTTGTTGCGCGCTGCTCCTGCGTCTCGGAATTTGAGGAGGGGGTTAGACGATGAGTCCGAATCCAGCCGCGCCTGCCGACCGAGATCCGGATCTGATTCCGCTTTCGAGGGCGCAATACGGAATGTGGCTCGCGAACAATCTCCCCGGCGGCCCGAACGTCAATATCGCGCACTACGTCGAGATCGAGGGGCCTATAGACTACGACGCGTTCACCAAAGCGGTGAACGACGCCGGCCACGAGACCGAGTCTCTTGTTGTCCGGGTGGTCGAATCCGGCGGTCACCCGTATCAATTCGTCGACCGCAGCATCGTCTACGACGAACCGTTGCTGGATCTCAGCGCCGAAGACGATCCGTACGCAGCGGCGATGGAATGGATGCGCCGTGACTACAACACCAAGGCTATCGATCTGGCCCGGGACCGGCTCGCCGCGACGCGGCTCATCCGGCTCGGCGAAGACCGGTATCTGTGGTACGCGCGCGCCCATCATCTGATGACCGATGGCTACGGCGCGTTCAACATCCTGAACCGAGTGGCCGAGCACTACAACGCGCTGCTCGAGGGCAGGCCGCCGGCCCGACTGGCGGCGGCCCGGCTGGCGGATATCATCGTGGCGGAGCGCGAATATCGCATGAGCCGCCGGTTCGACACCGACAAGGCGTACTGGCTCGAGAAGGTCGCCGATCTGCCGTCGACGACGAGTCTGTCCGGTCGCACCGCCAAGTGGAGCGAAGTCGACCGCTTCGCCGGTCGGCCGCTGCCGTCGCGGTTGACCGCCATGCTCGACCGTTTCGCCGACGACCTGCACGCGTCGGCCGCGCAGGTGGTGGTGGCCGCGTTCGCCGCGTTTCTCGCCCGCATGACCGACACCGACGACGTCGCCCTGTCGCTGCCGGTGACCGGACGGGTGACGATGCGCTTGCGGAACGCCGCCGCGATGTTGGCGAATATGGTGCCGATCCGATTCGCCGTGGACGCGACGACCACCGTGGAAGGGCTGATTCGCGCATCGGTGTCCGAGCTCGTCCTGGCGATGCGGCACCAGCTCTACCGGTTCGAGGATCTGCGCCGCGATTCCAACGCGTTGGACGCGGCCGCGACCTCGTTCGGTCCGATCGTCAATATCTTGTTCTTCGATTCCGAGATTCGGCTCGGATCGGCGATCGGCCGCTACCGCGCACTGACGTCCGGGGCTCTGGACGACTTGCAGCTCAATATGTACCGCTCCGGGGCCGACGCGCCACTGCTCATCGAATTGCACGGCAACGCCAACCTGTACAGCCAGGACGAACTCGACGTGCACACCAGTCGATTCGTCGACTTCCTGCATCGCATGATCGACTCGCCCATCGACACTTGCCTGGTCGACATCCCGCTCGTCGATCCTGCCGAGGAACGGCGCATGCTCGGCGAACTCGCCGGCCGCGACGGTGCGGCGACCTCTGCGACACTGGTCGATCTGCTGACGCGACAGGCCGCGGCCACCCCGTCCGTGGTCGCTGTCACGTCGGGTACGACCGCCCTCACCTACCGTGAGCTCGACGAGCGCTCGAACCGGTTCGCCCGCAAGCTCATCGCCCTCGGTGCGGGGCCGGATTCGCTGGTGGCCATCGCGATGCCACGCGATGCCGATCTGATCATCGTCGCGCTGGCGGTGCTGAAGTCGGGTGCCGGGTATCTGCCGCTGGATCTCGCGCACCCGCTCGATCGACTCGACTACGTGCTGAACGACGCCGATCCGATCGCTGTGGTGACAAACCGGACCCTGCGCTATCAGGTGCCCGGGGATGCCGGCCCCGTGGTGCTTTTCGACGACGACCCAGGTGTGGAAACCGATCGTCCGATCACCGATGCGGATCGTACCCGCCCGCTGCGCCTCGACAACGTCGCCTACGTCATCTACACCTCCGGATCGACGGGACGGCCGAAAGGCGTGCCGATCACCCATCGCGCCGTCGCCACCTACCTGACGAACGCGTGTACCGAAATCGGAGTCCGCGCCGGCGACGTGTGGACGTTGTTCCATTCGTTCACGTTCGACTATTCGGTGTGGGAGATCTTCGGTGCGCTGGTAACCGGCGGCCGGGTGGTCGTGGTGGACAGCCCTGCGACGCGTTCGCCGGATGACGTCGTGCGCCTGGTGGCGCGCGAGAAGGTGAGCGTCCTCAGCCAAACACCCTCGGCATTCCATCAATTCGCGACCGCGCGACAGCGATATGTCGACGCCGGCGAGCTCGACGGCGTGCTTTCGGTGCGACTGGTCGTTCTCTCGGGTGAGGCTCTCGATCCGGCGGGTTTGTCGGACTGGTACGAGCACAATCCGAACCTGCCCGTGCTGGCCAACAGCTACGGCATCACCGAAACCACCGTCTTCGTCACCTATCTCCGGTTGACCCCCGACATCGCCGTGCCGGGCGCACCGAGCACGATCGGTCCACCGCTGCCGGGCTTGCGCGTGTACACCCTGGACGAACGATTGCGCCCGGTGCCGCTGGGAGCTTGGGGTCAGATCTACGTCGCGGGAACGCAACTCGCCCGCGGCTACCTCGGCCGCCCCGGATTGACCGCGGGACGCTTCGTCGCCGACCCGTTCGGCGGGCCGGGTGAGCGCCTCTATCGCAGCGGCGACGTCGCTCGCCGAAATAGTAAGGGCGAGTTGGAATATCGCGGACGAGCCGACCAGCAGGTGCAGCTGCGCGGGTTCCGGATCGAGCTGGACGAGGTCCGCAGTGCGCTGCTCAGCCACAGCGTGGTCTCGACGGCGGTCGTCATCGTGCACCTGCCGGGCACGGAAGCGGCCCGGCTGGTCGCCTACGTCGTGCCCGCTGCCGACGCGGTCTGCGAGCCCGAGGTGCTGCGCGCGCATGTCGGGTCGATGCTGCCGGAATACATGGTCCCGGCACACATTGTCGTTCTGCAGGCGTTGCCGCTGACCGTCAACGGCAAAGTCGACTATCGGGCGCTGCCCGAGCCGGCCTTCGGCTCGGCCGCGCCGTACGTAGCGCCGAGCACCGTCGTCGAGGAGACCATCGCCGACGTCTTCGCCGAGGTCCTGGGTACTCCGCAGGTGGGTGTGCTGGATAGCTTCTTCGACCTGGGCGGCAATTCGCTGACCGCTACCAGCGCTTCCGTGCGGATCGCCGAGCTGACCCGGTGCGAGGTATCGGTGCTCGACGTGTTCGGCAAGCCGACCGTCGCCCAACTCGCCGCCCATATCGAAGCCGGTCAGCAATCCAGCCGCCCTGCCCTGCGGGCGCAGCCACGCGTCGAGCCCATTCTGTTGGCGCCCGCACAGAACCGGATCTGGCTGATCAATCAGGTCGACCCGGGGTCGGCGGCGTACAACATACCGCTGGTGCTGCAGCTGACCGGACACCTCGACGCCACGGCGCTGCGTTCGGCGCTGACCGACGTGATCGAACGGCACGAATCCCTGCGAACCGTTTATCCCGCCGTGAATGGCCAAGGGACGCAGGTGATCCTGTCGGCCGAGCAAGTCGCTGCTGATCTCGATTCGACCCCACAGCCCACCCGCCCCGATGATGTCGACAACCGGATCCGCGAGCTGGCTTCGACCGGGACCGACGTGCGCCGACGTCCGCCGATCCGGATCGCACTACTGGCGTCCACCGACCAGCGGCGGCACGTCTTGGTCGTCGTTCTGCACCACATCTGCTGCGACGGATCGTCGCTGCCGCCGCTCGCGGCCGATTTCGCAGCGGCCTACCGAGCGAGGTCGCAGGGACACGGCCCGGACTGGCGACCACTGACCGTGCAGTACGCCGACTACAGCATCTGGCATCGCAGTGTGCTCGGCGACGAAAACGATCCGGACTCACTCGCGGCGCGCCAATTACGTTACTGGACAACTCAATTGGCGGGGATGACTCGGCTGCTGGATCTCCCCGTCGACCGTCGACGGGCGACTCGCCAGTCCATGCTCGCCGACGTCGTCGACTCCGTGCTCCCCGCCGAGACCTGCGCCGGGATCGAGCGGGTGGCGCGCCCGGCGAACGCCACGACCTTCATGGTCGTTCATGCCGCGTTGGCCGTTCTGCTCACCCGGCTGTCGGATTCGGCAGACATCACCATCGGGACGCCGGTCGCGGGCCGCGGCGAGCGCGCGTTGGAACCGCTGATCGGCATGTTCGTCAATACGGTGCCACTGCGCACCCAGGTGCGCGGCGACGAATCGTTCACGGAGTTTCTGACGCGAGTCAAAGACATCGATATCGAAGCTTTCGCCCACAGCGACCTGCCGTACGAACGCGTCGTCGAAGCAGTCGATCCGATGCCGTCGCTGGCGCACGAACCGCTGTGTCAGGTGTACCTCGCCTTCGACAACATGGACCGCCCGAGCCTGGAACTGTCCGAGCTCACCGCCGAGATCCTGGATCCTGGACCGCAACCGGCGAAGGTTGACATCATCGTCACTGTCGCCGAGAACGGTAGGGCAGCAAGCGATCTCGCACTACGGATCAATTACGCGACCGACTTGTTCGATCGGGGGACGATCGAGGATTTCGCCGCGCGACTGCATCGGATCCTCGAGTCGGTCGTGTCGAATCCACAGCAGCGAGTGGGTGCTGTCGATGTGCTGTCGAGGACCGAGCGAGCCGCGTTGGTGCCCGCGTCGGGCGGCTGTGCCGAGGCACCACGGGTGCTGGCGGAGTTGCTGACGGTCCAGGAGCCGGATGCCGTGGCGATCGTGTCGGGAGAACGCACGGTGTCGTACGGGGAGTTGGATGTCTGGTCGAATCAGCTCGCTCGGTTGCTGATCGAGTGGGGGACGGGCCCGGATGATCAGGTCGCGCTGGTGATGGCGCGGTCGGTGGAACTCGTGGTGGGGATGTGGGCGGCGGCGAAGGCGGGTGCGGCATTCGTCCCGGTGGATCCACGGAATCCGGCCGAGCGTGTCGCGCTCATGGTCGCGGATGTTCGGGTGGTGTTGACGGTGGAAGCAGCCCAGGGCCTGCTCCCGTCCGCGGTCGCGCGGTTGATTCTCGATGATCCGGGCACCGAGGCCTGCATCGCGGCGCGATCCCCGGCCGCCGTGACGGACACGGATCGGATCCGCGCCTGCCGTGCCTCGAACACGGCGTACGTGGTGTACACCTCGGGGTCGACGGGCGAGCCGAAGGGCGTCACTGTGACGCACGAGGGCTTGGCGAATTTCGCCGCCGAACAACGTGAACGCTATCGGATCGACAGTTCCGCGCGGGTGTTGCAGGTGGCGGCTCCGGGCTTCGATGCGGTGGTCCTGGAGTTGCTGATGGCGCACCCGAACGGTGCGGCCTTGGTGGTGTCGCCGCCGGATGTCTTCGCTGGGGATCGCTTGGCGGAATTGATTCGCACGCAACGGGTTTCGCATGCATTCATCACCCCCAGCGTGCTGGCGACGATGTCGCCCGCCGATGTGGATTCGTTGCACGTATTGGTCGCCGGTGGAGAGGCGGTGTCGGCGGAAACGGCCGCGGTGTGGAGTCCCGGCCGTCGGTTGTTCAACGGATACGGGCCGACCGAGACCACGATCATGGTCGCGATCAGTGACCCGCTGTGCTTCGGTGCCCGCGTCACGATCGGTGGCCCGATCCGCGGTGTCGAGGCCCTGGTATTGGACGCGAATCTGCAGCCGGTACCGGTAGGGGTGACCGGACAGCTGTACATCTCCGGGATCCATCTCGCCCGCGGATACCTGGACCGACCCGCGGACACCGCGGCGGCATTCGTGGCCAATCCGTTCGGTGCGACGGGAGCACGTATGTACCGCACCGGCGACCTGGCCCGCTGGACACCCGGGCGCACCCTCGAATACGTCGGGCGCACCGACTTCCAGGTGAAGATCCGCGGCCAGCGCATCGAGCTCGGCGAAATCGACGCCGTCCTCGCCGGGCATCCAGCGGTGGCGGTCGCGGTGACGGTCAGCGTTGCGACGGAGAGCGGGCAGAGGCTTGCCGCCTATGTCATGCCGGCGACGGATGCCGTCAACGTCGCCGAGCTGACGGCCTACGCCGCACAACGCCTGCCGTTGCACATGGTTCCGGGCGCAATGACGGTGCTCGACGCGCTACCACTGACATCGGTGGGCAAGATCGACCGTGCCGCGTTGCCTGCACCGGTGTTCGCCGCCGAGACCATCGAGTTCGTCGCGCCACGCGACGCGGCCGAGCAGATCGTCGCCGATGTGTGCAGCGCTGTGCTGGGCATCGATCGCGTCGGCGTCCTCGACAACTTCTTCGATCTCGGTGGCAACTCGCTGTCGGCGACGCGAGTGGCCGCGCGGCTGAGCGCTGTGTTCGGTGTCGATATTCCGCTGCACACCGTGTTCGACGCGCCGACCATCGCGGCATTCGCCGAGGATCTGCGGGCTATCGAGGCACCCGGGCGGGAACCGCTGATTCCGCAGGAACGTCCGGCGCGGATCCCGCTGTCGCCCGCCCAGGCCCGCATGTGGTTTCTCAATCAGTTCGACACGGGCTCGGCGCTGTACAACATCGCCCTGGTCGTGGGCATGTCGGGACCCCTCGACGTGGCAGCCATGCACGCGGCGATCGCCGATGCGCTCGACCGGCACGAAGCTCTCCGGACCGTTTACCCCGACAGCGACAGCGGACTGCATCAGCTGATCGTGTCGGTGCAGGCGGCACTACCCCCGCTGGAGCCGGTTGAGGTGGCGGCGGCAGACGTCGAGGCGCACATCGCCGCGGCGGCCGCGATCGGTTTCGACGTCACCCGCGAGGTTCCGTTCCGAATCACGTTGCTGCGTAGTGCATCCGATCAACACACCCTGGTCCTCATCGTCCATCACATCAGCTTCGACGGATCCTCGCTCGCACCGCTGGCCGCGGACCTGATGACCGCCTACAATGCCCGCATCCGGCACAAGGCGCCGCAGTGGTCGCCGTTGTCGGTGCAGTACGCGGATTACGCTCTGTGGCAACGGAAATGGCTCGGCGCCGAGGACGACCCGAACTGCCCGGCCGCCACCCAGATCGAGTATTGGCGGGCTTCTCTGGCCGATCTGCCCGAAGTGCTCGACCTGCCCACCGATCGTCCGCGCCCGGTGCGGCAATCGTTCCGCGGTGCGACGGTCTCGGCGACACTGCCCGCCGACCTCGGTCGTGACCTGGTCGCCCTGGCCCGCCGCCGCGACGTGACCGTCTTCATGGTGCTGCACGCGGCGTTTGCCGCACTGCTGGCGCGGCTTTCGGGAACCGGTGACATCGCTGTCGGCACACCCATCGCCGGTCGCGGCGAACCAGGGCTCGAGCGCCTGGTCGGAATGTTCGTCAACACCCTGGTACTCCGGACGCGCATCGAACCCGGCGCGTCCTTCCTCCAGATCCTGGAGCAGGTCCGGGCTACCGATCTGGCCGCCTTCGACCACGCCGACATCCCGTTCGAGCGCCTGGTCGAAGTGCTGAATCCGCCACGCACGACGGCCCACGCGCCGTTGACGCAGGTGGGTTTCTCGTTCCACAACATCGAGATTCCCACGGTACGGTTCGAGGAACTGACGGTGTCGGCCCGGACCGCCGATCCGAGCGTGGCCAAATACGATTTGCATCTGAATCTCGTCGACACCGCGGAGCGCGACGGTGAACCGGGCGCGATGGCAGTCGAATTCAATTACGCCACAGACCTTTTCGATGAGGCGACGATCCTTTCGATGGTCGATCGATTTGTGCTGCTGCTGCGGGCGATAGTCGCCGATCCCGCCCGCGCGGTCGGTGACATCGAGCTGCTGACCGCGCACGAGGCGCGCGAGCTGGCCGCACGCGAAACCGGGGGGACGACGCCGCCGTCGTCTGCGACGATCGCGGACCTGTTCGCCGCGCAGGCCGCGGCGACGCCGGACAGCACGGCCGTGATCGACTCCGAAGGCAGCGCGCGACTGAGCTACGGAGAGTTCGCGGCGCGGGTGAATTCGCTGGCGCATGCGTTGATCGGACGCGGAGTTGGCCCGGAAACCATTGTGGCCGTGGCGATGCGTCGCTCCATCGACCTGCTGACCACGCTGTATGCGATCCACGCGGCCGGAGGGGCCTACCTGCCTCTGGATCCGGATCACCCGCTCGAGCGCGTGCGCGCCGTGCTCGCCGCCGCACGGCCGCGGGCGGTGCTCACCCGCCCGTTCGACGAAGCGAGTCTGCCCGACGACGTCCCGATATGGGCGTTCGCGGAACTCGACGCCGAGTGTTGGGATGGGTCGCCGGTGACGGACGCCGATCGGCTCGAGCCGCTGCATCCCGAGAACCTGGCGTATGTCATCTATACCTCGGGCTCGACCGGGGTACCGAAGGGTGTGGCGGTACCGCATGCCGCGGTGGTCAATCAACTCCGCTGGATGTGCGAGCACTACCGGCTCGGCGACGACGTCATGCTGTTGCGGACTCCGGTCACCTTCGACCTGTCGGTCTGGGAGTTGTTCTGCCCCTTGTCATGTGGTGCGAAGTTGGTTGTCGCGGGCCCCGACGGGAGCGGCGACCCGGATGCGGTGGCCGGGTTGATAGCCGAACATCACGTGACGACAGCGGATTTCGTGCCGTCATTGCTCTCGGTGTTCCACCAGACGGCCGACGGACGCCAGTTCCCAGACCTGCGGCGCGTGCTGTGCATCGGCGAGGCGCTACCGGCCGAAACCGTCCGCCGTTTCCGCGATCTCAGCGACGCGCGCATCGACAACCTGTACGGGCCGACGGAGGCCGCCGTCAGCGTCACCGCGTATCGCATCGACGGAATCGACGGCGGCGCGGTGCCGATCGGGGTTCCCGGGCCGAATGTCATCGTGCATGTGCTGGATTCGCGACTGCACTCCGTTCCGGTGGGGGTGTCCGGTGAATTGTATCTGGGCGGCATCCAGCTGGCCCGCGGATACCACCAACGTCCCGATCTGACGGCGGCGACGTTCGTCGCCGACCCGCTCGACGGCGCGCACGGATCTCGCCTGTACCGCACCGGCGACCTTGTTCGCTGGGATAAGGGCGGCGCCCTGCGCTATGTCGGCCGCGCCGACGATCAGGTGAAGATTCGCGGGCTGCGGATCGAATTGGGCGACATCGAGGCAGCGCTGCTCGCGCAGGAACAGGTGACCGCGGCCGTTGCGCGGGTGCATTCCGGCCGCGACGAGCAACGCTTGGTCGCCTACGTGGTCACCCCAGAGGCAGTGGACACCAAGCAGATTCGACGACTCTTGCTGGAGCGACTGCCGGCGTATATGGTGCCGTCCGCGATCGTCCGGATCGACGCCGTCCCGCTCACGGCGAACGGCAAGGTCGACAGCCGGGCATTGCCTGCTCCGGATCCGAGCGACCTCGCGGAATACCGGGCGCCGCGAGGGCTCGTGGAGCAGGCCGTCGCCGAGGTTTTCGCCGAGCTGCTCGGCCTGCCGACGGTCGGCGCGGACGACGACTTCTTCGACCTGGGTGGGAATTCGCTCGTCGCCACGCGGGCGCTGAGCCGGATCGGCGCCATGGTCGACGCGACCGTACCGGTGCGAATGATGTTCGAGGCGCCCACCGTCGCCGAGTTGGCCGAGCGCATCGCACAGCTGCGGGGGGTGCCGGGTCTGCTCGCGCCGACGCCGAAACCGAGACCGGACCGTCTGCCGTTGTCGACGGCGCAGGCCCGCATGTGGTTCCTCAACCAGTTCGATCCGGCTTCGCCAGGATACATTGTGCCGCTGGCGATTCGGCTCGACGGAGTACTCGATTTCGATGCGCTCACGGCGGCCGTCGGGGATGTCGTCGAGCGGCACGAGAGCTTGCGCACCGTGTACCCGGCGGTGGACGGCACGCCCACTCAGGTGGTGCTGGACGCGGCCGATGTCGTCGCGGGCTGGGACCTCAGCCCGCAGCAGATCGATGAGCGCAAGCTGGCACATCGGCTGGCGGCGTTCTCGAACACCGGATTCGATGTGTCGAAGGGCGTGCCGGTGCGGGTCGCGCTGTACCAGCTGGCGGACACGGCCTGGGTGGTCGCGGTAGCCGTGCACCACATCAGTTGCGACGGTTATTCGGTGGCGCCGCTGGCCGCCGATATCGTGACGGCCTATCGGGCGCGGGCCGGCGGAAACCTGCCGGACTGGGCGCCGCTCACCATCCAATTCGCCGATTACGCCCTGTGGCAGCGCGAGGTGCTCGGCTCGCCGGACGACCCGGATTCGCCCGTGTCCCGCGATGTCGCTTACTGGCGAACCCGACTCGCGGACATACCCGAACTGCTCGAGCTGCCTACCGATCGACCGCGCCCGGTGGAGCAGACCCACCGCGGCGCGGTGATCCACGTCGAGATTCCGGCGGACCTGCAGAGCCGGGTGGAGTCCCTGGCCCAGCGATCCCGGGCGACGACGTTCATGGTGGTGCACACGGCACTCGCGGTGCTGCTGTCACGGCTGTCCGGCAGCGACGACATCACCATCGGCGTGCCACACGCGGGTCGCGGCCACCGGGCGCTCGACCACCTCGTCGGGATGTTCGTCAACACCTTGGTCCTGCGCACCCGCGTCACGCTCGATCAGACGTTCACCAGCCTGCTGGATGCGGTGCGGCACAGCGACATCGAGGCCTTCGACCATACCACCGTGCCGTTCGAGCAGCTGGTGGAAACGCTGAATCCGGCACGGTCGACAGCGCACACGCCGTTGTTCCAAGTCATGCTCGCCTACCAGAACATGGTACGGGCGCGCGTGGAACTTCCGGGTCTCACCGTCGAGACCATCGACCCGGGCGACAGTGCCGCGATCTACGACCTGCTGCTCATGATGACGGAGGACCACGGGCCGGACAACGAGCCGACCGGCATGACGCTGCGGTTGACCTACGCCACCGACCTGTTCGACGCGAACTCCGCACAGCGTTTCGCCAACCGGTTCGTTCGCCTGCTCGACGGCATCGCGACCGATGCCGACTCGCCGATCAGTGAGCTCGATCTACTCGATGCCGCCGAGCGGCAGCTGGTGCTCAAGCGTTGGAACGACACCGGCGACCCCGTATCAGTGGGCCGAACCCTGGTGGACGCCTTCGGTGAACAGGTGGAATGCAGCCCGGATGCTCCGGCGATTCGGCTTCCGGACGGCGATGCGCTGACCTACCGGGATTTCGCCGCCCGCGTCAATCGGCTGGCCAGGTGGCTCATATCGTGTGATGCGAGGTCGGAAACTGTTGTAGCCGTCGCTATTCAGCGATCGATCGACCTCGTGACGGCGCTGTATGCGGTGCTCGAGGCGGGTGCTGCGTTCCTGCCGATCGACCCGAATCAACCGAGCGAGCGAATCGCCGGCGTGCTGGGGGCGGCGCGACCGCTGATGGTGCTCACGACATCAGCGGACGGCGACGGACTGCCCGAGGGATTCTCCTCCGTTCGAGTCGATCGGCTGGATCTGGCCGGGCTGTCCGGTGCCCCGATCACCGACATGGAACGGTGTGCGCCGCTGCGGCCGGACAACGTGGCCTACGTCCTGTTCACCTCCGGCTCCACCGGCGTCCCCAAAGGGGTGGCCCTGACCCATGCCGCGACGATGAGTCAGCTGGCGTGGGCACAGCAGCAGTGGCCGCACACCGCGGCCGACCCGGTGCTGTACAAGACTCCGATCACCTTCGACATCGCCGTGTGGGAGTTGTTCTGGCCGTTGCAAATCGGCGCGCACATCGTGGTGGCAGAACCCGACGGGCACCGCGACCCGGCCTACTTGGCGGACTTCATCGCGAGCCGAAACATCAGCACCGTGCATTTCGTCCCGTCGATGCTCGATGTTCTCCTCGAAGCCGTCGGTGATGCCGAATTGCCCTCTGTCCGGCGGATATTCGTCGCCGGTGAGGCGCTGGCACAGCACACCGTCGACGCCGCGGTACGCGTGTTCACCGAAGCAGAGGTGGTGAACTGGTACGGCCCGGCCGAGGCCGAGGTGGTCACCGCCGCGCGCTGCCTGCCCGGTGCGACGACCCCTGCGACGGTCCCGATCGGCGCGCCCGTTTCCGGCATGCGGGTCTACGTGCTCGACAAGCGACTGCAACCGGTGCCGGTCGGTGTTGTCGGCGATCTGTATGTCTCGGGTGTGCAGTTGGCGCGCGGTTATCACGGCCGCGCGGACCTGACGTGCACAGCCTTCCTCGCGCATCCGTTCGGCGCGCCCGGGGAGCGGCTGTATCGCACCGGTGACCTGGTGCGGTGGACGATAGCTGGAGAGCTGGATTTTCTGGGCCGCAGCGATTTCCAGGTGAAGGTCCGCGGTCAGCGGGTGGAGCCTGGGGATATCGAAGCGGCGGCGTGCGCGATACCGGAGGTTGCTCGTGCTGTTGCCGTCGCGACCTCGGAGCGAATCGTCGCCTACGTGACGCTCGCGCCAGGAGCGGTGACCGATGGTCGCGCGATTCGCGACCAGCTCGCTCGCACGCTGCCGTCGTATATGGTTCCGGTCCGCGTCGAGGTACTCGAGGAGATGCCGCTCACCCCGAACGGCAAGCTCGACCGAGCCGCGTTGCCGCAGCCGACGTTCGACGACGACGAGGAGTTCGTGCCGGCGTGCACCGAACGCGAAGCGGCACTGGCCGATATCGTCGCCACAATCACGGGCAGCGACCGGGTGAGCGTGCGGGCGAACCTGTTCGAGATCGGTGTCGACTCGCTCTCGGCTGCCCGGATCGCCGCGCGGGCCGAGGCGGCGCTCGGTGTCCAGGTCGGTATCCGCGATATCTTCGAGGAGCCGACGATCGCCGGATTGGCGGCACGCTTGGCGCAGCGCACGCAGTCGTCGCTGATACCGCTCGCGCCGCGGCCGCGCCCTGCGACGATCCCGCTTGCGGCGGCGCAACGAAGGTTGTGGTTCATCAACCAGTTCGATACCGCGTCGGCGGCCTACAACATCGGTTTCGCGGCCCGGTTGAACGGCGTGCTGGACGTCGATGCGTTGCGTGCGGCCTTCGAGGATGTGGTGGCCCGGCACGAGCCACTGCGGACGGTGTATCCCGTGGTCGGCGGCGAGCCATGTCAGGTCGTGCGGGATGTGGCGACAGTAGTCGATGGCCTGGCACTGGATGCGGAGCCGGTCGCTGAGGAGATCGTGCTGGGCGAGCGGATCCGGCAGACCGTCGAGACGGGCTTCGACGTCTCGGCAGCGGTGCCCGTGCGGGCGCGGCTGTATAGCACCGGCCCTGACGAGCACATCCTGGTGCTGGTCGTCCATCACATCGCCGCCGACGGCTCGTCGATGGCGCCGCTGGCTCGCGACTTGTTCGCCGCCTATCGCGCGCGAGTGAAAGACCAAGCGCCGCAATGGAAACCGCTGCAAGTCCAGTACGGTGACTATGCGTTGTGGCAGCGGGAGATGCTCGGCGCCGAGGACGATCCGCCGTCGGTGATCGCGCGGCAGATCGGGTACTGGACCGAGGTTCTCGCTGACGCCCCAGAGCTGCTCGACCTGCCGACCGATCGACCTCGGCCTGCGACCATGTCGATGGTCGGCGGCAGTGTTCGCTTCGGCATACCGCAGCGGCTACACGACGCGGTCGTGCGGCTGGCCCGTCGAGAGGGCGTGACCGTATTCGTCGTGCTGCATTCCGCACTGGCAATCGTCTTGGCGCGCACCGCGCACACCGGTGACGTGTCGGTCGGCACGCCCGTGGCGGGTCGCGGCATCCCGGCGCTGGACGATCTCGTCGGCATGTTCGTCAACACCGTGGTGCTGCGCACGCCCGTGCGCGACGACAGGTCCTTCCAGCACCTTGTCGCGCAGGTGCGCGGTGTCGACTTCGAGGCGCTCGCGCACGCGGATCTGCCCTATGAGCGACTGGTCGATCTGCTCGACCGGCCCCGGTCGACGGCGTATACGCCGCTCTATCAGGTGCTGTTCGGGTTGCAGAACACCCCGGCGGCCCGGTTCGAGCTGCCGGACGTCGATGTCGAACTGCTCGATCCCGGTATCGCGCAGGCCAAGACCGACCTCACGGTGTTGCTGACCGAACGCCTCGACGGTGATCGACCTGCCGGGATCGATGGCGAAATTATCTATGCCACAGATATTTTCGTCGAATCAACCGCGCAATCGCTGGCCGAGCGATTCATCCGCGTCCTCGATGCAGTGGTCTGCGATCCGACGCGGCGGGTGGGCGACATCCCGCTGATCGGCAGCGGGGAGGCCGAACGGCTGGTCCCGGCGCGCGGCAGCGCCGCCCCCGCGCCGCGTCTGCTTCCCGATCTGCTGGCCTCGGCCGTGGCAACCACCCCCTCGGCGATCGCCCTGATCGACGGCACCCGGACCCTTACCTACATCGAACTCGACCGCCGCGCCAATCAGATTGCGGCGCAATTGCTTTCCTGGGGAGCAGGGCCAGGAACCTGCGCTGCGCTGGCCGTGCCACGATCGGCCGACTATCACGTCGCCATGTGGGCGATCACGAAGACCGGCGCCACCTTCGTGCCGGTGGACCTCCGCTATCCGCCGGAGCGGATCGCCTACCTGCTGCACGACTCCGGTGCCGAAGTCGGCATCACGGTCGCGGCCGCCTGCACATCCCTGCCGGACGGCGTCCGCTGGCTGGTGCTCGACGACCCGCGCACGGCCGCCGACATCGCCGCCCGTCCCGGCCACGCGGTATCGGACGCGAAGCGCCCACGCGCACTGTGGATTCGGGATGCGGCATATGTGATCTACACGTCGGGTTCGACAGGGACGCCAAAGGGCGTGGTGGTTACCCATGAGGGGCTGGCGGCCTTCGCGGCCGAGCAGCGCGAGCGCTATCGGGTGGAGGGCACGTCGCGCGTACTGCAAGCTGCGGCACCCGCCTTCGACGCGGTCCTGCTGGAAGCGTTGATGGCGCACGCCGCCGGCGCGGCGCTGGTGGTCTCGCCGCCGGAAGTACTCGGCGGCGCAGACCTGGTCGCGCTGATCCGAACGCATCAGGTGACACATGCGTTCCTGACACCGAGTGTGCTGGCGACGATGTCCCCCGCCGAGGTGGATTCGATGCGGATGCTGGCGGTCGGCGGCGAAAAGGCGGCGGAGGATCTGATTGCCGCCTGGGCGGCCGGGCGGCGATTGCACCACATCTACGGTCCGACCGAGACGACTATCGTGATCACGATCAGCGACCCTGTGCGCCCAGGCGAGGTGCTCACGATCGGCGGACCGATCCGCGGTGCGGAGGCGGTGGTGCTGGACGCGCGGCTGCGGCCGGCGCCGATCGGAGTAGCGGGTGAGCTGCACTTCTCGGGGGCCGCGCTGGCGCGCGGTTACCTGAATCGCCCTGCGACAACGGCAAGTTCGTTCGTGGCGAACCCCTATGGTGCGCCGGGCTCACGGATGTACCGCACCGGCGACATCGTCCGCTGGACCACGCAGGGCACGCTGCAATACATCGGGCGCCTCGATTTCCAGATCAAGATTCGGGGCCAGCGTGTCGAGCTGGGCGAGATCGATGTCGCGCTGCTCACGCATCCGGCGGTCGCCAGTGCGGTCACCGTGAGTCGTACGGGGCCCGGCGGGCAACCTGTGCTCGCCGCGTACATCACGGCCGAACCCGCAGCAGTCGCCGATCCGAGCGCGGTACTCGATCACGTGGCGGCCGCCTTGCCCGCCCACATGGTGCCGGCGACGATCACAGTGCTCGACCACTTGCCGCTCACCTCGACCGGCAAGGTGGATCGAGAAGCGTTGCCGGAGGCCGTCTTCGAGACCTCCGAGGACGGTGCCGCCGCGGCATCGACCGAACTGGAGCGCGCCATCGCCGCCGCCTTCGCGGATGTCCTGGGCGTCGCGACGGTGGGCGCCACAACCTCCTTCTTCGCGCTCGGTGGCGATTCGATCATGTCGATCCAGTTGGCCTCGCGACTGAAGTCCGCGGGCATCGGCGTGACGGCTCGAGACATCTTCGAGCGCAAGACAGTTCGCGGACTGGCGCGGGTGGCGCAGGCCGCTGAGCGGGCGTCGCTCGACGAGCTGCCCGGCGGTGGTGTGGGCGAGATTGCGTTCACGCCGATCGTGTCCTGGTTCGTCGAGCGACTCGGGGCACCGGCTCGGTTCGCGCAGTCCATGCTGGTGCGCTTGCCGCGTGACGCGCGCGTCGAGGACGTGCTCTCGACCGTGCGGGCGATCGTCGAACACCACGATGTGCTGCGCTCGCGGCTCGATGCCCAAGGCTGGGAGGTGCTGGCACCGAGCGCTGCCGATACCGCCTGTTCGGTCTCCGTCCGAACCTTCGGTGCCGGTGAGGCTCCGGGTAGCGCCGGTTTCACCGCCGTGGTGGAGGCGGCGGCCACCGCGGCGTTCGACCGGCTCGACCCGGCGGCAGGCAGGATGGTGCACGTCGTGTGCCTGCTGCCCGAAGAAGGCGTCGACGCGGAGGCCCGTGCCCTCATCGTGATCCATCACCTGGCAGTCGATGCGGTGTCGTGGCGGATTCTGCTGCCCGACTTCGTGACTGCGTGGCAGCAGATCACCGAGGGGCGGCCGGTCGAGTTGGCCGCGTCGGGCACCTCTATGCGTCGCTGGTCGGCTGCGTCGATCGCCGCCGCGGCAGCGCGCGCCGGCGAATTCGAGCTGTGGCATCGGATCTGTTCGGCACCCGATCCGTTGCTCGGACGTGCGGATTTGGATCCCGCGCTGGACACGCAGTCGACCGTGCGTCAGCTGACCGTGTCGCTCCCGGCCGACGTGACCTCCGCGTTGCTCGACGAGGTGCCCGAAGCCGTGCGCGGCAGCGTCGACGATGCGCTGCTGGCCGCTCTTACCGTGGCCCTGACTCGCTGGCGGCATCGTCGCGGCATTGCGTATGCGGGCATGAATGTCCTACTGGAGGGGCACGGTCGCGAGGAGCAGATCGCCGAGGGCGCAGACGTCTCCCGAACCGTTGGCTGGTTCACCACTCGATATCCGGCGGCGCTCGACCTGAGTGGTGTCGATCTCACTGATATGCGCGCGGCGGTGAAATCCGTCAAAGACCAGCTCCGCGACATCCCGGACAAAGGAATCGGTTACGGCCTGCTGCGCTATCTGAATACCGAGACGGCCGAGCGACTCGCGGTACTGCCGGAGCCGCAGATCAGTGTCAACAATCTCGGGCGAATCGGCATCGATCTCGCGACATTGTCGGATCTGCCGTGGGTTCCGACCGGCGAACCTTTCGACCGACGGGCCGCATTCGATCCGGATATGCCGGCGGCGGCGGTCCTCACGATCGACGTGAACATCGTCGACGCGGCGGCCGGACCTCAGCTGTCGGCGTACGTCGGCTACGCCTCGCGGTTGCTCGACCACGACGACGTGGCCGAACTCGTCGAAGAATGGGTCGATGCCCTGACCGCCATCGCGGCCGTCGCGAACCAGGACTGGGGACTGACTCGAGCCGACGTTCCGCTCGTCGACCTCACCCAGCGCGATCTGGACGAGTTTGCCGACCGGTACGGACGATTGCGCGACGTGTGGCCGTTAGCGCCGCTGCAGGCGGGGCTGCTGTTCCACGCCGAGGTCGCCGCGGGCCATCTCGACGTCTACATCGCGCAATCGGTACTCACGTTGTCGGGCGCGGTCGACGACCACCGCCTTGAGCGCGCCGCGCGGGCCTTGCTTGCACGCCATCGCAACCTGCAGGCCGCCTTC
Organism: Nocardia sp. CWNU-33; assembly: GCF_046764895.1. NCBI lineage: Bacteria > Bacillati > Actinomycetota > Actinomycetes > Mycobacteriales > Nocardiaceae > Nocardia > Nocardia sp. CWNU-33. Next base: position 22,267 of record NZ_JBKOQN010000026.1, on the reverse strand, counting down.
ACCCGAACCGCCGAAGGCCTTCCGGTACAAGTGATTCCGGTCGATACCGCCGTCCCATGGCGCAACATCACGCTGTCCGAGCGCACACTGGACCTGGACGAAATAATCGATGCCGAGCGGGCGGCCGGGTTCGATCCGGCTGATCCGCCGCTGCTGCGGTTCGTGCTCGTCACGGTGGGACCGCAAGACTTCCGGCTGATATTGACCGCCCATCACCTTCTGCTCGACGGCTGGTCGCTGCCGCTGCTGTGGCGTGAACTGATCGGCTTGTACGCGGTGGACGCACAGCCGTACCTGTTGCCCGATGCGGTGCCCTACCGCGACTACCTGGAATGGCTGGCCCGGCGCGACCGTACCGGAAGCGTCGAGGTGTGGCGGGACGCGTTGAGCGGTGCCGAGCCCACGCTGGTCGCAGATCCGCACACCGATACGACCGCGACCATCCCGATCGATCTGCCGGTCGTTCTCGATCGCGACGCGACGGCCGAGTTGGTGGAATTCGCCCGGACACACGCGGTGACGATGGCGACGATCGTCCAGTTCGCCTGGGCTGTGGTATTGGGCAACCTGCTCGGCGCCGACCGTGTGGTCTTCGGCAGCACGGTGTCCGGCCGTCCCGCAGACGTGCCTGGGGTCGAGTCGATGATCGGTCTGTTCATCAATACGATTCCGGTCGTCGTCGAGGTGCGCCGGGACCGGAGCATCGAGGACGCGCTGACTCGATTGCAGGCCGACAACACGCGTCTGCTCGACCACCACTACCTCGAACTGCCGCAGATCTTGGCAGCCGCGGAAGCCGTGTCGCTGTTCGACACGCTGTTCGTGTTCGAGTCCTACCCGGTCGACAGCAGCGGATTGGGCGACGCAAACATAGGTGGCATGCGGGTGGTCTCGGCGGGAGGTCGCGACGCCGCGCATTACCCGATCACCGTGCAGGCGCACCACACCGACCAACTGCACGTCCGCCTGCGCTACCAGCAGGACCGCATCGACGACGAGACAGCGTCCGGTCTCGCCGCCCGGCTCGATATCGTGCTGCGCGCGATCACGTCTGATCCGCACGCGCGGCTCGATTCGGTCGATCTGCTGTCCGCGGCCGATCGGCGTGAACTGGTGCCGGCCACGGGTGGCGGTGCCGTGTCGCCGCAGCTGCTGGCGGAGTTGCTGGTCGGGAGCGTGCACGTGAATCCCGTTGCAGCAGCGCTGCTTTCGGATTGTAGCACGATGTCCTACGCCGAGTTGGATGCCCGGTCGAACCAGCTGGCGCGGCAATTGATCGAGTGCGGTATCGGCCCCGGCGATCAAGTCGCGCTGGCGATGGCGCGGTCGGCGGAGTTCGTGCTCGGCCTGTGGGCGACGGCGAAGACGGGTGCGGCGTTCCTGCCGATCGATCCGCGCAATCCGGCCGAGCGCGTGGCACACATGATCGCGGACTCCGGTGTGCGGGTCGCGCTCACCGTCGAGGCATCGCGGGATCTGCTTCTCGACGTGGTGTGCCCGCTGGTCCTCGACGATCCGGACACCGAGACCGCTATCGCGGCGAAGTCTGCGGCCGCTGTCACCGACTCCGAGCGGCCGCGGACGCCACAGCTCCAGGATGCGGCGTACGTGATCTACACCTCGGGGTCGACCGGAATCCCGAAGGGCGTCGTGGTCACCCACGAGGGGCTGGCGAATTTCGCCGCAGTAGTGCGTGACCGCTTCGGCATGGACACCGGTTCGCGCGTGCTGCAGGCGGCTGGTCCCGGTTTCGATGTGATGGTCCTCGAAGTACTGCTGGCCCACACGAACGGTGCATTGCTGGTGGTGGCGGCACCTGACGCGTTCGCCGGCGACGAGCTGGCGGAATTGATTCGGGCGCAACGGGTATCGCATGCATTCATCACCCCGAGCGTGCTGGCCACCATGGCACCGGCCGGTATGGATTCGTTGCGAGTGCTGACCGCCGGCGGCGAGGCGGTGACACCGGAGCTGGTCTCGGTGTGGGCGCCCGGCAGGCGGCTGCTGAACGGCTACGGACCGACCGAGGCCACGATTCTGGCCGGGATCAGCGGTCCGCTGCACCCGGGCGATGTGGTGACGATCGGCGGACCGATCCGTGGCGTCGAGGCCGTCGTGCTCGATCCGTGGTTGCGGCCGGTGCCGGTCGGGGTGGTGGGGGAGTTGTATCTCGCGGGCATCCAGCTGGCGCGCGGGTATGTGAACCGGCCTGCGGCCACCGCGGGTGCGTTCGTGGCGAATCCCTTCGGCGCGGCAGGGTCGCGCATGTACCGCACCGGCGATCTTGCCCGCTGGACCTCGGACCACGCCGTGGAGTACCTCGGCCGCCGCGATTTCCAGGTCAAGATCCGCGGTCAACGCATTGAACTCGGCGAGATCGAGGCCGTGCTGTCGGAGCATCCCGGAGTCGACCACGCGGTGGTCGTGTTGCGCACAGACGAGCGCGGCACCGACCAACTCGTCGGCTATCTGGTCGGCTACGGACGCATCGATCCGAGCGACGTCAAGGCTGCTGCCCGACGTCATCTGCCCGCGCACATGGTGCCCAACGTGCTGATACAGCTCGCCGAGCTCCCATTGACCGCGACCGGCAAGCTGGATCGGGCGGCACTACCCACGCCGGCATTCCCGGACGAGCGGGAATGGGTCGCCCCGAGTACCGACGCCGAACAGCGCATCGCGGACGTTTTCGGCGATGTATTGGGTGGCGGCGAAGTCGGCGCAGCGGACAGCTTCTTCGAACTCGGCGGCAATTCGCTGTCGGCGACGCGCGTGGTTGCGCGATTGCGCACGACACTCGACGTGAGCGTCGGTATTCGGGACCTGTTCGACGCACCGACAGTCGCCGAACTGGCCGCGCACCTCACTACCGCCGACCGGAACGTCGCTGTGCCGCCTGCACCGCGCACCCGCCCAGCTCTGGTCCCGCTGTCCCCAGCGCAGCAGCGGATGTGGTTCCTCAATCAATTCGACACCTCGGTCGGCGCGTACAACATTCCGCTGGTGATCCGGCTGCGGGGCGAGCTCGATATCGATGCGCTGCGGCACGCGTGCGAGCTGGTCATCGACCGGCACGAGTCGCTGCGAACCAAGTTCCCGATGATCAACGCGACGCCCTGCCAGGTCACGGTCGGCGTCGACGAGGTCGCACCGGCTCTGACGCCGATCCGGGTCGACGAACAACATGTGATGGAGCGGGCGGCGGCGGTGGTCTCCGCGGGCTTCGATGTAACCCAAGCACCTCCGGTGCGAGCCGAATTGTTCGCCATCGGCGACCGTGATCACGTGCTGGTGCTCTGCGTGCATCACATCTGCGCCGACGGACAGTCGATGATGCCGCTCGCGCGGGACGTGGCAATGGCCTACCAGGCGAGTAGGCAAGGGACACAACCGAACTGGCCGCCCCTTCCGATCCAGTACGCCGACTACGCCCTGTGGCAGCGCGAGGTGCTCGGCGACGAACACGAGCCGGACTCGCTCGTCTCCCGGCAGTTGCGATTCTGGACCGACAGCCTCACCGAACTGCCCGAACTGCTCGAGCTGCCGACCGACCTGCCCCGGCCGCCGGTGGCGTCCATGCGCGGCCGCGCGGTCGATTTCGAGCTGTCCGCCGAGTTGCACGCCCGCATCGACGCCCTCGCCCGCGAGGCCAACGCAACGGTGTTCATGGTCCTGCACGCCGCCTTGACCGTGCTGCTGTCCAGGCTGGCCGACGTCGACGATGTCGCGATCGGCACCCCGGTGGCCGGCCGCGGCGACCGCGAACTCGACGATCTGATCGGCATGTTCGTCAACACGCTGGTGTTGCGGTCGCGGGTGTCGTCGCGGCAGCCGTTCGCCGACCTGCTCGCTGCTACCCGCGAAATGGATCTCGCCGCGTTCGCCCACGCCGATGTGCCCTTCGAGGAGGTCGTGGAGGCGCTGAATCCGCGGCGGTCGACCGCGCACATGCCGCTCTATCAGGTGACCCTCGACGTCCAGGATCTCAGCGCGGCCGCGTTGGAGCTGGCGGGGCTCACCGTCGAACCGATCGAGAACGGCTTCGACCAGGCCCACGCAGATCTGAACGTCAAGCTCGTCGAACGGTTCGGTCCGGGGGGTCGTCCCGACGGCATGGTCGGACGACTGACCTTCGCCACCGATCTGTACGTCGAGCAGACGATGATTCGGTTCGCGCACGCGTATACCCGGATCCTGGAGCAGGGGGCCGTGAATCCGGCTGTTGTCGTGGGCGATATCGACATCATGGATCCCGACCAGCGGCGCGAGGTGCTGGCCGCTGCCGGAGTCGACGGCGTCGCGGTCGCAGATGTGACCCTGGCCGAGCTTTTCACTTCCCGCGTCTCGGCGCAGCCGGATGCGGTCGCGGTGACCGATGGTGTGGCGCAGCTGACCTACGCGGAGCTGGATCGGCGCGCCACCCAGCTCGCCGTTCGGCTCACCGAGCGCGGTGTCGGGCCGGAAACCCTGGTGGCAGTGGCGTTGTCGCGTTCAGTCGACCTGGTCGTGGGCTTGCTTGCGGTCGTGCGCGCAGGCGCCGGTTATCTGCCACTGGATATGACGAACCCGCCGCAGCGATTGCGCTTCATCCTCGACGACGCGCGTCCGGCCGCGGTGTTGACCTCTGTCGAAATGGCCTCGGACGTAACGGGATACGCGGCATCGACGCTACTGATCGAAGAATCCGGGGCCGCGGTCCCGGATTGCTCTGGCCCCGTTCCCTCGGCCGCGCGACCGGACAACCTCGCCTACGTGATCTACACCTCCGGGTCGACCGGCACCCCGAAGGGAGTGGCCGTCAGCCATCGCGAAGCCGTCACATTGTTAACCCATGCCGCCGAACGATTCGACTTCCATTCCGACGACGTGTGGACGATGTTCCATTCGTACGCTTTCGATTTCGCGGTGTGGGAAATGTGGGGCGCCCTGCTGACCGGAGGCAGGCTGGTCGTCGTCGACTACAACACATCCCGGTCGCCAGAGGCGTTGATGGAACTGGCGGCGCGCGAGCGCGTCACGGTGTTGAGCCAAACCCCTTCGGCCTTCTACGGATTCCTCGACGCGGAGCGCCGATATCGCGAATCTGGTCGCAGCTGTGGCGATCTTGTGCTCCGGTACATCGTCCTCGGCGGCGAGGCGTTGGATGCGGCGAGGTTGACCGGCTGGTTCGCCGCGCATGAGCCCGGATCGCCGCAATTGGTCAACATGTACGGGATCACCGAGACGACCGTACACGTGACATTCGCCGAGGTCGATGACCCGAACACAGCCACGATCGGAACACCGCTGCCGGGGCTGCGGGTGTACGTGCTCGACGACCGGCTGCAGCCGGTACCGATCGGAGTCCGCGGCGAGATCTATGTCGCCGGAGGGCAACTCTCGCGCGGTTACCTGCGAGCCCCAGCGTTGACGGCGAGCCGCTTCGTGGCGAACCCGTTCGATCGGGACGGCGGCCGGGTATATCGGACAGGCGATGTCGGCCGCTGGCGCAAGACCAGCAGCGGGCTGGAGTTGACCTACGCCGGCCGAAGCGACGCACAAGTTCAGCTGCGCGGGTACCGGATCGAGCTGGGCGAGGTGGAGTCGGCGCTGCTACGGCATCCGTCGGTGTCGCGGGCCGCCACGGCGGTGCACCGCCACGAGCGCGACGTCGATCAGCTGATCGGTTACGTCGTCGGCACCGACGGGCAGCCGATCGATCCGGGCCAGGTCCGGGCGGCCGCCGCTGAGGTGCTGACGAGCTACATGGTGCCCTCGGTGGTCATGGTTTTGCCCGATCTGCCGTTGACCATCAACGGAAAGCTGGATCGAAAAGCACTGCCCGCTCCCGATTTCGACGGAGCAGTACATCGGGTCGTCGCACCGCGGACGCACACCGAGAAAGTGATCGGCGATGTGTACGCGCAGGTCTTGGGAACCCCCCGGGTCGGGGTGACCGACGGATTCTTCGACCTGGGGGGCAACTCACTGCTCGCCACCATGGCGGTAACAGAGTTGCGGACTCGTGGTGTGACGATCGAATTGCCCTGGATGTTCGAGGATGCGACTCCGCAGGCGTTGGCGCGCAGGGCCGACGACTCGGAAGGCGACTCCGGCCTGAAGGTGCTGCTGGCGCTGCGCGCGAGCGGATCCGAGCCGGCGGTCTTCGCCGTGCATCCGGCAGGCGGTCTGGCGTGGTTCTACGGCGGCATCATCGAACATCTGGATCCAGATCGGCCGGTGTACGGGTTGCAGGACCCGCACGTCGTGTCCGGCGAACCATGTGCGGAGTCCGTCGACGAACTGGCCGCACGCTATGTGGCCGAGATTCGCCGAGTGCAGCCTACGGGTCCGTATCACCTGCTCGGCTGGTCGTTGGGCGGACAGATCGCGCACGCTATGGCAGCACAGCTGCAGCGCGACGGTGATCGGGTCGGCATCGTGGCCATGCTGGACAGCGCAGCAGGTGCACCATCGCAACCGGCCGCGTCCCTTGCAGGCCGGCCCGCACCGGGACAGCTGATGGCCGATCTGCTCGGCGGCTGGCGGGAGCTGTTCGACCTCAGCGACGAGCTGCAGGCAACCACCCATGAGCAAGCGTGGAACGTCATCCGGGACCAGGTGATCGCAACCGGACTGTTCACCGCCGAACAGACGGATCGGGTGATGGAGAGCTTCCGAACCGCGAGCGATATCTCCGCCGGTTATCGGCCGAGCGTCTTCGACGGTGACCTGGTCTTCTTCACCGCCGGAATAGACCACGCGGACCACGACGCTCTCGCGCATACATGGCGGCCCTATGTCAGCGGCGACATTCACAACGTTGTCGTCGACGCCCGCCACCTCGAGTTGAGCCATCCACACGCGCTGGCAATCGTCGGCCCTGTCCTCGAAAGGTTCATGAAGCAATGCTGACCACTATGCAGCAACTGCGTCTCGACGACGGCAGAATGGTGACCTGCACGAGCCCAGCCGAGGCCCGGATGCTGTGGGGCGAGATGACCGCGACGCACGGGTTCTACCGGCGTGCCGCCGCGTGCCTTTGCCCTGGAGACGTTGCCCTCGACATCGGCGCCAACATCGGACTCAGCACGATGATGTTCGCCGACACCTGCCCCGGAATTCAGGTCATCGCGGTCGAGCCCGTACCGATGACCTTTCGTTGCCTGGACCGCAATATTGCAGCGCACGTTCCGGACGGGATATCCCTCGAGATCGCGGTCGGCGCCACGCCGGGCACGCGGCCGTTCACCTGGTATCCGCGCGCAACGGCGAACTCCGGTTTCTTCGCCGATCGCGAGGCAGACGACGAAGCCACCAAGATCTATCTGCGCAACTGCGGCTTGGACGACAAGGCCATCGCGCTCATCACCACCGGCCTGCACGACGGCGTACCACTGGAGGTCGAGGTCACCACTGTTTCGGCGATACTGGACGAACACTGCCGCGATAGGGAGATCGGGTTGCTCAAAGTCGATGTCGAGCGTGCGGAATTGGATGTCTTGCATGGCATCACCGACGCGGACTGGCGTCGTATCCACGTCGTCGTGGCCGAAGTCCATGATCGCGACGGCCGCCTGGGAGAAGTCTGCGAGCTGTTCGGCCGGCATGGCATGTCCGCGCAGACTCAGCAGGACCCGCGATTGATCGGAACCGAAATACACGAGGTGTTTGCCGCCAGGCCCCGCGCCGACTGACTCGAGCCGGACCAGTGACGCCGCAATTCCAACGGTGTGGCATCGGCGTCCAGGTGATGGATCGAATCATCGATCGGGCGGCCGCGAGAGCTATTCCGCACGTCGGTTTGGTCGCTGACGACAGCGTGACCGATTTCTACGAACGCTGGCAGCCGCACAGCAGCGGCCAGTATCTGCGGCTGAGCACCGACCATGGTTCACTGACACGTTCGCGTGCCATCGACTCCACTCCGCGCGCTGGGGGACACCCGTGAAAGCTGCAGGGAATATTCCGAATTCGCAACGATCCACGCTGCAGTCCGATCCTGATATGTACCGCCGATGAGGCTGCCGCCGAATGCTCGAGTCACATTATGCCGCAGCGTATCCGGTGAATTCATGCGCGGTCACCGTGACCATGCGACCACCCAGTGCCTTCACCGCCGAGCGAAAGCTGGGCCTACCACTGGGCGGTAACGGCATCGACCAGGCGGTCGAACCGTCTCCGGCGTCGATCGCGTGCACGGTGGTGCCGTCGGTCAGGATAAGGTGGCTTGCGTCGGTTATGCCGTCGTAGCGCAACGTGTTCGAGAACGGCGTCGGCTGCTGCCATATTCGGTGTCCGTCAGTGAGATCGAGACCGGCCAGCTCTGATCCATCGAGCGATCGGACGATCACGGTGTTATCCACTACTCCTTCTATCGCGCTCGTGCGTCCGCTGTACTCGTCGATGCCGATCTGCGCATTGGTCCAGAGGACTCGGCCTGTCGTTCGCTCGTAGGCGCTCTCGCCGGTGAGGATCGACGGCGGCGTCGCGGTTGCAGTCGGATACCACTCGAAGATGAAGCTGGCGTTGCTTACCTCGGTGATCGGGTGGCGATTGCGATCGAGAAGCGTGACCCTTCCCGCGCTCCCGCTGCGTTCGATCACCTGCGCAGCGACAATGCCGCCGTCGAAGGTGTAGGCAGCGGGTCCGGTGAACAGCGGCTCGCCGGTGCGCAGATCGTAGACGCGAACGCCACGGTCGTGCCCCTCCAGGAAGTAGTCCTGCGCGAGCACGTCGATCTTGGGAGTGACCGGGTCGCCGGGAACAGGTGTCGGATACGTCCGCCGCCAGGTCGCGTCGATATCGGAAACGGTCCCTCGGGCGACGACGGCGGTCATCCAGTCCGCGGTGCGGCCGGTTACGGAAACAACGCCGTCCCGCGCCGTCCCGTCCGTGAGCTCGAAGTCCGTCGTATGGTCCCCGAGTATTGCGCTCGTCGCAGCCTCGATGATCAACACTCGATGGGTGCCGTGGCAGGAGAGGAGTCCGTCGAATACCTGCTCACGGCAGCCGAGGAGTACGCCGACATCGGTCGTCCATCGCACCTGGCCGGTGTCCGGATCGATGCCGTGCATTCGCACCGGTCCGACGGTCAGTCCCACATTTTCGCCGGGCCTCGGCCCCCCGGGCACCGCGGTTGCCGCGACGATCATCGTCCCGGCGTCCATCGGCGAGCCGTAGCCGTAGTAGCTGTGCAGGTTCTGCGGCGCTGCCACGTTTGTTCGTCACGAGCGGTCTTGTCGCAGAGGCCAATCCGGACGCTGTCGCAGCAGCGGCAGACCGAATCGCGGTTTTCCGCGTGGACTCGGTCCGACCGTTTGGTCGCCCACCGCTTACCGGTCTGTCTTTCGGGTGCGTGGTTGCGGGAGGCGAAACAGACCTTTGATCCTGCGCAGGGCTTCTTCGTCGCCGCTCACGGATGCGGCACCGGTTTTGATCGCCTCGGCGAGGGTGAGGGTTTGGCTGGTCAGGCGGAGGAACGCAGACTCGCTGATGGTGATGATCGCGTCGGGATGCTGGGCGGGTCCGTGCAGTGTCTCGATCGTCTCGTCATCGATGCGGGCGTGGAAGACTTCGCCGTCGATGCGGAACTCATACACTGCGCGGAGTCCGGCGGCGGCCTGAGGATTGAAGCAGGCTTGCAGGCCGAGGACCGCCCAGCCCGGGTGGAACGTTTCGGTGGGTTGTGGTTCACCCATTGTCCATTTCAGCCCCCATCGTGCCAGTGCGAGGATCGCGGGCCCGAGTTCCTCACCGGCCTCGGTGAGGGCGTAGGCGGGGGTGCGAGCGGGCGGCGGGAGTGTGATCTTGTGTGCCAGGCCCTCGCGTTCCAGGTGTTTCAGGCGGGCGGCGAGGAGACCGGTGCCGAGGCCGCGAAGGCCGGTTTGGAGGTCGCCGAACCGTTTGGGTCCGGTCAGCAGTTCGCGCAACAGCAGTAGCGTCCAACGCTCGCCGACGAGATCGAGGGTGCGCGCGGTCGCGCAGTACTGGTTGTACGTTCGCTGCTCCACTTCATCACTCTAGACTTCGCGCTTCTCGTTCTTGAATGACTGCGCTGTCAGGAGCAGGTCGGCGAGTGGTTCCGGGTCGGTCAGCATGACGTCGTGCGGGCCGTCTACCGCGAGGGTCCGGTATCCGGCGGCCGCGCCGAATTGGCCGAAGGGGTAGGTCTTCGGTCGGCAATAGATGGCCGTTCCGGGAACTCGGTCGACGGCTCCGGTCAACTGAGTGGGCTCGGTGAAGGTGCGCAGTGGTTGCGGGAGCAGCCGTGCGGCGAGCCAAGCCGCGGTGTCGGGAGCGAAGATGCCGAACGCGGCGGGGGGCGGCGCTGGGATCTGCCGTCCGTCCCCGGATGCCTCGGCCGCGGCGCGGATCGCCTCGACGAAGCGGGCGGGAGCCAAGCTGAACAGGCTGGCACCGTTGCCCCCTGCCCAGCCGTCCACGAGAACGATGTGGTCGACAGTGTCGGGGCGCGCGTCGGCTGCCTCCCGGGCCACCAGGCCCGCGTAACTGTGCCCGACCAGCACGAGCTCGTCGTCCCGGCAGACGGTGTCGAGGGCTGCGATGACTGCGGCGGCATGATCGTGCAGCCCGCGGTCGCCGTCGGCACCGAGATCGGGGGTCAGTGTGTGCGCCCCGGCGGCCTGTAGGAGCGGTGTGACGCGGTCCCAGGCCCAGGGGCCGTGCCAGGCGCCGTGTACGAGAACGAATGTGGTCACTGGTGATTCTCCTTGCGCAGCAGGGCATGACTTGGTCGGTACCGGCGAATAGGGCCTGGATCGACACGCAATAGTCGATCTTCAGCATCTTCTCTCCGATCATCGGATCTTCCGGATAGTAATCTATTGACTTCTTGTTTTAGAAGTGACAAATTCTGTTCTGTTGCCTACGAAGGGAGTTCAACGATGACCACTGCGCTGTACACGGCGGAGGCGCACGTCGCTGGAGGCAGGATCGGCCACGGGCATACATCCGATGGGCGACTGCATCTGGACCTGCGGCAGCCCAAGGAACTGGGCGGCGACGGTGAGGGGACAAACCCCGAGCAACTCTTCGCGGTCGGGTACGCCGCGTGTTTCGGCACGACGCTCGCTCTGGTCGGGCAGCGCGGCAAGCTCGAGGCGAACGATGCGCAGATCGACTCGTCGGTCTCGCTGATCCCGATCGACGGCGGCCGCTTCAAGCTCGGCGTCGAAATGAGGATCTCGCTGCCCTCGGTCACCGATGAGCAGGCGGTCGAGCTGGTCAAAGCAGCCCATCAAGTCTGCCCGTACTCCAACGCCACACGCGACAACATCGATGTGGCACTGGTAGTCAACGGCACCCGGCTGTGACCTCGCCCCAGCACCCGGTAGAAAAGGGGGTATCGGCTCGCCGGTGTGGATCAAGACCCCGATCCGCAAGACCACGAAGGCGATCGTGATCGGGTGGACGCCGGGCACCGGGATGATGGCGCCGACGTTCGGGTCGCTCGTGCTGGCTGCGCACGACAAGGACGGGCTGCTCACCTACATCGGCAGCGTCGGCACCGGCTTCAGCATGGCCACTCGTCGTAGCCTGCGGGCTCGGCTCGATGAACTCGCCGCCGCTGCCATGCCGTTCGACGCCACCGTCGGTGGCCGAGGCCGTGAGGGCGGCGTGCATTGGGTGCGCCCGGAGTTGGTCGGCGACATCGAATTTCGTGAGTTCACCGGGGAAGGGCTGCGGCATCCGAGTTGGCGTGGGCCGCGCAGTGACAAGGACCAGGCCGAGGTGACGCTCCCGGGATGACGGAATGGGTCGAAGGGGCAGCACCATGACCGAAAGACGCGAGGCTGGTACGCATACTGCTGAAATCAAAGGGAAGAGCGCACCCCCGCCGACGCTCCGCTTCTCAGCTGGCGGGACGGCGGCGCCAAGGCGGCCGTCGTGGGTTTCGTCGAGCGGGTGACGGCCGAGGGCGTCCCATCCGAGGACCAGGTCGCGGTCTTCGACAACGACGGCACGCTGTGGTGTGAGAAGCCGATGCCCGCGAGTACGACTACATCGCGGGAGCCGAGAAGGCGCTCGAATTGGCCGATACCCACGGCTGGACCGTGGTCAGCATCAACCACGACTGGACGACGGTGTTCTGATCAGACGTGCGGGAAGGTGCCGATGATCTATGACGTCACAGCGACGCTGGACGAACTGAGAGCGCAGTGTTTGCACCGAGGAACTGCGGGGCGACCACACCACGGGGCCAAGATGTCCGGACACACCAAAGGATGTGGTTGAGTTGGTCCATGCCGATCACCTTGCTGCGCCGCGCCTACGCGATCGCCTACCTCCCGATCGGTGCGGCATCGGCCAAGGCCGCTGCGGCGGACTGTGTGTAAGGGGTCCGCGGTGGCCGTACACAACAAAGAATTCTTCCGAATCATCGACGCGCTCGTCGACGTGCAACGCGCCAAAGGCGAGAAGTACACCACCTTCAGTGTCCGCGGCAAGCGGTTCGGCTACTACTGGCCGCGGACCGAAACCGTCGGCCTGAAGCAGACCCTGTCCGAACAGCTGGCATTGGTGTCCGAAAGGCCCGAAGTCTTCGAAGTACAGTTCACCGCAGGCGGATTCGGCTGGGTAGTCGTCTCCCTCGCAGGCATCGAGGCCGACGAGCTGTCCGAACTGGTCTTCGAAGCCTGGCGCTTATCCGCTCCCGAAGAACTGGTCGCCGAAGTCCCCGACTGGGCGCAATCGACACCCCACCCTCGGACCCGATGAAGCCACACCCAACACCGCCCGCATTCCGACCCAGCACAGGTGCCGACCGCCGCGCTCAGCCCTCGCGCGACCGACGCGCCAACTCGACCGTCGCCGCCCGCAACCCATCGATGGAATCCAACGGCACCGCATAACCCACCCGCGTACGCGCCACCCCACGCGGTGTCACAACCCGCAAATCAAGCCCGTACCGATCCGCGCGCTCACAACTGGCCGCCGTCGAATCCGGATACCCGCCGAGCACCCGGGCCATCGACAACAGCGCATCGGCATGATCATCGTTGAGATGCGTAATCGCCGCAGCGGCAACCGGTATCACCGGATCCGGCGCGGCAGCGGCATACTGCTCGGCCGTCGCCGAATCCATCCGCCCATACCCGCCGACCCACCGAATCCGCTGCACCCGCAACACCCACACCGCAAAATCGTTGTAGTCGATGTAATACTTCGCCGCAGGCACCGCCGCCAGATGCGCCTGGCGCGCCGCCTCGGCCTCCGTACCCACCGGCTGCTCGACGACACCCGCGAGAGTGATCCGCGTCCCCGCCAACGGATCGGCAGGCGGATTCGGCTCCACTACCGCAATGCTGGCCCGTGCATCCGCGGCCAGATTACGGCCGTGCTCCGCCATCCTGGACACACACAACACCGGCTGACCATCCAACAAGCCATAGGTGATGAACGAAGCCCACGGCGAACCATCCGCACTCAGGCTGGCCAACGTCCCCGTATTCGTCCCCGCCGCAACAGTTCTGGCCTCCTCCGCCGCAGACGGACGCGCGGAATTCGCCACCGGCGCGGTCGGCTGCGGAACCGAAGGCGCGTCGCCGGGATCACCGTGATCGAGAGTCATACTCCCCAGCGTGCCATGGAGAAACGCCGGTCACCGCAGCGGGATGGACAGGATTGCGCGCGCGCAACCACGCCCAATCGGCAAGACTTGCGGATGTGACCCGATATGCAATCGACGCAGACCGCAACGCACTAGTCGCCATCTGGGCGACCGGACGCGGCGATCTCGCGGCGACGGTGGCCGCACTGCCCCCGATAAGCCCAGACCAGGCAACCAGTTTGGCGTCGAATCTGACCACCCTGTCCCGGTTCCAATGGCGCACCTACACACACCCGGCCAGCGCCGCAGGCGATCCCGACATCCCCAATAGCGAAGCCTGGCGCCGCGCCGAAGAACGCAGAAACTTCAAAGAAGTCGACGCGGCCATCCGCACCCCTAACCTGCCCACCGACCACGGCCTGCTCGTCTCCTACAGCGGCGTCGTCGAATCCGCGCACCGCGTCGGACGCACCCTGCACAGCATCGACGACCTCGAACTGCGCAACACAATCCTCGCCGAAGTCATCACCGAACAAGCCGCCATCGAATCCGCCGAACTCGGCGACCTCACCGGACGCGCACGCCAAGCAGTCGAGCTGTCCAGACCCGACGTCTCACCTGCCCAGGTCCAAGCTGCCGACGAACTGCTGCGCGCCGACCCACTCGGCTCCATCGAACTGTTCACCGAACTCGACCCCGCCTCCGCAGCGGTCGCTGCCGCACACTGGCTCGACGCCGCCGCGGAGGTCGCGGGCGAACTGGCAGGCGTACCGACCGTCGATGTCGTCGTCGAAGCCGACGACATCGAAGCGCTGCAGGTAGAAACCCCCACCATGGTGCTGGAACGCCTCGGCGGAGGCGAGACACCCACCGACATCGTCGTCGACCTGATCGCCGAGGCCGTGTCCGTCTCGGAAGGACACGTGCCCGCACCATGGGCCGTCGTCAGCCGAGTGGCCGAAATCGAAGAACAAGCCCGCAAATTCGACCTCGACAACGACACCCGCGAAGCCCTGCTCGCCGAATTCCGCATCAGCCGCCTCGACCCGGTCCGCCCCGCCCTCGACCTGCTCGAAGACCTCCTCGACGGCATCCGCGGCTGCCTGCTGCTCTACACCGCTCACAACTCCGGCGACCCCGACGACATCGAAGCCCGATTCGCCGCCGACGTCCGCAGCGAAGCCGACGCCCACCCCGAACAACTGTTCTGACCGCGGGCCCGGACACCCTCGCGGCACATCCGCACACCCTGCGCGATGAACCCGAGAGTGCCCGGGCACACCAACAGCTACCTGGTCGGTTCGACGGGGGACCACGCTCTGGTCAGGACGGAACCCCCGTCACACCGACCGCGGACTCGGTGAGACTCCCCAGATAGAGAATCCCCTCGTGCTCGACAACGCCGGTGACCATCGAGAAATTGGTGCCTTCGATCTGAAGATCGTGCACGACATTGCCGTCGAAGTCGACGGCCATCACCCAGACCGTCTTCGGCGGTTTCGGCTGCAACCACGCCGGCAACGTCCACACGATCTTTCGCAGCACACCTGGCAGCGGAAATAGCCAGTCCAGCAATGGATTTCGAGGAGAGGGCAGGGTGATCCAGACGAGTCCGTCGCTACCGAGACCCATGTTGTCCGGAAAACCTGGCAAGTTCTCGACGAGATAATCATGGGTGCCGGCTTTGGGTCCGGTGAGCCAATAGCGCGACACACGATATGCGCCCGTCTCGGCAACCACCACACACGAACGATCGGGGGACAGGACCACCCCATTGGCGAATTGCAGTCCGTCAAGCAGAGTTTCGACCGCGCCCGACGGATCGCGGCGCAGCAGCCTGCCGGTGCCGGAATGCTCCAATATGTCGCCCATCCACTGATCAAGGCGATAGCGGCGCGATGACGACGAAAAGTAGATCGTGCCGTCGTCATCGCGAACGACGTTGCTGGCGAAGGAGAGTGGCTCGCCGTCGACCTGGTCGACGAGAATTTCGAGGCTGCCATCGGGATCCAGCCGCAGCAGTCCGCGCGTCGCATCGCAGATGAGTATCGAGCCGTCCGCATCAGCATGCAGCCCCAACGGTCTGCCACCGGTGTTCGCGAGCTGGCGCACGTCCCCGTCGGACGGGTCGATGCTGAGGATCGACCCGTCGTCGACCCCAGCGAGCACCCGCCCATCCGGCGCGAGTACCACATCCTCGGGGCCGGCGCTCGACACCTCCAGCCGGGAAACCGGGGGGAGCGGTGTGGCGCTGCGCGTTTCACGAGCGCGGGGGAGCGCCTGCGGCGGCGTCCAGCGGTGGGGTTGCATCGTCGAACCAGCAAACATGCCCCAGGTTAGCCCGAGAGGCGTCTCCTTCCGGCCGAAATGGATCTACAGAAAACATGATCATACGTAGATATGCGCATTCAAACATGTCAGCAACTTGGTACGAAACATCAACCGTCCGGCTCCGCCGGACGTAGCAAAGACGGGGAGGGGGCCGCCCCTGCTACGTCCGTACCGGTGTGGATTCGGTCGGCGAGCCTGCTAACGAATCGTGGTGCCGTGCACGCGGTCCACTGTCATATCGAATGGTGCAGCGCTCATGCCTATGGCTTTCGGAACTGCTCGATCATCGCGGCGTAGCCGTCGCCGCCGCGACCCTGTGCCACCGCCCGGTCGGCCAACATCTTGACGAACCTGGGAAGTTCGGCATTGACACCGAGTGTCTCGCTCTCCTGGACGAGGTGCTCCATCGACGCCAGGTGGGTGTCGATGGTGGCGTCCTCGGCAGGGAACTTGCCTGCATCGATCTGGTCCGCGTAGGCGGTGATCCACTCGGTCATGCTGCCGATCCCGTTGTTCAGGAATGGCGCGACTGTTGCCGCGTCGACCTGCGCGGTACCGAGCAGGGCAGCGGCGTGCAGGAATCCGTTCAAAACGCTCCACATCATGCTCAGCATCGCCATGTCGTACAACGAGGACAAGCCATGATCGACGCCGAGGTAGGTGGTGTTCGCTCCCAGGCTCCGCAGGGTCGCCTCGTGGTGGTCGAAGGCCGGCTGTGGACCGCTGTAGAGGAGAACGGCGTCTGCGGTACCGATGGCCGGGGGAATAGCCAGGATTACGCCGTCGAGGTAGGACGCGCCTCGCGCGGTTGCCCACTCGGCGGTCTCCCGCGCCTGGGCGGAGGTGCCCGAGGTCAGGTTCACCAGAACCGTGTCGGCGAGCACATCCCCCAATGGGTCGAGCAGCTTGCGTGCCGCCTCGTAGTCGGTGACGCAGATGACCACGAGTGGGCTTGCTGCGACGGCTTCACGGACCGAGCCCGCAAGGGTGGCGCCTTGGGCGAGGAGCGGTTCGGCCTTGGTGGCCGAGCGGTTCCATACGGTTGTCGGGTGTCCAGCTGCCAAGAACGCTTCAGCCAGAGCTCGGCCCATGAGCCCGAGGCCGATGACAGTGACCCGCGCGTGGCCGGCGTTGGAGTCGGGCGTCGATTTATCGGTCATGTCGGTATCATCAACCTTCATATCGGTATGAAGGTCAAGGAGGAGCCACGGTGTTGATCGGGGAACTGAGCCGCCACACCGGAGTCGGCACGCATCTACTGCGCTACTACGAATCCCAGGGTTTGCTAGAGCCCGGCCGTGGAGCCAACGGATACCGCGAGTACACCAAGGACGCCATCCTGACCGTCACCCAGATCAGAGGGCTGCTCGAGGCGGGACTCTCGACCGAGGACATCGGTCTCCTGCTGCCCTGCGCGACCGGCGCAGGCCCTGACATCGCGCCATGTACCGAGTTGCTCGACGTACTCCGGGCACGCCTTCGGGGACTCGACGAACGCATCGACGCACTCACTCAGAACCGTCAAGCGTTGCGCAGCTACCTGGACGCAGCCGAACGAGCGCCTGCCATCGTGTGCGACCCGACACGGTGATCGACTCGTGCGCAGGCCGCGGCAGTAGGTCCCGCAGCATGAATCAGCCAGTGCCGGAACGGCATATCGATCGACTACGCCAAAGTGGCGTCGCTAGGGTGGGTCCCGTGCCGATCTCCTGCGGGTGTGGGGCAGGGGAGCGCTAGCCGATTGGTTGGGGAGGGAAGCGCGAAGGGAGGGCTCATCTACCAACAGGGGGAGAGCAGTCGATGCCGAGTTCGCAGTCCGTTGACGACGGGATGGAAGCTGCACGGCAGGGCGAGGCTCCAGTCAATGCGACCCGACCACTCGACCGAAAACGCATGTCAATATTGGCCTATGCATATCTTTGCATAGAGTCACCACGACGTCGTCACCAACATCCACAACGTCACCATCAAAAGAAAAGCAAAGGCAGACAGGGGCGCCCATCGCCGTTGTTGGTACGGCGGGGGAGGCGCGGGTTTTCGAGTCGGCCAGGCTGTGCCGACAGGCGCTGTCTTTCGTGGACCACCGACCGGTCCACGAAAGACAGTCGCCACGCCGGTGGCGGTCAGGGGCTGGTGGTGAAGACGTACCAGAGCGCCGAAAGGGCGCCGAGGGTGAACAATGGTGACAGAACCCAGGTTTCGACCTTATTGCCGGTGCGGTCGATGATCGGCACGCGGGTGCGCAGCGGGAAAGGCCAGAACAGGCGGCAGCCGCGGTCGGTGAGGCAGTCGCCCGCCAGGTGGGCGAGTGCACCCAGGCCGACGGAGAACGGTAGCCAGACCGGTTTGTCGGTGATCCAGTGGTCCATGGCGAAGGTGCCCGCGGCGGCGAGGATCACCACGGTGCCCCACGCTTTGATGCTGTCACCGGAGGGGCAGATATGTAGTGCGCGTACCGCGAGGGCCAGAAGGAAGAAGGCGAGTGCGAGGGTGAAGTATCGTCCGAGCCAGTGTTCGCCTGCCCAGGTCCCGTATGCCACGGCGACGACGAACGCGAACGAGTGCGTGGCATGGCGGTGCCCGCCCGATATCCATGAGATGAATCGGCACAGGTAGTACGAAATCGGTCCGAGCACGTGGGCGATGGTGCCGTTGGGGTGGTCGGCATCGGGCAGGAGCGCGGCGCCCGCCGTCAGAAAGACGCCCAACAGTATGTCGACAGGGCCGAGATGCACGTCCGCACTTGTCAATACGGGATACGTCATCGCCGATACGGGCAAGGTCGCGGCCGCTACCGACCAGGCAAACGCGCCACTGGTCGCATGAGAATGTCCTAGCACCGCATGAACGTTAGTTGACCACAGTACTTTTCGGATAAGCGCTGGTGGGGGTGATGAAATGCCGCCCGCTGCTAGTCGTCTCGGGTGAGAGTCGGAGATCGGAACATGTTCGGGAGAGGGGGGGCTTCCAGTGGCAGGGGAGGTACCTTGGCGGAGTGGCCCTTGCGGACCGAGCAGCCGCTGAACGGACCGTCGAGGCTGAGTAGGACGCCCATATGAGCATCGGCATGGTCGAGAAACCACACCGAGAGCCCGGTGTTCCCATCGAGCCGGTAGTACTCCCACGTTCTCCAGAGCGCATCCAGGCGTACAACGGCCTCGGCGTGTTGCCACCATTCCGGGCACCACGCGTGAATGTCGATGTCGCGCTGATAGATCAGTGTCAAGTAGCTCTCGACGAACTCGACAACGGAGCCGAACAAGGCCGGCCTCTGCTCGTCACTCATTCGTCCCCCGTACCTGTGGTAGATCCAGCCACCTTCGAGGGTAGCGACGAATCTCGGCTGCTTTCATACCGTTCCGGCCACGTCGGGCGGAGTCCGGTATCCCTTGACGTGGGTCAGGGTGCTCGCCGAAGCTCTACCGGGATCGCGCCCAATCCCCGAACTCTGCAGTCGATCTGAGCACGCACGAGGCCTTTCGCATCCCTGCCTGCGATCGGCTTTCGTCCGCCGCAACATCGCCGCATTCCGGGGCTGAGCGGGTGCTCGACTACTTCCCAAATGTGGGGAACCTCATTGCATGGCCGCGCTTACGCTGCATCGCGTAGCGCGACCTCGTCGCGTGCCTGTGACCCGACTGCGCACCGTCGCCCGGTCGCACCGAGCGGGACGGTGCGCGGCAACAATCCGGTTTCGACCAGGTCGGCTCGACCAGTGGTAGGCGATGTGTAGGGAGATTGCGGTGGGTAGAGGTCGCGGAGTTCATCTGTGCGGCAGCGTTCCGTTGGCGGATGCGCAGACGGTGTTCTCGGAAGCAGCACAGCGGATAGGTTCTCGCCTGAAGCGCATTCCGGATGGTGAGACGGGAGTGCGCAACAACTGGGTGGTGTGGCAGCTGCCCAAGATGCAGGCACACCCGGACCTGGAGACCGTTCCGCCGCCGAGCCCGGAATACGGGCCAAGTGAACGAGTGCAACCCAAATCGGGTGTCGACGCGGCATCAATCAACTTCGGCCCCTTGGGCTATGCCGACGCTGCCCTGGAGTCATGGCAGGTCTTCCGGCGCCTGCGGGAGGAAGGCGTTATCCCGCAGGGCTCCCGATTCCAGGTGTGCCTGCCGACGCCGATTGCGGTGATCGGGGCGTTCGTCGCGGGACCGCAGGGGGAGTTGGAGGGCAGGTACGAGGCGCAGCTGCGCAGCGAGTTGGCCCGTATCGTCGACGGCATCCCGGCGGAAGACCTTGCGGTGCAATGGGATACCGCAGTCGAGTTCGCCATCTTCGAAGGCGTGTTCCCGTCCTGGTTCGGCGGCGACTATCCGACCCAGCTCGAGGAAGTCGCACAGCGGCTGGTCCGGTTGGGCGCCGCGGTACCCGAACCGGTCGAACTCGGATTCCACCTGTGCTACGGCGACTTCGGCCACCGCCACTTCGCCGAACCCACCGATACCGGGCGGCTGGCCTCGGTCGCGACCCGCATCCTTTCCGGGCTGGGCAGGCGCGTCGATTGGATCCACATGCCGGTCCCGCGGTCGCGGGCCGACGCCGACTACTTCAAACCCCTCGCCGATCTCGACCTGCCGCCCGAAACCGATCTCTACCTCGGCTTGGTGCACGCTACCGACGGTCGAGACGGCGCAGTGCGTCGGATCGAAGCCGCCCGCACCGCCGTCGCGGACTTCGGCATCGCCACCGAGTGCGGCATGGGCCGACGGTCAGCCGACCAGATCACCGCGCTGTTCGATTTGCATGCGGAGCTGGCGGACACACTTTCGTGATCCGGGACCGCAGGACGCCGAACGGCATGGTCCACATGATGCACGGCATCCCTGAGCGAGCTGTATCAGCTAACGGGATGCTGAACCGGTCAAGGTCTATCACCTTGTGACGAGAGCACGCAGCCAGTACTTCCAGAATAGTGAAGGGGTTTAGTTGACATAATGTTGATTATCGGCGTTACAAGAAGGTGTCGGAAGGGGTGTCCTCCTCAATTGTTTGTCACCCCTTTTGGTGGTCGATTGCCTGGGTTTTGGTAGGTATCTCGGGCCCAACACGGCTTTGGATGAAATGTGTGCCGGTCGATCGGTGTCGTCTTCGGATTCGCCGAATGGAAATCTTTCTGTCAAATCCGCGTTGCGACGGAAATTCATCATTGTCACCTGTTGGCTGGTGACTGTGCGGATGTTGCCAGGGCTGTTGATCGGCGAGCCGTTGATGCGGTTGGTGCGATGATGCACTTCTCCCCTGGTCGTTGTGGCCTATCCCCTCAAAATGTCACGGTGACGATTTGAGGGGATAGGGCGGCCCGCGACCACTCTGGTTACTACAGTCGTATCACGTGTGCACCGTATTGGAGGTTGGCGCCGATGGCGGCGACGACAATCGGCTCGCCACCGCCAAGGGTGACGGTTCCGGCGCGTACATCTTCGGCGAGGAGGATGAGAACGCTGGCGCCTGCGGTGTTTCCGTACCGTTCGACATTGGTGGCTGTTCGATCTTCGCGCATATTCGCGGCATCCATGAGTCGCTCGATGAGCCGGAGGTTGGACTGATGCGGATAGAAGCGCGCGATGTCGTCGGCATCCATTCGAGCATCCGCGAGGGCGTGGTCGATGGATTTCTTCATGACCGGTACGTAGGCGTCGGCAACCCGCTTTCCGGTGATGTAGAACGCATGGTCGGACAGGGCGGTATTCGGCAGGCCGGGTGGATGTAGGTTGCCGCCCCCGGGCCTGAGGGTGATTTCGTAGTGCTCGTTGACGGCCAGGGATGACACTATCCCTGAGTTGCTGTCGTCGTCGGTGGCCTCCAAAATCACTGCGCCTGCACCGTCTCCGAACAGGAGCGGCGTGAGAAATGCCCCGACTTCTTTCTCGTCGAACGTAACACTGCCGGTATACATTTCGCTGTCGAACAGTGGTGACATCGTGTGAGTAATGACCACCGCGATCCGTTTGCGGATGCCGCTCAGAAGCATTTCCTTGGCCCACTGCAGGCAGAAGACGGCGCCGCCGCAACCGATGTCGGTCTGTAGCACGGTGGCGTCGGGGCGCATGCCGAGCCGATGATGCAGCAACTGTGCATCGGTGCCGAAGTGCAGTAGATCTGGGGTGCAGCAACCGATGATGAGGCCGTCGAGTTCCCTTGCGTCGATGCCTGCGGTGGTCAGCGCCTCCTGCAGTGCGTTTTCGGCGAGGATCCCGGCGGGGCCGGGTGGCTCGCCGTAACCGGGCGGGAACACGGCGCGACCTGTTTTGTCGTCGAGATCGACGCTGAATCGACGTTGCCTGATGCCGGTCTTCTGCTCGAATTCCGTTGGCGTCCAAGGGTTGTTACGTGGTCCGGGGAACATGTCGAGTAGGCGTTCATTGGTCATCACCAGGT
>NZ_JBKOQN010000025.1:0-118715 GCF_046764895.1 Nocardia sp. CWNU-33 | reverse complement strand
ACCCGAGATGCGACCGGACCTCCCGACCGGGGAACCAGTCTGGCGGCCAGGTCCCTTCCACCGCGCCTTGACCGCCCTGCCGGTCGCCTTCCCACCCTGTCCTCCATTGAACGTGCACGGCTGATCGGCCTCACGCAAGTTCGGCGGACACCGTGATCGTGGTCCAACCGCCGAGGTGAATACGGTCGCCGCTGTGCAAGGGGACTGCCATCTTGGGTGTGATCAGCTCGTCGCTGCCGTTGAGGCTGGTGCCGTTGGTGGAACCGAGGTCGGTGATGCTGAGGCCGTCGGCGGCGACGTGGATCATCGCGTGCGCGCGGGAGATGCCGATGTCGGCGGGCGCGAGGCCCAGATCGATGTCGGGTTCGAGGCCCTGTGAGACGCTACGTTTGCCGATCAGAATATCGCCCTCGCGCAGGGTAATTCGGCGCTCCGGGTAGAACACGGGGAAGCCGACCTGATCGGTATCGGGGCCGTCGCGGACGACCACCCGGTCATAGAAGTCACGATCAGCGGTGATCGTCGCTACCCATGTCACCACGCCGGAGATTCGGGCGGGTGGGGTCGCGGGAGCAGATTCGGCAACTCTCGGTTCCGGCCGCGCGGGGGCGGCCGGAACCGGGGCGGGCAGCGCCGAATCATGGCCGCACACCTCGCAGAATCGGCCACCGATCGGCGCACCGCAGTACGGGCATTCCGTGGTCGGCGCGGGCATGAGGGGCGCAGGCTCGGCCAGCGGCGAGCCACAGACATCGCAGTAGTCGGTGGCGACGGAGTGATGGCCTTCCGGACAGACCATCACGCTTCCTTCCGCACCCGTGCCGTCTTGGTCGAGCGCGCGTCCAGCGCCATCTCATCGGCGGCTTCGACTTTGGCGCGCAATCGCACCGTCCCGTTGTGTTCGTCGACCTCCACGACCCCGTGCAACAGCTTGGCCGTCCCCTCATTGCCGGATTCCGCGGCCAACTGCACCGCTCTGCGCAGCTTCGCCGTCGCGGTGTCCACATCACCGTTCTTGCGGGCGGTCAGCCCCTCTTGGACAACCTGTGCGAGCTCAGCCTGACCCGTGTAATGCGCTACCCGCCTGCTGATTCGGGCCGACAGCTCCGTTTCGGTGGTCCACACCGCGCGGACGAGCCCTTGGCCGACCACCTCCGCACCCGCGACCACGCTGATCCTGGCCGCCAGCTTCTCCCGGCCGGGCGCGGCGGGTTCCACCCGCACCTGCACGTGATAGTCCCGGTCCTCCGCCCCCCACGCCCCGAGCGGGTACTCCCCCACCTGCGCACCAGATTCGGTACGACGCGCAGTCAGGTCCTCGATGGTCGGTGCGACCTGTTTGACGAACTGCACCGCCGCGCCCGCAGGCGTCCAGACCCGCAACGTCAGCTCCGGGATCGCCTTGGTCATCGCGGACTGCGTCATGGCGGCGAAGTCGGCGGCCAGGTGGGCCGGGTCGGAGACGATGTCGACAGTCCCGTGCAGCGCCGAGGCGATGGCGCGCAATTCGTCCACCCGCCAGTCGGTTCCGACACCACGGCAGTCGCAGGTGAACATTCCTTCGGACTGCCGGATCTCGGCGGCGAGCGCCTCGGGCTCCTCATGTTCGTTCTTGCCGTCGGTCAGCAAAATCGCATGCACCAGCGCGCCGGGATGCATAGTTGCCAGCTGTCGGGTCAGTCCGAGCCAGGTGCCCATCGCGGTGCCGCCGGTGGGCCGCAGTTTGTCGAGGTGGCGGCGCGCCGCGGCCCGGCTCTCCCGGCTTGCGAGCACCGACGGCGTGTCGGTGGGGAACACCAGGCGCGCCATCGAGGTGCCCTGCACGATCGCAAATTTCGCTCCGTCGGGCAACACGTCCAACGCCGCAAGCGTGGCTTTGCGCGCTTCGTCGAATTTCCGCGCCGTGCCCATCGACCCGGAACTGTCGATGATGAGGATCTCCACCCGGTCCGGCGACGGCCCCGCGGCCACGAAATCTGCCCCGGTCTCGACGGTGACGACGGCATCCACCGTGCCCGTCCCTTCGGCCAGATACTCGTTCTGGTCGATCGCTACCGAAATACCGTTGCCGTCAACAGAACTCACTACTTTTCTCCTGGCTTGTCGGGCTGCCCGACGGGCACAAGCGCAACGGTGATGTTGTCGCTGCCGCCGGAGCGCAACGCGAAGTCGACGAGCTCGCGCGCGGCGAGCAGCGCGGTGGCGGGGGTGGTGGCCATGCCCGCCAGCGCCTCTGGATCGGCCTGGTAGTTCCACAGCCCGTCGCTGCACAGCAACAGGACGCCGGGGCCGGTGGTGCGCAAGGTCCGCACGCAGGAGTCCGACCACGGTTTCGGGTCGCTGTCCGCGCCGAGCCAGCGCAGCAGAGTGTGAGCGCGCGGGTCCTTCATGGCGGCCGCTTCGTCCATGGCGCCGGCGTCCACGAGAGCCTGTGCCCAGGAATCGTCGGACGACAGTCGCTGGGACGGCGCCGCATCGCGGGCCTGCGGATCGCGGGCACGCAACCAATAGGCGCGGCTGTCACCGACATTCGCGACGGTGATCTCCGCTGTGCCGTCGCCGAGTCGACGCACGACGGCCGAGACGTAGGTGCACGAGGGGGCGTGGCCGTCGTACTCACCGATATCGCGCACTGCCGTGGCAGCGGCCGCGAGTCCGGCCATCACCGCATCTTCGGCGGAGTGCGAGTCACCCAACGCGGCGACGGTGGCATCGACGCCGGCCCGTGCCGCGGCACTCGATGCCGCCTGCGGATCCTCCGACGTAGACACCCCGTCGCAAACGACGAGCACCGTCGAGGCACGCTGCCACGGGGTTCGGCCCGCTACGACGGCAGCGGCGACCGCATCCTCGTTGCGAGCGTGCGCGATACCGCGATCGGTCACAACACCCACCGCACCCAGATCCGCCTCGCACCGGTCCGGTTCGGGACGCAACTGCCCGCAGTCGCGACAGTAGCCGTCGGCGTCGTAATGAAGCCCGCCGCAGCCGTCGCATGTCGCTGCCGTGTCCGGGTCGGGCTGCGGCAGGGCGACCCGGCGCATCCCATGGGCGATCAGCGCACCGAGCTCACGACCGCAGGCTTCGCAATAGCGGTCGGCCGCACTGACACTCGCGGCGCATCCCGGGCACCTGGCCGCTGCGGCGGCCTGCCTGCCTGCGTTCACGGCTCCACCCGCGGGCGCTGTATCTATGGTTCGCTCCTTACGCTCGCTCACAACGTCGTCCTCGGCCGGATCCGGTTGGCCCGATCCACCAGTTCGAAACGCGTCCACATATTGTCGGTTTCGCGAGCCAGGTCGCGATAGCACCGTTCCAGTCCGATGCGCACACCGTCCTGGTCCAAGCGCGCGCCGAGCAGCGATTCATGCGCCGAAGGCACTTTGCCCGCAGCCAGCCAGGCCAGTGCGGCGTCGAGCACCCGCATCCGAATCTGCGCCCCACGGCGTTTGGAGTCCAGCCGCAGCCGCTCGACCCGAGCGCCCGCGTCCCGCAGCAGCGATTCGGACAGCTCGGCCGCCGCACGCCCGGTCAGCATTGTTTCCACTGCCGCGATCCGGGCCTCGGAGTGCAGCGCCGATGCGGCGTCCACCTGGTCGAGTGCAGCCACCGCGCCCTCGCGGTCGCCGCGAGCCCGACGCAGGCGAGCAAGGCCGAATACGGCACTGGCAAACGAGTGATCAGTGCGCCACACCGTGTCGTAATAGCGCGATGCCTCCTGGGTCGCCGCCTCCGCACCGGCCAGTTCGGCGACGGCCGCCA
This sequence comes from Nocardia sp. CWNU-33, assembly GCF_046764895.1. Classification (NCBI taxonomy): domain Bacteria; kingdom Bacillati; phylum Actinomycetota; class Actinomycetes; order Mycobacteriales; family Nocardiaceae; genus Nocardia; species Nocardia sp. CWNU-33. Next base: position 114,953 of record NZ_JBKOQN010000025.1, on the reverse strand, counting down.
ATGCCAGTTTCGGCGCAGCCTCACCGGGCAGCGCGGCGTATACGGCATCGAATTCTGCCCGGGCCGTATCGAAATCCCCGGCGAGAAGCCGCGCTTGTCCGCGATACCAGGCCAAACGCCAATCGCCGGGCAGGGTTTCGGCAAGCCCGTCCAGTCGTCGTTCGGCCCCCGCCGAATCTCCCACCTCGAGTGCCGCGCGCACCAGTCGCAGCGGGATCTCCACCGACTCACCGCGCTTGGTGACGACCGCCCGCAGCCCCGCCTCGAAGGCGCTCGCCAATTCCGCAGGCGTACTCCCGGTTGTGGTGGCCAGGAGCGCGGCGCCGCTGTCGCCGGGGTCGACGAGCGGAACCGGCAGCGCCGCAACGACTGTGCCCGGTGCCACCACGGCGTCCGCGCCGACGCCGAACATCGCACGCGGCGGCCCGAAATACGCCGACATGCCCGGTCGTGGCACCCCGTCATCAGTGCTGAGCACCTCGCGCAGCACACCGGTGAGCTGGTCGGCCATCTCCTCCATCGAGGAGAATCTGGCTTCCGGTTCGGCGTCGGTGGCGCGCAGTAGGAACCGGTGCAGCGAATCGTATTTCGACAGCAGCGGTTCGGTGGCCGGTCCGGGCAGTTCGCCGAAGTGCCCGCCCTGCTGCGGCACATTCATCACCAGCACGGCGAGGGTACGTCCCACCGTGTACACCTCGGTGGCGACTGTCGGTCCGGACTCGGCGATCTCGGGAGCCTGGTATCCGATGGTGCCGTAGATATTACTGTCCTGATCGTCCATGGCGATCACGGCGCCGAGATCGATGAGTTTGAGCTGCTCATCGGTCTGCATCACGTTGTCGGGCTTGAAATCACAGTAGGCAAGGCCGAGCGAATGCAGATAACCCAGTGCGGGCAGCATCTCCAGGATGTAGGCGATCGCCTGGGCGGGCGGCAGATAGCTGCCGTCGGTGTCGCGGCGGCCGCGCAGGATCTGCTTGAGCGAGGTGCCGCCGACGTACTCCATGACGATGTAGCCGACGGCGATGCCATCGGGTCCGGTGTGTTCGACGAAGTTGTGAATCTTGACGATGCTGGGGTGCTCGACCTCTGCGAGAAACCGCTTCTCGGCCATGGCCGCCGCCATCGCGTCGACATCGCCGGAATTCAGCAACCCTTTCAGGACCACCCAGCGGTCGCTGACATTGCGGTCGGTCGCCAGATAGATCCAGCCGAGCCCGCCGTGTGCGAGACAGCCCGCCACCTCGTATTGCCCGCCGACCAGATCGCCCTTGGACAGTTTGGGAGTGAAGGAGAACCGCGTGCCGCAGTTCGGGCAGAAGCCCTCGGTACGGCCGGGCACTCGATCGCGGCCGCGGCCGACCGCTCGTTCGCACTTGCCGCAGAACCGCTTCGACTCGGCGACCTCGGGGATTCTCATGATCGCGGTGGCCGGATCGATGCGCGGTACCCGCGGCACGTCGACCATGCCAGCACCGAGCCGTCCCCGCGCACTGGCCTTCGACGACGTGGACCGACCGGTGCGCACCGAGCGCCCCGACGATCGGTTGGTGCCGGTCGAGGCGGACCGAGCCGAGGTCGCCGAGGTCGTGGTGCGCACAGCAGGCGCGGTACCGCATTCGTCGCAGTAGCCATCGACAATCGTGCCCGTACAGCCGGATTCCGCGCACGCAGCGCCCTCGGTGGACACCGGATTCGGCAGGGACACTGCGTTTTCCGACGCCGAGACCGATGTCGCCTCGACGGGCGCCGTCCCGCACACCACGCAGTATCCGTCTTCGATGGCTCCGCCGCACCCCGGCTCCTGACAGATCATGGTCGTCTCCCCGATTTCTCGCCGATGAGCTGCTGGTAATCGGCGACCGCCCGGGTGACCGCCGCCAAGTCGCACGGCTTGCGGGACAGCAGTCCCGCGGCAATCTGGGAGGCGGACAACAAATCTCGATCCTCGCCGATTCCGAGCCGAGCCGCCTTGGCTTGATAGGCGGCCAGCCGCCCGCGCAGTTCGGCACGCCGGTCGAGCAGGCCTTGCGCCAGCTGTTCAGCAGTGCCCGCATCGGCGATGGCCTCGGCAATCCGGCGGCGCAGCGCCAGCAGCGTCGCAGCCGCACCGGGATGCGCCGACAATGCCTCCAGTTGTGCGCCGAGGGTCGCGGTGTTGTCGGCGGGCACCGGCAGCGATCCCGCCAGAATCGTGCGCTCGACTTCGGCCCTGGCGTGGGCGGCGCGCTCCCGGGTCGCGCGCAGTGTGTCCCACCGGCTGCGCGTCTGCGCGACGGCCGACGGCCAATTCGCCGCCATCGCGGCGAGTTCGGCGAGGACGGTGGCGTGGTTGCGGAGCATGTCGCTCAATTCGGCGACGCGCGCGTCGATCTCGGGCGTGGTCAGCGCGAGCGGGTCGATGGCCGAGCGACTCAGCAGGTCGGCGATGCCGTGTTCGATCACACCCAGCTCGGCGATCGCTGAGCGCCCCGCCTTGTCCAACTCCTCTTGCAGCGGCGCGAGGCCGGACATGATCCGGGTGTTCACCGCATCGACCGCGTCGAAGAATTCGGCGATCTCCAAGAAGGTGGCCCGCATGCGGTCCACGGTATCGGCGAGCCCGACGAACAGCACCTGTTCGCTGGGACCGGTCAGCGAACGTTGCGCCATCGGTATCGGCGTGCGTGACGCCTCATAGGGTCGTCCACGCAGCAGCCTGGTCACCTCGGCGCGTTCGCTGTCGTCGAGCCGGGCTCGACTGCCGCGCACGGTCCGCGCCGAATCCAGCATCGAGCGCAACCTGCCGAAGTCCTCCCACATCATTGCGAGCGCGTCGCGCACCGGTTGCCACCGCTGCTCGGTGCGCCCGGTCGGCGGGAAGCGGCGCAGCAGCGTGTGTCCGGGATGCTTGTCCAATTCCAGCAGGGTGGCGGTGATGGCGTCGAGTTCGGCTGCGCGGGCGGCCAATTCGTGATCGATCTCGGCGACGGTGAGCGGCTGCATGGTCGCCGCACTCACTCTGTGTACCGGGGCGTTGGCGGGCCGGGCGCCGGGCCGAGGGCGCCGAGTCCGGCGTTGTAGAGGCGCTGCCAGGTGCCATCGGTACGGAGGCGCTCGAGGACGCCGTTGACGAAGCGGACCAGGTCGGGGTTGCCCTGCGCGATACCGACCGCGTACGCGCCGGTGCCGATCTCCGCCCCGACGACCTCCAGGTTGCGATCCTGCGCGACCAGTCCGAACAGGATCGGATCGTCGCCGCTGATGGCATCCACGTTGCCCTGTTGCAGTGCGGCAAGGCAATCGGTCCAGTTGCCTGCGCCCATGATGGTCGGCCTCTTGGGCAGTCCGAACAGTGGACCGGGCGAGGTGGTGCCGCGGGTGACGCACACGACCTTGTCCGCGAGGTCGGCAGCGGTCCTGATCCCGGAGTTCTTGGGCACGAGAATCCGCTGCGCCGCACGGTAGTAGACCCCGGAGAAGTCGACGTTCCTGCGGCGTTCGCAGGTGGCCGAGAAAGTGCGCACGACGAGGTCCACCTGTTTGTCGCGCAGTGCCGGGATGCGGTCGGCTGCCGCGACCGAACGCAGCTCGATCTTGTCCGGGTCGCCGAACAGGTCGCGGGCGATCTCCCGCGCTATATCGATGTCGAAGCCTTCCAGCTGGCCGCTGGTCGGGTTGCGGAAGCCGAACAGATACGTGTTCTGGTCCACACCCACCCGCAGGCGGCCGGTCGCGACGATCGCGGCCATCGGCGACCCCGGCGGCATCGCGCCGGGTCTCGGCAGCGGTCCGGGACGCAGGCTCGCCTCGGGGTTACAGCTGTCGTCGGCCTCTGATCCAGGCGCCGTGGTGATCTCGGTCAGGTCCGGCCGCGGGTTCACCGCCGCCATCCTGGTCGGGTCCGGAACCTTCGTACCGGAACCGCATGCGGTCACCAGTGCGCTCATCGCGACCAGCGTCGCGGCCAGCAGCAGCCTCGTGTTCACAGGAACTCCTTCAGCCGCGACCACAATCCGACGGCGACAGCGACCGCCGCAAACACCATCAGCAGCAGAGTGCCCGACGGACTGAACGCCAGTGACCCGCCGGCGAAATCGACACCCTTGCGCAATTCTGTGCGCACGTCGGCGAGTTCGTTGCGCAATGCGGCGTCGAGGTCGGCAAATCGCGTTGCCGAGCTCTCGGGCGCGGAACCGATGGCCTGCGCCACCGCCGCCGGATAGTTGGCTGCCTCGTAGGCGTCCTTCTGGCGAGCGTGCCCGACCTTCCAGCTCGCCAGCGCCCCGGCGGCGGCCGAATCCGAACCGATCGTGTTCTCCAGGCGCGCACCGAGCGCGGCGGTGTGTTCGGTGAAATCCGCTTCACCGGCGGTGATATCGCCACGGGTGATCAGCTGTAGTGTCTCGTCGGTGCGGGCCTGCTGGGCCAGCATCCTGGCCTGCGCCAGCATCTCGAATCGAGTGCTTGCCCCGGACCTGTCAGTGTCCACCCCGCTCGCCGCGACAAGGACCGCGGCCACCGACCACAGCAGGACGACGGCCGTTGCTCCGGCCGCAGTGGCGAGGCCGAGGTTGATGCGCCGATTGGTCCGCTGCAGCAGCACGTATGAGCCGACGCCGCAGGCGGCCGACACCGACAGCAGCAGCGCGATGCTCGTCAGCGGCAGCGCCCCGATGTCGTTCTGGTCGCCTCGCACTGCGGCGAAACGGTTCTTGCTGAGTTGTTCGGCATTGGGCAGCAACGAGTTCTGCATCAACATCGATGCCTCGCGCAGGTAGGCGGAGCCGACCGGGAAGCCTTGCCGGTTGTTGGCGCGAGCGGTCTCGACCAGCCCCGTGTAGGCGGGCAGGTCGGCGGTGATGCGCGCGACGATCGATCGGGTCTGCGCGTCGGAGGCGCCGGTGGTCGCTTCCGCCAGCGCGCCCGCCGCATCGGCGAGCGCCTGCTGATATCGCCCGCGCACCTCCGGCGATTCGATACCGCCGGACAGGAAGGCCGCCGCCGCAGAGGCGTCGGCGGCCGACAGCGCGACGTACAGACTCTGCGCCGCATAGGCCAGTGGTTCGGTCCGCTCCAGCACGATATCGCGGCGAACCATCTTGTCGCTCAGCTGATTCGCGGACACAAAACCCGAAAACACACACAGCACAACGGTGACGACCAGCACCGCGCCGATCGCGCCAGGAGTCGTCGTGGCGAAGCGCCGCAACCACCGTGCCCCGTTGTGTATGGCTGCCGGTAGGCGAACTGCCACACCGCCCCCCTTCATCCACCTGGCGGGTGTCCTCGCTCGCGATAGTACGGTAGCGGGTTGCACTTCGCTGCCCGTCGCGTCGGGGGCTGGAATTACCGAAGCCGCTATGGTGTTGGCCCGGGAAAAGCAGTCGAATGGACGGGAACACATGAACGACTTCAATGCCCAGATCATCGAGGAATTCCGAGCGAACGACGGCAAGGTCGGCGGCATGTTCGAGGGGGCGCACATGGTGCTCATCACGACCACCGGCGCCAAATCGGGACGCCAGATCCTCAACCCGCTGGTCTATCTGCCCGATGGTGAGCGGGTAGTGATCATCGCCTCCAACGGCGGCGCCGACAAGCACCCGGCCTGGTACCACAACCTGCGCGCGAACCCCGAGCTCACCGTAGAAATCGGCACCGAGAAGTACCCGGCAAAGGCGGAGTTCGTGACGGGCATCGAACGCGATGAGCTGTACGCGCGGATGGTGGAGATCCTGCCCGGTTTCGCCGAGTACGAAGCCAAAACCGAGCGGGTGATCCCGGTGGTCGCGGTGTATCGCCGAACGGCCTGAGGCGCTATCCCCGCCGCTGGACGGCCGCGACCGCCTTGCGCGCGGCCACCAGCACAGGGTCCCAGACCGGCGAGAACGGCGGCGCGTAGCCGAGATCCAGTGCCGTCATCTGCTCGACGGTCATCCGTGCGGTGAGCGCGACCGCCGCAATATCCACGCGCTTGCCCGCCCCCTCACGGCCGACAATCTGCACGCCGAGCAGGCGGCCGGTGCGCCGCTCGGCGATCATTTTCACCGTCATCGTCGCCGCGCCCGGGTAGTAGCCCGAGCGACTGGTCGATTCGATCGTCACGGTGACGAACTGCAGCCCTGCCGCGCGAGCGTCCTTCTCACGCAAGCCGGTTCGCGCGACTTCCACGTCGCACACCTTGCTGACCGCGGTGCCGACCACACCGGGGAAGGTCGCATACCCGCCCCCGATGCCGGACCCGATGATCTGGCCGTGCTTGTTGGCGTGCGTGCCGAGTGCGATGTGGCGTTCCAGACCCGACACCAGGTCGAACACCTCCACGCAATCACCGCCCGCCCAGATGTTCTCGTGGCCGCGCACCCGCATCGCAAGATCGGTGAGCAGGCCGCCGTGCTTGCCGAGCGGCAGCCCCGCGGCCTCGGCCAGTGCGGTCTCCGGACGCACACCGATGCCGAGCACAACCACGTCGGCCGGGTACTCGCACTCCGAGGTGACCACCGCGCTCGCCCTACCGTCCGCGCCGGTGCGGATCTCGGTAACCTCGGCGCTGCTGACGATCTCGACACCCATGTCGCACATCGCGATTCGGACCAGCGCGCCCATGTCCGGGTCGAGGGTGGACATCGGCTCGTCGCCGCGATTGACCATCGTGACCTCGAAGTCGCGCTTGATCAACGCCTCCGCCATCTCCACACCGATATAGCCGGCGCCGATCACCACGGCCCGCTTGCCGTCGGTCCGCTCGAGAGTTTCGATCAGCGCTTGGCCGTCGTCGAGGGTCTGCACACCGTGCACCCCGGGTGCGTCGATGCCGGGCAGCGGCGGGCGGATCGGCCGGGCGCCGGTGGCGATCACCAGTTTGTCGTAGTCGGTCCATGATTCCCCGCCGGACTCGAGATCGCGGGCACGCACCCGGCCGGCCGCGACGTCGATCTCCACGACCTCGGTGCGCATCCGCAGATCGATATCGCGGGATCGATGCTCCTCGGGGGTGCGCGCGACCAGCTCGTCACGCTCGGCCACATCCCCCGCCACCCAGTACGGGATCCCGCAGGCGGAGAAGGAGGTAAAGTTGCCCCGCTCGAAGACGACTATCTCCAGCTCGTCGGGATCTTTGAGCCTGCGCGCCTGCGACGCCGCCGACATCCCTGCCGCGTCGCCGCCGATGACAACCAGTCGCTCACTCATAGCGATCACGCTACGTCGGACCAGGCACGCAAGATCAACTGGTCAGCGCTGGACCACCTGATAGCTCAGGTAGATCGGGGTCGAGGATGATCGTGGTGACGGTCAGTTCCCCGTCGGCGTACTGACTGCGCAGGCGTTTCCCGTCGAATTTTCCGACGCTGGTCTTGGGGACTTCGGTGAGGAACGTCCACCGTTCGGGCAGTTGCCTAGCGCCGGCGGTGCCACCACCGCTGCCGACCGGGCTGACCCGAGTGCCCTTGGCACCACTGCGATTCCGGAATCGTAGCGCGTACTTGGTCGACATGGGCGCCGCACCCGGACCAGGTCGTTTTCCCGCAGGTATGACAGTTGACGGGGTAGCACATCAGCGGTTCTCCTCGCGCTCGTTGGTGATCGGGCGACCCGACCATGGTGTGCCGGATGCCACTCTTCACGGTTATACCCCCTGGGGTATCTTGGTGATGAATCCAATATACCGCAGGGGGTATGAAGGAGGCAGTAATGACCGACGTGGTTGTTTCCCCGGATCACGACACCACACGCCCGGTTAACGCCGGTGGGGCGCTGGGCAGGCTCGGGGCCATGATGGCGGGGCGCGCGCGGATCGTGTTCGGCGCTTGGTTGCTGGTGTTGACCATTCTCGGCGCGGCCGCGCCGAGTGTGTTCACATCGCTCGCGGGGGCGGGCTGGCAGGCGAATGGGTCGGAGTCGGTGCGGGTGCGCGAGTTGACGCAGCAGCACTTCGGCGGTAACTCCTCGGCGGCGGTGCAGGTGGTGGTGCATTCCGACACCGCGAATATCGACAGCACACAAGCGCGGCAAGTACTCGGCGACATCACCGATATATTTACCAACGACGCACGCTTCGGCGAAGTGATCGCGCCGCAACCCGGGACGTCGATCAGCCCCGACGGACACACCGGCATCCTCATCGCGGGCGCGAACGCCTCCACCGACGACATGGTGAAGGCCGTCGACGACCACAAGGACACGCTGACCGCGTTGTCCGGCAACGGGATCGAGGTCTACCCTACCGGTGCCTCCGCACTGTGGAGCGACTTCAACGAAGCCAACCACGACGCCATGATGAAGGCCGAGATGTTCTCCTGGCCAGTCACATTGGCGATCATGGTGCTGGCGTTCGGGTCGCTGGTAGCGGCCGGGCTGCCGCTGCTGCTGACCATGGCGGGACTGGTCGCCTCGGCCGGTGGACTGGTGCTGCTCAACCAGGTGACGCCGATTTCGGTGTGGGCCATGAATTTCGCGATGATGTTCGCCCTGGCACTCGGCATCGACTACGCCCTGTTCATCGTCGCCCGCTTCCGCGACGCGCTCACCAATACCCCTAGCGCCAGGGCGGCAGTCGCCGAGACGATGGATACCGCAGGCAAAGCCGTTGCGCTGTCCGGACTTACGGTCCTGGTCAGCCTGTCGGCAGTGCTGATCGTCCCCGCCCCCGCCGTGCGGACGATGGCGGTCGGGATCATGTTCGCGGTGGCCTTTGTGCTGCTGGCCACTATGACGTTGTTGCCCGCAGCGCTGGGAGCGTTGGGCAGCAAGATCAACGCCGGTTCGCTACCGCACGCCGAACACCAGCAGCATCGTTCACCGCGATTCGCGGCATGGGGCCATCTGCTGCACGACCACCCGTGGCCGTTCGCAATCGGCGCGACCATCGTGTTGATCGCCTTGTCGACCCCAGTGTTCGGACTGAAGGTGGCCATGCCCTCCATCCAGGTCGTCCCTTCCGACGCGCCGGTGCGCCAAGGTTATGAACTCGTCCAGGCTCAGCTGGGTAACGGCGCGCCGGGCATGTTACAAATCATCACCTCGGTCGATGAGTCCGCACAGGTTGCGCAGGCAGCCAAGGGGGTCGACGGGATCAGCATGCTCACCCCGCCCCAGCCCGCACTCGACCACAGTGGACTGGTGATGATGCAGGCGCTGCCGAACGTCGACCCGTCGGACTCACGGATGGGCGAAATCCTCGACCATTTGCGCGACGCTCTGCCTTCTGGCGCGATGGTCGGCGGCGCACCCGCGGAGAACCTCGATCTGCAGCAAGCCCTGAACGAGTACTTCCCGATCATCGTGGGGATCATTCTGATCCTCGGCTTCATACTGCTGCTGATCTCGCTGCAGGCACCGGTGATAGCCGCCCTCGGCACTGTGGTCAGCCTGCTCTCGACCGCAGCGGCCTTCGGCGTGGCGAAACTGATCTTCCAGGACGGACACGGGGCAAGCCTGCTCGGCTTCACCCCACAGGGCTTCCTGGATGGCTGGGGACCGGTGTTCTTCTTTGCCATGATCTTCGCGATCGCGATGGACTACACGGTATTCCTGCTGGCCACCGCCAAGGAGCACTACGAGCTCTCCGGCGACCCGAAACTCGCCCAAGTCGACGGTCTCGCACACTCCGGGCGGGTGATCTTCGCCGCCGCCGCGGTGATGATGGCAGTGTTCTTCACCTTCGCACTCGCCGACCCGCTGCCCCCGAAGGAGATGGGCATCATCCTCGGCGTCGCGGTCCTGCTCGACGCGGCTGCCGTGCGGCTGGTGCTGCTGCCGGTACTGCTGCGCCTGGCCGGGCACAGTGCTTGGTGGTCACCGCAATGGCTGCGAAGGCTGCTCCCTTCGATCAGCTTCGCCCACCACCGATAGCACCGCCACAGGCTCGGTGCAGGCCAGACCCGTGGATACCCCCAGGGGTATGATCGAATGAGGTATTCGACGAAAGGAATACGCCATGGTCGGCAATGAAGAGGCTATCTCCCTCGTGCTCAACCGGCTGCGCCGCGCACACGGCCAACTCGCCGGAGTGATCTCCATGATCGAACAAGGTCGCGACTGCAAAGACGTCGTCACCCAACTCGCCGCGGTCTCCCGCGCACTCGACCGCGCGGGCTTCAAGATCGTTGCCACCGGCCTGCGCGAATGCCTCACCGGCGACACAGCCGACGGATCCGAGCCCATGACCGAAGCCGAACTCGAGAAACTCTTCCTCGCCCTCGCCTGAACAACCGCGAAATCCGGGGGCACCGACATGATCGGATGACACGCATATGGCGCAACTACCACGACATCATGGCTGGTCCATCGCGCGCATTGTGCCACTGCTGGCAGGCACCGTCGTGCTCATCAGCACGCTGCTGGCCGCAATGGTCTCACCATGGTGGCTGATACTCACCGGATTCGTCGGCGCGAACCTGCTGCTCTACGGCGCCGCGGGCTGGTGCCCGGCAACGCTGCTGCTACAGCGACTCGGCGTTCCCGCCACCGCGACCAGCTGTGCGCTGCCACAAACCCGACCTCTCGTCACCGCAGCCGAACCCGCCAGAGAACAGGACCACACCGTGCTGAACCATGGGTGATGCTTCGTCGACGGGAGGCCGCTCGAATGAGCGGTGGGTTATCAGCGTGCGCCGACTGCGGCTTCCTGGTCGAAGTAGCGGGTCATCGCCCAGTTCATGCCGCGCATTGCGAGGTTGTAGGAGGGCGGGAAGTATCGCTGGGCCCAGTGCCCGACCCGGATGTCGGGCGAGGTGTAGACCAGATACCGATTGCGCTCCACACCGCGCACGATGGACCGTGCAGCGGCTTCCGGGGTGACCGCATGGCGCATGAAGAGCCCGATGGCGCGCTGCACGGTGGCGTCGGCGCGGTCGACACCGGCGATGTCCACGCTGTCGACCATCGGCGTCGACATCGCACCTGGCACGGCGAGGCTGACGCCGATGCCGTGGCGGCGCAGATCGAAACGCAGTACCTCCGAGACGCCGCGCAGGCCGAATTTGCCGGCGCTGTAGGGCGCATGCCACGGCAGGCCGAACAGTCCCGCGGCCGAGGACACATTCAGTAGGTGACCGCCGCTGCCCGCCTCGATCATGCGCGGCACGAATTCCTCGATCACGTGGATCGGGCCCATCAAATCGATATCGATCGTCCGCCGCCACTGGGTGTGGGTGAGCCGGTCCACCGCGCCCCAGGTGGCGATCCCCGCCACGTTCATCACGATGTCCACGCTGCCGACCACGGCATGGGCTTCGGCCGCGAGCGCGACCACCGCGTCGTAGTTGCTGACGTCAGCGGGGGCCGCGAGATGCACGGTGCCACCGGCGGACTGCACGTCGGCCGCGGTGCGTTGCAGACCGTCGTCGTCGATATCGGTCAGGATGACCGAGGCGCCCTTGGCAGTGACCGCCAGTGCGATGCTGCGGCCCAAGCCACTTGCGGCCCCCGTGATCAGGCAGCGCTTGCCGCCGAACTTCGTCATGGATCAAGACGATAGGCGTATATGAACAGCGTTGTCTACAGATCGGCCCGTACTGTCTCGGACACAAGACCGCCACGGCAACTCGGGGCGCGCCGCAGCATGACCGCGATTTCCACCCACCAACGGCCTCCTCGGCCCAGGCCCGAGTGCCCGAACAGGGACCTATTCGCCCTCGCTCGATAAGCGGGCATAGCCATCGGGTGTGCAACCGCGCATGCTGGAGCAATAGCGCAGGACAGCGTTAACACAAATCGTTTCCATAGCGAAGGAATGTTCGAGAGCCTGTCACATGTTCGGCATAGTGTGGCTTCGGTACAGGATCATCAGGAGGACCAAATGGGGAACCTGTTCGTGAATGTGCGGCAGACGCGGACCCGACTGGCCCAGATGGGGTACCGGCGTGGCTGAGGAGCGGCAGACAGCGGCACCGAGCCTGACCACGCTTGCCGGGTACCGGCAAGCGACCTTCACCGCGACACCTGCTGTCCGCCCCATCCTGACCGCCGCATTGCTACTGCTCAGCGCAGCACTCGTGTACGAAGCCGGGCTGGCGACGCAGGAGGGCGTCGATCACAGCTGGTTTGTCGCGGCCTCGATCGCCGGACTGTTCGTGGTCCGTGGCCTGCACCTGCGCAGGCCGATCACATTGCCGCATCTGACGATCGCGGTGTTCGTACTCGCGGCCGCCAATGCCGCCTATCGCGTCTCCCACCCCGGGTTCGGGTTCGCCTTCCTCGCCTCGACCGGTTTCATTCTGATGCTGGCGCAACCGAGCAGGCCACAGCCACAGCAGCTGTATCGGGTGGCCGAGCTGGTCGGACGGACCGAGCGCGATCCGCTGGCCGCATTCGCCCTGCATTCGTCGAAAAGCTACTTCTTCAACACGAATTCCTCCGCCGCGATCGCCTATCGCACCCGCTTCGGCATCGCGGTGGTGGCGGGCGATCCGATCGGTGAGCGCGTCGCATTCGCCGAATTGATCTCGGAGTTCTCCGACTTCGCCGCCAACAACGGCTGGCGGATCGCGGTGCTCGGCGCCGGTCCCGAAATGGCGGGCATGTGGCGGCGCCGAGCCATCGAGCATCGTGGGCTGCACGCGATCCCGGTCGGGCGCGATGTGGTGATCGAGGTGGACAGTTTCGCCATGGTCGGACGAAAGTTCCGCAATCTGCGCCAAGCCGTGAGCCGCACCCACAACTTCGGCGTGACCACCGAGGTGGTCAGCGAAGCCACGCTGAGCGAGCCGCTGCGCGCCGAACTGCTCGACATCGTCGACGAATGGCAGCACGGCAGGCAGACCCGCGGCTTCTCGATGATCCTCGATCATCTCCTGGACGGCCGAAACCCCGGGATGCTCGTGGTCATCGCCCGCGACGCGGACGGGCGGGTCGCAGGTTTCCAGCGCTACGGTGTGTCCGGCCGCGGCCGAGAACTGAGCCTCGATGTCCCGTGGCGGCGCAAGGACGCCCCCAACGGCCTGGACGAACGGATGGTCCTCGATCTGGTCGAGTACGCCCGCACCCAGGGTATTCAGCGAGTTTCTTTGGCCTTCGCGCCTTTCCCCGAGTTGTTCGCCGACAAGGACCGCTCCCGCACGGCCACGCTGATCTATGCGTTCGTGCACCTGGGCGATCCACTGATTCGACTGGAATCACTGTATCGGTTCCTGCGCAAGTTCCGCGCGCTGTCCGATCAGCGCTTTGCCCTCATCCGCTGGCGCGAGATCCTGCTGGCCGCGGCCGCACTGCTCACGCTGGAGTTCGTTCCACACCGCAAGGAGTACTGAGCGCCAGCGTCACTCAGTCGGCCGAACCGTGCAGCAGATCGGTTGCGGCACGGTGAATTTTCGCCAGCGCGCTCAGCAGGTGCTCGCGCTCGGTCGCCGTGAGATCCGCGGTGATCACTTCCTCCAGCGATCGCCGTTCGGCCTCGACCGGCTCCCGCAGATCATGGCCGGCGTCGGTGAGCCAGAGGCGCACGAGGCGGTTGTCGTGGTCGTCGCGCTGACGGACGAGCAGCCCGGCGTCGGCCATCCTGGTGGCCATTTTGACGACGGTGGGCGTCGTGACGTGCAATGCGGCGGCCAATTCGCCCGGCGTCTGCCCATCCTGCTCCCACAGCGCTGCCAGCAGGTGGTTCTGCCCGAGGTGCAATCCGTGCCGTCGCATGCCCGCGTCGGCCACCGCGCGCAGCGCCTTTGTCGTCTTGCTGTGCAGGTCCAAGAACTCGGGCATCGTGGTCTCCATGGTCGGACAAAATAGGTCGATTGACGGCTAATCATTAACCGGCTAACGTCTCTGTCGAGACAGTTGATAGTCGGCTAATGAACTGGGAGCAGCAATGATACTGATGACCGGAAGCACCGGAAATGTGGGGCGAGAACTGGTCCGGGAGCTCGATGGACGCGGCGCCGCATGCCGGATCCTGGTCCGCGATCCCGCACGCGCCGCCGGGCTGCCCGGTCGCATCCCCCGCGTCGTCGCCGATCTCGACGACCCTGCCACCCTCGCGAGCGCTTTCGACGGCGTCGACGCACTCTTTCTGCTCGCTCCGGGCATCGGCACCGAGCAGACCGCCCACGCCATCGCGGCCGCAGTACGCGCAGGCGTCCGCCACGTCGTGCACCTGTCCTCCCTCTTTGTGCTCGGCGATCCCATGCCCGCGATGGGATGTTGGCACCACGCGCGGGAGGAAATCGTCCGGGCCAGTGGCATTCCCGCCACCATCCTGCGGCCGGGCGGCTTCATGACCAATGCGCTCGAGTGGGTACACAGCATCCGCAACGAGGGTTTCGTCCTCGACCCCGTCGGTCCAGGACGCTTCGCGCCGATCGATCCCGCCGATATCGCCGCGGTCGCAGCGCACGTCCTGACCGAAAACGGCCATGAGAACACGGAATACGCTCTCACCGGCGACGAGACGCTCACCGTCACCGAGCAAGTGCGGATCCTCGCCGCGACGCTCGGCCGGACCATCGAAGTCCGCGCGGTGCGCACACCCGAGGAAGCTGTTCGTTCCCGCTTTCCGCACGGTGCTCCCCCGGCGCTGGCCGCCGCCATTGCGGAAGGGTTTGCGCTGCTGCGCGCCGATAGGACCGGGTTTCGCACCGACACGGTCGAGCGGCTGCTCGGTCGCACGCCTCGAACCTTCGCCGAATGGTGTGCTGCGAACACTGCCGCGTTCCTCGGCGGCACCGTAGACGCCTCCCACCGGTGAAAAGCACTGGGGCGCAGCTGGTCTCCGAGCACCACCCCGTCGATAGCGATGGAACTACGAACCTTCAACAGTTCAGCCTGGGCGATGACACACGAGAACCGCGGTCAGCTGTCGACGACGTTGATGCCGATCGCGCGGGCGAAATCGGGGGCAAGGTCCATCAGTTGACGACTGCTGATGGTCGCGCCGCGCAACGCGTCGATACCGTCGGCAATGCCGATGCTCACCGCGTCGCGGAGGTCGAACTTCTTCAGGCGCGCCCGGTTCAATAGCAGTCCTTGCACCACCGTGCCGGGGAAGGTCACATTGGTCAGCTCGGCGTCGCCGAAATCGGTGTGCCGCACAACGCAATCGACGAACGACACGTCGCGGAACTTGGCGCGGCGGAAGTTGACGGAGTCGAACTTGCAACCCTCGAATCGAACTCGCCGCAAATTGGCACCGCCGGCGTCCACACCGGACATGGCGCCCTCGATCAACTCCGCGTCCTGCCACGAGGTGTCGGCCAATTCCGTGCCGACCCATCGCACGTTGCGCACCCACACATCCGTGAATCGCGAGTACCGCATGCTGCCGCGATTGATCGAGAGCGAGGTGAACACCGCCTCGGAGAACCGCGCGTGGCCCGCCTCGACATCGTCGATGTCCGCGCCGCTCACCTGTACGCAGTCGTAGTCGCCTTCCTGCTCGAGCGGGCCTTCCAGCGGTTTCAGGTAGCTCGCGTAGGGCAGGTCTGCCAACTCGCGGGGCATCTCGCCCACCTCCCGGGTTCAGTCGTCGACGTCGATCTCTGTCTACCAGGCGGGGCCGACACACCCTCGATACGCAGGTAGGCACGAGCTCAGCCGCACCCGGGCAAGCGGCCCGGGCGCG
Organism: Nocardia sp. CWNU-33; assembly: GCF_046764895.1. Lineage (NCBI taxonomy): Bacteria > Bacillati > Actinomycetota > Actinomycetes > Mycobacteriales > Nocardiaceae > Nocardia > Nocardia sp. CWNU-33. The sequence goes on along the minus strand of NZ_JBKOQN010000025.1, from coordinate 99,418 downwards.
CATCATTCGATGGCGAGCCCGAGCCGGGTTCGCTACTCGCGCGACGACACTCGCGTCACTGCGGGGAGCGGATGTCGGCGGCCGTGTGCAGTGTCGTTGTGAGCAACTCGATGCGACGCTGCTCCTGTGCGGCGGTCTGCGGCGGATGATGGATTTCGATGCTCAGCCGGTCGTCGAAGGTGCTGATAATGCAGGTGTTGGCCGCTGGCCTGCGCCCGGTTCGGTCCGGTTTCGCGATGAAGATCGAGCGAAAGTCGTCGATCCGCAGGTCCTGCTGCGCGGGCAGTTGCGGCACCCGGCCCCAGTTCGTCGCCATCACCATCCCGGGGACCCTGGGTGGTCCCGCCGCTACCACATCGGGGATCTGCAGGGGCGTCTGCTGCACGAAACCCGAGTCCACGGCGGCCTGCAGGGCATCGCAGACGCCGCGGGCCAGGCCGATCAGCGTTGTCCCCGCGTCTGCACCGGGCACATAGTTCGTGAATCCCAGGACGTCGGTGCCGTCGGTCAGACCGATCGGGGGGCTGACCCTGGTGCGTAGATCGACGGAGTACAAGTACATGAGCTCGGTCAGCGGCAGTGCCCGAATCTCGGCCTCCATAAGTAGGATCGCTGCGGACACCAGCCCGTGCACCGTTACCTGTTCGCGGTGCCCGAGATCGACCAGCTGCGCGGTCGCTGCCTTACTCAGCCGGCATCGCGTCGTCTGGGACATCTGATATCCGGGGTCGATGGTGTCCGGTGCGGGCGTTGAGGTCACCGCGAGCCCCGGCGCCGGTGCGGCGGCCGCCGGATTCGGAAACTTCTCGATGCCGCGGGCGGCCAGCAGTGCCTCCACGGGCTCCGGATAGGGATGGATCTCCGGTTCGGGCAGGCGGCCTTCGGTCGCAGCACGATAGTAGAACCATAGATCGCCGAGGATGGCAAGGGCGTGGTACGCATCTGCCACGCTGTGATGGATCACCAGCGTGACGCTCGCGGAGTCGCCGTCGCGGACCACGCACAGCGCACCGACCGCTACGCTCTGGTCGAACTTCGCTGCGGTGAGCAGTTGCTCCGGATCACCGTCGACCACCGAGATTCCCGGCGCCGCCCCCGCCGCAGCCACCAGGACATGCCCGCCGGCCTCGACGGCCTCGAGACGAGCGCCCAGGATGGGGAAGGCGCGAACAATGGCGTCGAACGCCGTCGACAACGCATTCAGGTCCAATCGACCGGACACGCGAACCGAGTACCCGACGAAGACCTCACCGAAGGCGAACATCTGTTCGCTCGGCGCCAACGGACGGATGACGCTTGCTGTGGACATGTAGTTCCCTTCAGATGTTGCGTATCGCCCCGGAGATCGAGCCACCATCCACATGTCCGAACCTGCGGCCGCTCCCGACGTCGCTACCCTGAATCCCCGGGTGCTGCCGAGTCTTTCAGGTCTCGGCGCTCGCCGTTGCCGCAATTCGCGCATCTCATGGGATGCTCCGAGACTTCCCCGATGCGCGAAATCAGGTTCGCACGTAAGCCACCTCATGACCCGCGGACCTGACTACCATGAGTGAGCCGCGCCACTCTTGGCGCGCCGACTCGCGCGAAGTTGACAGAAGCACCGTTGCGTTCTGCCGACATCGGGTCTCGGACCGGACCCGTGCGGACGCCGCGAGATTCGGTTCATGCCAGAGAAAATCGGGAAACAGGGATATGACGACAACACTCATCGGATATGCGCACGAATCGGGCAAAACGGTCTACACCGTGCCGGAGGCGTTTCAGGAGACCCTGACGTTGCGGCCCGAGCAGGTTGCGTTGCGGACGGTCGGCGGCACCCAGGAGATCACGTGGCGTGAGTACGGCGAACGTGTGAAGTCGATCGCCGCGGGCCTGGCCCGGCTCGGCGTCGGGCACGGCGACACCGTCGGCATCATGCTCACCAACCGCCCCGAGTTCAATCTGGTCGACACCGCAGCGCTGCATCTCGGCGCGACTCCGTTCTCGGTCTACAACACCAGCTCGTCCGACCAGATCGCGCACGTGTTCACCAACGCGGCCAACAAGGTCGTTGTGACAGAACAGGTTTTCCTCGGTGCGGTGACCGGCGCGGGCGTGGACCTCGCGCACACCATCGTGGTCGACGGTCCGGCCACCGGCGCCATCACGCTCGAGGAGGTCGAGGCCAACCCCCTCGACGACTTCGATTTCGACACGGCGTGGCGCGCAGTTGCCGCCGACGATCTCGCCACCCTGATCTACACCTCGGGCACCACCGGCCCGTCCAAGGGCGTGGAGATCACCCACCTCAACGTGCTCGCCCAGATCATCGCGCTGGTCAACGGCCCGCTGCAGGTGGGTATGGACCACCGTACGGTGTCCTACCTGCCCGCCGCGCATGTGGCCGACCGCATCTCCGCACATGCCCTCAGCCTGACCACCGGCATCCAGATCACCACCGTCACCGACCCGCGCGAGGTGGCGGCCGCGCTGCCCGACGCCCGCCCGACCACCTTCTTCGGCGTGCCACGGGTGTGGCAGAAGATCAAGACCGGCATCGAGAACAAGCTCGCCACCGAACCGAGCGCGGCCAAGAAGGCACTTGCCAACTGGGCCATCGGCACCGGAATCGCCGCTGCCCGAGCCGATCTCGCGGGGAAAGGCCGCGGCCCGATACTCTCCGTACAGCACAAAGTGGCCGAGACGCTGGTGTTGTCGAAGCTACGACACGCCCTCGGCCTGGACGAGCTGAAGGTGGCGGCTTCCGGCGCCGCACCCGTGCCGCCGGAGACCCTCGAGTACTTCCTCGGCCTCGGCTTCGCCGTGACCGAGGTGTGGGGCATGTCGGAGACCACCGGCGTCGGCACCTACACCGAGTTGGACAAGCCGCGCCCCGGCTCGGTGGGCCGCACCGTCGAGGGCATGGAACTGCGCCTGGACGCCGACGGGGAAGTCCTGGTGCGTGGCCCCATCGTCACCCGCGGCTACCGCAACATGCCCGAGATAACGGCCGAAGCGATCGATGCGGACGGCTGGCTGCACACCGGTGACGTCGGAACCATCGACCCCGACGGCTACCTCCGCATTGTCGACCGCAAGAAGGAACTCATCATCAACGAGGGGGGCAAGAACATCGCCCCGAGCAATATCGAGAACGCGATGAAGGCCGCCTCCTCGCTGATCGGTCAAGCCATCGCGATCGGCGATGCCAAGCCCTACATCACCGCGCTCATCGTGCTCGACCCCGATGTCGCGACCCTGCGTGCGAAGGAATTCGGCGCCACCGACGCCGACCTGGCCGCACTCGCCACCCGCCAGGAGATCGTGGACGAAGTGCGCGCCGCGGTGCAGGCGGGTAACAGCAAGCTGTCACGAGTGGAGCAGATCAAGCGCTTCACCATCCTCGACGCGGTATGGGAACCGGGCGGCGACGAGCTGACCCCGAAGATGTCGCTCAAGCGCGCCCCGATCGCCAGCAAGTACGCGGACGGGATCACGGCTCTGTACGCAAAGGAGCCCTCGGACAAAGTAATCAGCGTCAAGTAGCAGCCAACGCGCCGGCCGAAGGCGACCTCCGTGCGGGATGGAGGTCACCTTCGGCACGCGGGGACGGCCACCGGAGCAGGAGCACAACGACCATGACGAAACCGGGATCGAAGTCACTGGCAGGCAAGACCATGGTCGTGACGGGCGGCAGCCGCGGCATCGGTCGGGCCATCGCACTGCGCGCCGCCGCCGACGGCGCGAACATCACGCTGCTCGCCAGAACCGATCAGCCGCATCCGAAGCTGCCCGGCACCATCCACACCGCGGCCGCGGAAATCGAAGCCGCAGGCGGCCGGGTGCTCCCGTTCGTCGGCGATGTCCGCGACGACGATACCGTGGCGGCGGTGGTGCAGGAGACGGTCGACCGGTTCGGTGGCATCGACATCGTGGTGAACAATGCCTCGGCGATCGACCTGACGCCCACCGACTCCATGACGATGAAGAAGTACGACCAGATGCAAAGCGTGAACACGCGTGCCGCGTACCTGCTGTCCAAACTCGCGATTCCACACCTGCGGGCGGCGTCGGCCGCCGGGCGCAACCCGCACATCCTCACGCTCTCCCCACCGCTCAACCTCAACCCGGCATGGACGGGCTCGTCGTTGGCCTACCTGGTCTCCAAGTACGGGATGAGCCTGACCACGCTCGGGCTCGCCGAGGAATTGCGTGAGGACGGCATCGCCGCCAACTCGCTGTGGCCGCGTACCACCGTCGCCACCGCCGCCGTGCGTAATCTGCTCGGCGGCGAGGCAGCGATCGCGAGGTCACGCACGCCCGAAATCTGTGCCGACGCAGCACATCTCGTGCTATGTTCGCCCGCGGCCGACGTGACCGGTAATTTGTTCCTCGACGACGAAGTGCTCACCGCGCACGGCGTCACCGAGCTGGACCGGTACCGCGTCATCCCAGGCGGCGGGCCGCTCGAACTCGATATCTTCGTGGACGCCTGACTACTCGGGTGCGCGTTCCACCTGATTCGGGAACACCACCCGCACGAAGGCCCAGAACCGAAACACCATGCCGAGCGCGGTACCGAGGAGCTGCGCGGCCACGAAATCGGCTACGTTCTGGGTGAACCGGGAGACCTCGGGCACCTCGAGGTGGAGCACGTAGCGCGACACCCACAGTGGTGCGGTGTTGATCGCGACGGCGAGGAAGCTGACCGAATAGAACAGCGCTGCCTCGTGGTGCCCGCGCCGTCCGCCGCGCGCGGCGAAGGACCACTGCTTGTTCAGGATGTAGGACAGCGTGATCGCCGCGAGCACCGCCAGCACCTTCGCGATGATCGGCTGCGTCTCGAGCACAGTGCTCTTTAGAGTCAGAAAAACGGCGGTGTCCAGTGTGAACGCGGCCACCCCCACGTAGGCGAAGCGAATCAGTTCACGACGTCGTGCCTCGCCTCCGAGCACAGAAGTCACCCGAGTGAAAACGGGGCGAGCGGAAAACAGCACAGGTAGAGTCTCGTCCGTATCTCTTTACCTCACAACAAGATCAGCGGAATTGCCGAAAGGCACCTGTCCGCCGGACACCTGGTCGGACGGAATCCCGGTAGGTGAGTAGGCGTTTGTGAAACGGAAGAAGCCGCAGCGGCGCACCAACCGCGACCAGGCGACGACCACACCGAGCGCGCAGCCGATTGCCGTGGTCGGCATGAGCTGCCGATTCGCCGGCGGCGCGGATTCGCCGGAAGCCTTGTGGCGCTCGCTGATCGGCGAGGTCGATGCAGTCGCGGACGCGCCGCCGGCAGGTCGGTGGCCGGCAGGGAGTTACCACGACACCGAGCGCAACGCTCCCGGCAAAACCGTCTCGATCGCGGGCGCCTACCTGCCCGATGTCGAGCTGTTCGATGCCGAGTTCTTCGGGATCACCCCGCGCGAGGCCGCCGATATGGACCCGCAGCAGCGGCTCGCCTTGGAACTGTCCTGGGAAGCGTTCGAGGACGCGGGAATTCGACCCGACGCGGTCCCCGACACCGGCGTGTACTTCGCCAACAAGTTCAACGACTACCGGGCGGTGAAGTTGCGGCGCGGCCCCGCCGCAACAACACCCTTCACCAGCACCGGCGATGTGGAGGGCATCATCGCGAACCGGGTGTCGTATTTCCTCGGTTTCGACGGGCCGAGCATGACGGTCAACGCATCCTGTGCGGGTTCGTTGGTCGCGGTTCACCTGGCCTGCCAGTCGCTGCGCGCGGGCGAAAGCGCGGTCGCGGTGGCAGGCGGCGTCCAGCTGAATCTCATCCCGGACACCGCGATCGGCCTGTCCAAGCTCGGTGTGCTCTCCCCTGGCGGCCGCTCCCGCGCCTTCGACGCCACTGCCGACGGTTATGTGCGCGGCGAAGGCGGCGCGGTGGTCGTGCTCAAGCCGCTGTCGGCGGCATTGCGCGACGGTGACCGCGTCTACTGCACCGTGCTCGGCAGCGCCACCAACAACAACGGCCACCACCATCGGGGGACGGCATCCGACAGGGCGGGTAAACACAGCATGCCCGCCAGTAGCGCTGCCGGGCAGGAACAACTGTTGCGCCGCGCCTGTGCCCGCGCGGGCGTGGACCCGTCGACCGTCGACTATATCGAAGCCCACGGCACCGGCACCGCCATCGGCGACCGCGCCGAGCTGACTGCTCTGGGTACCGTCTATGGAGCGGCCGAGCGAGGTGGCACCGCACTGACCGTCGGTTCCGTCAAGACGAACATCGGGCACACCGAGGCGGCCGCCGGAATGGCCGGACTGCTCAAGGTCGCGCTCGCGCTGCGGCATCGCCAGATACCGCGCAGCCTGCATTTCGACCACGCCGCAGCGGATCTCGATCTCGCGGCGGCCGGCATCCGGGTCGCGAATACCCTACTGCCATGGCCCGAACGGAAGGGACCGGCCCGCGCCGGGGTGAGTGCGTTCGGCTTCGGCGGATCCAACGCGCACGTGATCGTTGAAGAAGTCGCGGCAGAGATCGCGGATGGTCCGTCGCCGAATGTGCGCGCAACCTCGAGTGAGACGGAGCTACGCTACCCAGAGCGTTTGATCGTATTGTCCGCACGCACCGAACCCGCACTGCGCGAGCAGGTTCGCCGGCTGCGCGACCACCTGTCGAGCCACCCCGGCATCACGCTCGACGATCTCGCGCACACGCTCTGCCGCACGAGAAAGCCTTTCGAACAACGCTTTTCGCTGGTGGCGACCACCATGGCAGAGGTGAACAACTTTCTGAACGAGAGACTCGGCGACACCGTGCCGATCGGTGCGTCGACCGAGACGGCCGATGCATCCCAAGCCTCGGCCTTGGTGGTTGCTGCAGCCCTGCGACCGGGTACAGTGCCGCGCCACCGGCTGCTGCAGGCGTTCGGCGCACTGTTCGAACGTGGCGTCGACCCGGAATGGTCGGCCCTCACCCCACCGGGCCGTGTGGTGTCGTTGCCAACGTATCCGTTTCAGCGGCAACGCCATTGGGCCATCCCCGCAGAGACCGAACCGATGCGGGACCAACGCTCCGAAAGCACTGTGGTAGCGGGTAATTCGACGCAGGATCACGGGCGAGGCCACCGTGTCCGCCGCGCCGCGCTGAGCGACACGGTGGCCAGGGAACTGGCCGAGGTCGTCGGTGTCACGCCGGACCGCATCGGCCGCACCCGGAACTTCGATCAGCTGGGTGTCGGTTCGGTGCACGCCGTCGAACTCAGCTCCCGTCTCGCCGCCCGCCTCGGCATCACCGTCCCCGCGGCGATCATCTGGGGCCACCCCACCGTCGAACTCCTCACCGCCGAACTGTCCACCCGCCTCGAAGCGACGAACCACCCCGCAGCGCCACCGACAATCGGGGCACGTGAGCTCCCGGACGGCATCGAGCCCGCGCTCCTCGCCCGCCCGCCGCGGACATCGGCGGACGAGGAGGTTCTCTCCACAGCCGAACTACTGGCGCTGGGCCACGAACTGCTCGGCTGATCGCGACCGCCGTCAGGTCAGTGCCGGCTGGGTGGCCCTGCGCACGGGTCGGATCCGAATGCCGAACTCCGGGCGCAGGTTCACCGACGCCAGCGGCACAACCAGGTGCGCGCTGTCCAGCTCGAGCCGGAAGCGTTGCACGGTCATGGCCAGGATCAGCACCATCTCGGTCATCGACATGTCCTTGCCGAGGCAGATCCGCGGGCCGCCGGAGAACGGAAAGAACGCGAACTTGTGCCGTTCGGCCACTTCCTTGTCGGCGAAGCGCTCGGGCCGGAACTCCGCCGGGTCGTCCCACAGCCGCTTGTCGCGGTGAATGTAATACATGCACAACGTGACCCGGGCGCCCGCCGAGACCTGATACCCGCCGATCTCGTCGTCGGCGATCGGCGTGCGCTCGACGATCCACGCGGGCGGGTACAACCGCATCGTCTCCTCGATGACCATCCGGCAGTAGCCGAGCTGCCCGAGGTCGGCGAAAGCCGGGGTACGGTTGCCGAGCGCGTCGCGGACCTCGCTTGCGAGGCGTTCCTGGATCTGTGGGTGCGTGGCCAGCAGATAACACGCCCACGACAGCGCATTGGCCGGTGATTCGTGACCCGCCACGAGCAACGTCTTGATCTCGTTGAGCAGGTCTTCCTCCCGCATGCCCTGCCCGCCCTCGTCGCGGGCGCGGACCAGCGCGGTGAGTACGTCCGAGGTGTCGCCGCCGCCCCTACGTTCCTCGATGAGCTGCCGTACGACGTCGTCGAGTTCGCCCACCTTGTGGGCGACCCGCCGCGCCGCCGGCGTCGGGAACGACTGCGGCAGCTTCACCGGGGCGTTGACCCGCTTCATGATGAACGCGAAGGCGGCTCGCATCGCATCGGTGACTTGCGTTGTGTCCGTGGACAAGTCGATGCTGAACAGAATCCGTCCGGTGACCGCGAGCAGCAGCTCGACGTAGTCGTCGTAGATGTCGCGATACTCGCCCGCCGCAGCATCCCAGCGATCCAGCATGGCCGCCGTGCTGCCGGTGATGTCGTCGGCGAATCCCTTGACGTGCGTATGGGAGAACGCCGGGCTGATCAGCTTGCGCTGCTTGCGCCAGTAGTCCATGTTGTTGGTGGTCAGCTGGCCGTCGCCGAGCAGGATGCTGAACTCGTCGTAGATCGGGCTCTTACGATAGTTGGTGTAGTTGTCCTTGAGCACGTATTCGGTCAGCACCGGATCCGCGACCAGGTAGACCAGCATCGGCCCGGCCTTCACCCGGACCACGTCGCCGTAGCCGTCGAGCAGACTGCCTACGGTGGCCAGCGGGTTCTTCGCCAGTTTCGGCAGTATACGGCCGGTTTCGACCAGTCCTGGACCAGGGGCTTTCATGGTGGGACCTTTCACTTCAACAGCTTCGCGTGCTTGCGCAGCTGGTTCACGTAATCCTGTTTCTCCACCACGAGCGGGTACTGCTCGGCGTGGTAAAGACGCAGTCCGGCATACAGATCGGGCTGCGCACCGTGGGTCGCGCGGACGAAGCGCTCGATCCGTTGCGGCCCGGCCGCTTTCGCCTGCACATAGTCGGCGACGAGTTCGGCCTGGTGGGTGTAGACATCCCAGTGGGAGCCGATCGGGCGCACCATCCCGACGACGAACAAGCCGAGCGCACCAGGCGGAAAGATGTTGAGGTACAGCCCCGGTCGCAGCGCCCCCTCCGCCCAGTTGAGGTGCACGCGGTCGACCACCGGATAGTTCGGCACGAAACCCGTTGCCAGGATGACCATGTCGACTTTCTCCTCGCTGCCGTCGGTGAAGGTCGCTCGGTCGTCCTCGATCGCGGCGATATCGGGTTTCGGCACGATGTCGCCGTGCGTGTAGTAGTGGTGCAGCTGATCGCCGAGCATCGGAATGACGATGCCGTTGTCGAAGTCGGGCACCGGCAGTCCGAATGATCGGGATCGGCGGCGCAGGTAGGAGAACAGCGTTTGGAACGCTCGCTTGCGCATCGGCCGCCACATGTGTCCCTGCAGCATGCTGTCCGTTGGCTGCCCGAGCAGATACTTCGGCATGCAGTAGAACCCACGCCGACTGCTGTGCAGAGTCAGTGCCGCGTTCACCGCGCAGTCGGACAGGATGTCCGCCGCCGACTGCCCGGCGCCCACCACCAGGACGCGCTTGCCGATGATCTGTTCGGGATGTCGGTACTCGCTCGAATGCAGCACAGGCACTGTGCTATTGCCCGGGATCTCGATGCGGCGCGGGGTCCGGTCGTGCCCGGTGGCGATGACCACGCCTGCGTACGGCTTCCTGGTGCTGTCACCGAGGGTCACGTCCCATCCGGCCTCCGGTCCGTCCGCGGCGGGCTCGATCCGCCGCACCTCGGTGTTCAGCCGGATATGGGGTGCGAGTTCGTTGGCGTCGACGTAGTTCTGCAGGTAGCGCAGGATCAACTCATGACCGGGATAGTCCGGATAGTCTTCCGGCATCGGAAAACCCGGAAACGCCTGCACGCCTTTCGAAGCGATCACATGAGTATTGCGACTGACCGGCGAATCCGATCTGCGCGCGTCCCAGATCCCGCCGATCCCGTCGGTCGCCTCCAGCACCTCGAACGCGATCCCGCGCGCGGCGAACGCCTGGGCGGTCACCAATCCGGCCGCACCGGCGCCGATCACACAGTAGGTGTTCATGCCGCACCGACCGGTTCGGGTTCCGGCGCCGCGACGTCGCGGGCTTCCCCTGCCTCGGTACCGCCGCTCGCCCGCCAGGCCACCGCGAAGCAGGTGACGTAGATGATCGTCTGCGCAACCAGGGTGAAGTACACGTTCTCGTTGTAGACCGCGACAAGAAGCCAGGCCACGGTCAGCAGCGCGGTGTTGCGCTTGCTCCCCCGCATCAGGCCCGCGTATACCGCGAACATCCACACCGCGCCGACCGCAATGTACACCCACGGCCCGAACGGCGCCCGGAACGAGGCCAGCGTGAGCACCGCCAGCCAGATGGCGAGGTTCTCGGCCCGGAACCTCGCACCTTCCGCTCCGGCGCGCAGCCGCCGGTGGATCCGCACCGCGGTGACTGCGACCAGGATTACCAGCAGCAGCGTATAGATATTGGTGATGAGCCGGGCCGGTCCGGTGGGATCGCCGATGTCCCAGCCCATGATGTTCGCCTTGTACGGCAGCCCATAGGGCGAATAGTTGACGAGCTGATTGGCCCGTTCGACGAGCACGAACTGATGGAACTCACCGCTGGCCAGCTTCTGCCAGGTGCCGTCGGACAGGAACAGCCGCCACGGCTCACGTCCGAAGATGAGCAGCGTTGCGAGCGAATAGATTCCACAGAATGCGGCGGTCCACGCCGCGGGTCGCCAACGTCGTTGTACGAGTAGATACACCAGCAGGATCGCCGGTGATACCTTGGCGATGATCGCGAATGCCAGTGCCGCGCCGCCGAATATGTTGCGACGCAAGTGGAACAGCACCATGGCGCCCGCACCGCCGACATACAGGATCAGCACGTGGATATTGCCGATCTGCAAGGTCGCCAGGGTGGGTAGGCTGAGCCACACGACCGGCGTCAACGCGGCGAGCACGCCGCCCTGCTTACCGCCCACCCAGCGGGCGATCCCCAGCATGCCGATCAGCACGATGGCGACGTACAACGAGTAATACAGCGCCCGCAGTGTGCCGAAATCGTGACTGAACACCAGCAGCAGCCGTGGCAGCAGCAAGAACGGCGGCGGGTACAGATAGGCGTCCCGGTCCTGCGGCAGCACGCTCGGCAGCACCGAATCCGCCTGCGGGGACTCGTACCGATGCCGGTTGTACAGGTTGGCCGGGTCGTGCTCGGCGACCAGCGCACCGCTGACATAGCCGGTCAGATGGGACTTCTTCACCAGGAAGTCGTCCTCGGCCGACAGCGAACTGTCCACGTTGTTCGCGTCGAGAATGAACTGCGTCAGCCGGGCGAGCACCAGCACCACGGCGAGGATGACCACACTCCACAGCACCCGCACCACGATCGGCTTACTGCGCACCACGTGCCGCCATTCGACGGGAACCGACGGTACGAAAAGGACGAACAGTACTGCCGCGCAGAGGATTCCGAGCAGCGCGGTAACCGCACCCGGTAGTCCGGTGAGCGACAGTGTGATCATCACGATGGGGACGAGAATGCCGACGACGAACACCGCGTACATCGCAGCGTAGTAGTCGAGTGCGCCACGGAACCTCGTCCAGGTCCTGGATATCATGTACAACCTGCGCTTTCCAACTTCAGCATGGTCCTGCCCGAGGACGTCGCGGTGGTCTTATCTGATCTGCGCGCCGATGCGATCGGCGAGCTCCGGGACGATCTGCGCCACTACCTCGTTGGGCGTCGGCGCGTCACGGATATCGGCCCCGACCTGTTCGGCGGCGGCGCGGAACCCGGGTTCACGCAGCAGCGTCCCGATGGACTCGGCCAGCCCGTTCGTATCGGCTTGCGCGGCCGAATCTTCGGCTCCCTGACCCGCGCCCGCGCGCACTATGCCGCGGGCATAGTCGAACTGGTCGAACATCTGCGGCAGCACCAGTTGCGGCAGGCCGTACCAGCCGGCCGTGAGGCCGGTCGTCGAACCGCCGTGGTGCACCAGGAGATCGCATCCCGGCAGGAACAGTTGCAACGGCACCTCTTCGACAACGCGGATGCGATCGGGCAACTCACCGACGAGCGCCCGATCGGTGGCGGAGAGCGCGACCACGATCTCGGCGTCCGCGACCGCGGACAGCGACTCGACAATCGCACGCAGTGGGCGCGGCCCGGTCAGGCTCAGCGTGCTGCCGCCCAGACAGACCGCGATCCGCTTGCGCCCCTGGTCATTTCGGTGCCAGTCAGGTAGCACGCCGGTCCCGTTGAACGGGATGAATCGGATCGGCGTGCCGGGCGGCGCGTCCGGCGCCTGCACACTCGCCGGGCAGATGTCCAGCACGGCGACGGGGTCGGCCAGCTCACCACCCGCCTGCGCGACCAATGCCGCGGTACGTTCCATGAACGGCCCGCCGGTCGGATCGATGCCCCACCGGTGCACCAGCACAGGCAGATCCAGGACGGCTCCGAGTGCGCGACCGACGGTCGCCAGCGGGTCGGTGAGGACGACGTCGGCACCCCAGTCCCTGGCCACGTCGGCGAACACGTCGAGGTACCGGGTCGCGTGGTTGCACCAGTTCTGCGCGGCGATATGCCACAGACCCTGACCTGAGGCCTGATCCCGGTCGGCGAACAGCGGTAGCGGGAACATACTCGGGTTCACCTGGGTACGCAGCTCGTCCATCGGCACGTTCAGTGCCGCCAACTCGACTGCGTTCAACCCGGAACGCCGCGCAGTGGCCGTGACGTCGCTGCGCGAGGCGACGAGCACATCGTGACCGGCCAGCCGCAGCGCCCAGCAGAACGGCACCATCGCCAACAGGTGCCCGGACGACGGTACCGGGACGACGAGGAATCTCATACCCTCACTCCTTCGGCTTCATCCACTCCATCGGATTGGTATGCCGCGGCACCCATGCTGGAGCGGATTGCTCGCTGTTGCGGCGCTTTTCGATGACGACGATGTTGTGGTAGAAGTGCACCGCGCCGATCCACTCGTCGTGCGGGCGAGGCTGCCGCCCCGCATCCTTCTCGAATTCCTGATGGTGCAGCGCGTCGACAAGAGTCTTGAGATAGCCGACTGTGGTCGCCGGACTGTCGAGTTCGGTGCTGCTGCCGCCCCAGCCGGTCCAATACGAGGTCTGAGTGTCCTCCACCACATACAACCCACCCGGACGCACGTGGGCGAACAGTGCCTCGAACGAGGCGATCACATCGCCGCTGATATGGCTGCCGTCATCGATGATGATGTCGAACAGACCGAGCGAGCCACCGAGTTCGGCAAGCAACGCCGGATCCCCCTGGTCGCCTTGTAGCGGCTGCAACCGTGGTTCGGCGATGCCGGACTTGTCGAAGTAGTCCAGTCCATACACCATGCCGCGACGGAAGTACTGCTTCCATATGCGCAACGAGGCGCCGCCGACGTTCGGTGCCTGATAGCCGCCGATACCCAGCTCCAGCAGCCGCACGCGACTGTTGCGCAGCGGTGCGAAATGCCGCTCGTAGTGCTCGGTGTACCAGTGGCCGCCCCACTTGTCCGAGCCGAATCGCAGCGACAGCGCGCCGAGGTCGTAATGATGTGTGGCGCAGGCGGTCACGATGCCGTCAGCGGCGCGCGCCGCGGCATCCCGCGCCATCCGCCACAGATCGTCCGGCGCGAAACTGCCCGGCCCCGGCTCGTCCTTCAGCGCGATCGAGCGGGTACCGATCTCGGCGTCGGGCGGCCCGTACACCACGCGCAGCAACTCCACCAGATCCTGCTGCACCACCAGCCACGGATCCTCCAGAGTGCCGGGGGCGACGGCCGGGTCCTCGGCACCGAAGGTGACCAGGTAATCCAGTTGCTTACCCTCGTGGGTCAACTCGAATACCGCGGTGACCGGCCGACTCGGCGGCACGCCGTCGCGGGCCCGCCAGGCGATTTCCTTCAGCACCGCATCGATCACCGTCTCGGTGCCGATCTCGCCCAGTCGTGCCGCCGTCTCCTCGTAAACCCCATCCGCGATGGAGATCAGTTGCGCGGCAAGGAGATTCTCGTCGTTGAGGTTCACATCATCCATCCGTTCCGCCGGTGACCACCGGCCTCGCTTCGTCGACCAGGCACACCCCTTCAGCCGCGAGCATGGCTCGAACCAGGCCGCGGAAATCCACTGAGGGCCGCCATCCCGTCCGCTCGCGCAACCTGCGCGCGTTGCCCACCAGTGGCTGCTGGTGGCGGGTCAGCATGGCGGGGCGTTCGCGAACATGTTCTCGCCAGTCCAGTCCGGCCATACCGAACGCGACCGCGCAAAATTCCGCGACCGTGTGATATTCACCGGTCGCGACCACGAAGTCGGCCGGTTCGTCGAGGGCGAGGATCCGGGTCATCGCCTCGACGTAGTCCGGCGCATATCCCCAGTCCGCGCCCGCATCGAGCCGGCCGAGTACCAACTCCTCCGCTGCGCCCTGCTGGATCCGGGCGACCGCTCGCACGATCTTGCGACTGACGAATTTCTCGGCCCGCAACGGTGATTCGTGGTTGAACATGATCCCGGTCGACACGAACACGCCACGGGCCCGATAGGCCCGGCAGGCCAATAGGCCTGCGGCCTTGCTCACCCCATAGATCGACTGTGGCCGCAACCCGCTGTCCTCGTCCCGGTCGGCGCCGTCGCCGTCGCCGGGACCGAACATATGCGAGGAGGCCGCATAGAACAGCCGGGTGCCGGTCTCATAACGATCGATCGCCTCCGCAAAGTGCTGCACCGACAGCGTGTTCACCCGGTGCGAGTCGCGGGCCAGCTCGCGCGGATCCACCGGCGGATCCTGCGAGGAATGCTGGACTGCCGCAAGCAGATACACCTGCCGCGGTCGCTCGGCCGCAATCAGCCTCGCGACCGATTCGGCGTCGGTGATGTCGACCGGCCCAGCGCGACTGAGCGGAACCACCTGATGGCCACGCGCGCCGAGCAGGTTGGTCAGCAGCGTGCCGTCCTGTCCCGATGCGCCCGTGACGACGATGGTCATCTCATACCACCTCCAGCTCGGGCAGTGGGAATACGAGATGCCCACCGGCGGAACGGAACTCGTGCTCCCGCTCGACCATCATCGAGCGGAAGTGCCAGGGCAGCACGAAGTACTGGTCCGGCGCTTGCTCGCGCGCCTGCGCCTCGGACACGATCGGGATGCCGGTGCCTGGCGTGCACTTGCCGAACTTGTCGTCGTTGACCTCCGCTATGCACGGCAGATCCGATGGCCCGATCCCGCAGTGTTGCAACAGCACATTGCCCTTGGTGGAGGCGCCGTAGCCGAGCGTGCGCAGGCCGGCCCGCTTGGACCGGTCGAAGAACGCCCTGACCTGCTCCCGATGCTGATCGACCCGCTTCGCGAAGTCGGCGTAGATCTCCGGTGTATGCAGGCCGAGACCGGCTTCCTGGGTGCGCATCCGCGCCAACTCGGCCGCATCAGCGGCGGTCGGGGCGTCCTGCTTGCCGAGCGTCAGCGCGAAACTGCCACCGTTGATGGTGTTGCGCTCCACCTCCAGCACCACGAAGCCACATCGCTGCGCCATCCACTCGATCTGGTCGAGGGTGTAGTACTCGAGGTGCTCGTGACAGATGGTGTCGTAGGACGTGGTGGCCAGCATGGCGGGCAGATAGCTCTGCTCCAGTACCCAGATGCCGTCATCGGTCAGGCTGGCGTGCACGTCGCGCATGAACTCCAGCGGGCTCGACACGTCGTAGAACATGGCAATCGACGTGATCACCTTGGCGCGCCGGCCGTTCAGCAGCGCGGCAACCAGCTCGCGGGAGAAGTATCCGGTCGCCAACCGCACATGCGGGGGGTAGAACTCCCGGAATTTCTCTCCCAGCGGATCGATGCCCACGACGGTGGCGGCGTCGGCCGGGTACCACTTCAGCAATGTCGCGTCATTGCTGCCGATGTCGATCACCACATCGTCGGGTCCGAGGTCGACCCTGGCCCGAATCCGCGCCACCCGACGACCCAGATGGTCGATCATCGAGCGATTCAGGCCGGAGCGGTATCCGTAACCAGCGGAATACATTTCGTCGAAGTTCGCAGTATGCCGCAGCTGCACCAGCCCGCACTCCTCGGCTCCGGTGCGCACACAGCGCACCAGCTCCAGCGGATAGCGCGGCACCTCGAGCGGGTCGGTAGCCGGGAACACCCCGGTCAACGCCATCGTGCCGAGATCGACGACCGTTTCCAGCCGGGTGTTCTCGCACACCCGGCAGCGTTCAATCTGGCATGATCGGGGCCCTACGTGGTTACACATGCTGCCTCCTCCGGGCCTGACCTCTCATGCAGCGGTGCACCGCCAACGCTTCCGTCACACGTTCTCCATATCGTGGGCAACCATCAACTCCACCAACTCCGTGAAACTCGTCTTCGGCTCCCACCCGAGCTTCTCCTTGGCCTTGCGCGGATCGCCGGTCAAATGGTGTACCTCGGCGGGCCGGAAGTAGGTGGGATCCACCTCGACGAGCACCCGAGAGGTGCGCCGGTCGATCCCCTTTTCCCCGAGTCCTGTTGCCTCCCAAACCAATTCGACACCAGTTGCCAAGAACGCTACCTCGCACAGCTCGCGAACGCTGTGCGTTTCTCCGGTCGCAATGACGTAGTCGTCCGGCTCCGGCTGCTGCAGCATCAACCACATCGCCTCGACGTACTCCTTGGCGTAACCCCAGTCCCGTCGCGCGTCGAGGTTGCCGATGAAAAGCCGATCCTGTTTCCCCTGCGCGATTCGCACCGCACCGCGAGTCACCTTCCTGGTGACGAAAACCTCCCCGCGCCTGGGTGATTCGTGGTTGAACAAGGTCCCGTTGACCGTGTACATCCCGTAGGCCTCGCGATGGTTCACGGTGATCCAGTACGCGTAGAGCTTCGCCACGGCGTATGGCGAGCGCGGGTGGAACGGCGTGTCCTCACTGAGTGCGACATCATGCAAGCCGCCGTACAACTCCGACGACGACGCCTGGTAGAACCTGGTCGCGATGCCGGTCTTGCGGATGGCGTCCAATATCCGCAGCGTGCCGATCGCATTGGTCTCCGCGGTGAATTCCGGTATCTGGAACGAAATGTGCACATGCGACTGCGCGCCGAGGTTGTAGATCTCGCTCGGCCGCACCACCTCCAGTATCCGGTTGAGGCTGCTGGAGTCCATGAGATCGCCGTAGTGGAGAAACAATCGGCGTTGCGAGTGCCTTTCGGAATAAAGGTGGTCGATACGATCGGTATTGAAATTCGACGCACGCCTGACTATTCCGTGGACCTCATATCCCTGTTGCAACAGGAATTCGGTCAGATATGATCCGTCCTGGCCGGTGATGCCGGTTATCAAAGCCTTCCTCATCAAACCTCCAACCAGAGACTAACGGTTGTAGAAATCATGGGCAATACCTATATTTCGGTCGCCGGACATACTAAAATTGGACCGCATGAGCACGGCCTCCGAAAGAACTCTGATAATGATTCCGACGTACAACGAGCGTCGCAACGTCGGGCCGTTGCTCGGTCAAATACTCGACCAGGGCACCGATTTCGATGTGCTCTTCGTCGATGACAACTCGCCGGACGGCACCGGCGAGCTGCTGGAGGATCTGGCGAGGGAGCACGCTCCGCGGATTCACGTGCTGCACAGGCCGGGTCGCAAAGGCGTCGGCTCTGCGCACCAGGACGGTATCCGATGGGCCTATTCCGAGGGATACGACAACATCATCACGATGGATTCGGATTTCGCACATCCGCCGTCGTATCTGCCGGCGCTGCGAGCCGCCTCGGCCGGATTCGATATCGTGGTCGGATCGCGGTACCTCAAAGAGGACAGCCTGGCCGACTGGACTCCCTTCCGTAAGATCCTCACCCGGGTCGGGCATTTCCTCACAACGACACTGTTGCGGATGCCCTACGACGCCACCGGTGCTTTCCGATTCTACCGGCTCGACGCCGTTCCGGTCGGCGCTTTCGACCGGGTGCGGTCCACCGGATACTCGTTCTTCTTCGAAAGCCTCTACATCATGAACGCCAACGGTTTCCGCATCCAGCAGATACCCATTCACGTGCTCAACCGCACGGCGGGCGCGTCGAAGATGCGCACCCGCGACGTGGCGACCAGCGTTCGATTTCTGCTCGTGTTGTGCGCGGAGAAGTACCTCCGGCCGAGCAGGCACCGCCTCAGTTCGCCGGCCCACCATTGATCCGCCTCCTCGAAAGCCAGTCGATCACCATCGCCGCGTCCGGCCAATCGGACTCGGTGACGGTGGCCGGGAATTGGTCGTCGACGTAGTCCTTGGCGAACTCTGATCGCGACCCCACCGCATCCCGCACCTCGGCCAGCGTCACCGTGTTGCGTGCGCCCACCTCACGCAGACCGCTGCTGCCCGAGTGGCGGGCGATCCATTCGGCGCACCACTCCACCGGGGCGAAGCTCTGCCGGGATCGCCCGCTGGCGAACACCGGACGGCCGGCCGCCATGTCTGCCAGCACGCCTTTGCGGTAGTCACCGCCATACATCGGGCCGAGCCGGACGATGAAAGTGTCTGTGCCGGTGCATAACTGCTCGGCAGCGGCGCGATTGCGGCCGTACACGGTGTCGAGTTGGGTGCGGGCCGAGATGCTGCTGATCTGAACGAACCTGTCCCACCTCCACGCATCCCGCAGCCACTCGGTCCTGGTCACCGTCTCGTCCCGGTCGGCGGCCGGATTGTGCTCGGCCCAAAAGCGTTTCGACGGGCACGCCGCATTGACCAGCACGGAGTAGCCGCCCGCGGTGCGCAGCCGCTCGTGGTGCGCGCGGACCACGGGCACCACCTCGTAGTCGGGGTGCTTGCCGAAAGCCTCGACCAGCGCCGCGCCCACGTAACCCGCGGCGCCGACGACGGCCACCCGCAGCCGGGACATCACCCGTTGCCTTCCAAGGTGTGTGGCAATGGCGCCACCTGGACGATCGGCGGATCGCACTCGTCCCACGGTTTGGTCAGCATCGCGATGAACGTCAGCGGCGTGATCGAGTACACCGTGTGCATCACCCCGATCGGCGTGCGCGTGCAGATCCCCTTGGACACGTGGATGAATTCCTCCGGGCAGTCCGGATCCTCGTGGTCGTCCTTGGTGACCAGCACGCCATTGCCCTCGACGAACAGCAGATACTCGACGAAATGCGGGTGATAGTGCAGGCCGCGCACCTTGCCCGGATGCATGTAGATCAGATTGAACTCCAGCAGCGGTTCCGGAGGCACCCAGGTGAATATGCCGCCGCGGCCGTCGCGGACGGTGTCGAGATTGCAGGACGGAGTGAGGACTTCGACCTTCATGGAGTGATCCCTTCATCAGGCGGGTACCGCGTTCGGATAGACGGTGCGCAGCTTGTCGGCGATGGAGTGGACCAGCGCGTCGCGCTGGTCCAGGAGGAAGAAGTGACCGCCCGGCAGCAGCTCGATGGAGCGAACCCCCGGCAGCACATCGCGCCAAGCCTCGAGTTGTGTGGCCGCCACCTGGCGATCGTCCCGTCCGCCGTAGAGGTGGACCGGGCAGGTCGGCGGCGGGTGCGGGACGAACCGATAGTCGTCGAAGATCTCGAAGTCGCTGCGCAATGCGGGCAGGAACAATGCCATCACCTCCGGGGTATCCAGGACCTCGGGTGGGATGCCACCGTAATGCCCTACCGCGGAGAGGAATTGATCATCCGACAGGCTCGACAGACGTCCCGGTCGCGGTAGGTGCGGTGCCACCGACGCGGCGAGGAACAGAACCTCCGGAGTGACCCCCGCAGGGAGTCGGCGCGCGACCTCGAAGGCGGTCAGCGCGCCGAGGCTGTGGCCGAAGAAGGCAAACGGCAACTCGGCGAGCGAAACCACCTGCGCCACTGCGGCATCCACCAATTCCCCGAATCCGCGCATCGGTGTCTGCCCGAGATGCCGGTGCCTGGCCGGCAATTCGACGGCGCACAACTCCACCCAATCGGGCAACCGGGTCCGCCACGGCGTGTAGGCCGCGGCCTTCCCACCCGCGAACGGCCAGCAGAACAGGCGCAACCGCGCAGGTGTGGTCTGCCGCCGTTGCAACACCAGCCGATCCGCGGTGTCGCCCGCACCGAATGTGATTGATACGACCGGCTGTTCGGGTGATGGTGTGGGCCGTCCACTCGGCGTGGGCGGCGGGGCCTGCGTCGTCGGCATGCTCGCCGCTGGTGGCACCGGCCGCGCACTCGGCATTCGCGCTGGGGTCGGCTCCGTGCGCACAGCCGCCTGCGGTGGCCCGGATCGGAACATCGCGAGATCGCCAACTGTCACCAGTCGCGACACCTCCACCCCGACTGCCGCGAAGAACTTCGACAGGGGCGCCGAAGGGCCGATTTCGACGATCGCCGTTCCGGTGCGACCGAGTGCTCGCATATTGTCCTGCCAGCGCACCGGCGCGCTGATCTGGCGGACGAGATGATCGGCGAGTGTCTCGGGCTGGTGGAACTCGCCGGTGAAGTTCGAGGTCACCGCGGTCGCACGGTCCACACGCAGCCTCGGCGCGCAGTCGGCGACGTACCCGGCGAATTCCGATTCGATCGACCGCATCAACCGGGAGTGGAAGGGTGCACTCACCCGCAGTGGAACGAACCGCAGCTCCGGAAGACGCTCGGCAAGCAGCACTCTGGCGGCCGCGACGGCCTCGGTGGCGCCGCTGATGACGAGCTGCTCCGGCGAGTTGTCGTTGGCGACCTCGGCGCCGACGCCGGCGACGAGTTCGGCCACTCCGTGCGCGGCGATGTCCGGCAAGATGAGCGCCGCCATCGCGCCACGGCCCTGCGCCACCGCCCGCTGCATGAGCGCACCGCGGGCTCGGACCAGTCGGACCCCATCGGCGAACTCGAGGACCTCGGCCGCGACCAACGCGCTGTACTCGCCGAGACTGTGTCCGCCGAATGCGACCGACCGCACACCGCATTCGGCCGTCAGCACCCGATGTGCCGCGATCTCCATGGTGAGCACACAGGGCTGGGTGTACTCGGTGCGATGCAGCCGCTGATCCCGTTCGACGCAGATCCGCAGCAGATCCTCCCCTACGGCCTCGGCCGCCTCGTCGAAAATCGCACGCGCGAGCGGGAATTCGGCGCAAAAGTCCGCGCCCATCCCGACCCGCTGCGCGCCTTGACCAGGAAAGACCAGGGTGCACTCGGCATTCATCGCCCTACCTCCACGGACCCCATCGGCAAGACGAACGCCGAATATATGGGTCTCATCAGCCCCGCCCCTCCAGCCGCGACTCCCCCTCGTCGGGGACCGACCTGTGGACTGCTCGAGGCAGGTGGACTCGGGACGGCGTAATGCCCACTCATCGCGCAGCCTCGACAGTCGATTCGGCCGTCTTCGGCGCCGGGATGTAGCCGACCTCCGCGCAGTGGGCCAGATAGACCTGGACCAGCCGCTCGGTCGGCGGACAGTCGATGCCCGCCGCGCCGAGCACCCGCCGGGTGTACGCGCCATCGGCGTAGGAGCTCTCCTCGTAGTGGATGAAGCCGAAGAGCTCGATGCCGTACTTGAACATCTCCAGGGTTTGGCTGTCGTAGACCTCGTCGGTGCCGCGGCGATAGATCTGCCGTTCGGTGGCCCGGCGATGGAATTCCTCGAGCGGCACGAGATCTACGTCGTACCCGGCCCGTTGGACGTAGCGCACGACGTCGTAGTAGCGCCGGATGTCCGGGTTGGTCAGGTGGTAGGTCTCGCGATAGGTCGGTCTGCGCAACCCGATGTGCACGATGGCCGCGCTGACATAGTCGACCGGGGTGATGTCCCAGTGCACCGGCGTCAGCATCGTCTCGCCGGTCTCGATCATCGTCTTGAGGATGTCGTAGTAGGCACCCTTGACGCTCACCTCGGAGAACGGGTATCGCCCGGTGACGCTGTCGCCCATTATGTTTCCCGGACGCACGATGTCCCACAGCAGGCCACGCTCGCCGGCCGCCCTGATGAGTTTCTCGGACTCGTATTTCGTTTGCTGGTACGGCAGATGGTCGTAGCCCTGGCCCAATTCGAGGTCGCGCTCGCTGAACGGCGGGTTGTTGAAGTTGAGCCGGTCACCCAACGCACTGAAGCTCGAGATGTACACGAGGTACTTACCACGCGACTGCAGCGCGAAATCAACAGCGCGCCTTGTGCCTTCGACGTTGATCGGTGCGAGCGCGTCGTAGAAGGTGACAAGCGTGGTGCGACCCGCGGCATGGATAGTCAGGTCGACCTCTTGCGCGATGCGGCGCCAGGTCACCTCGTCCAGGCCGAATCGGTCGTTCGATACATCACCGAGCACTGGCGTGACCCTGGCCGCGAAGGCGTCGTCGAGGGCGCCGTCCGGGTCGTAGGTGGCAAGGAAGTGCTTGATCCGTTTCTCGGCCGCGGCCAACGAGGTGCCACGCACCAGGCAGGTCACCCGAACGTCGGTGTGCACCAGCAGATCGTGCAGCACCTTGCCGCCGAGCACACCGGTGACGCCGGTGATGAAGACCGACTCCACTGCGATCGGTGCATCCACGGTGACGACGGTGATGTCGTCCTGTGCAGCGGCCGCGCGGGCGGTTGCCGTGCTCTGCGGAGCGCCGATCGGCGGGGTCGA
Source organism: Nocardia sp. CWNU-33 (assembly GCF_046764895.1). Classification (NCBI taxonomy): domain Bacteria; kingdom Bacillati; phylum Actinomycetota; class Actinomycetes; order Mycobacteriales; family Nocardiaceae; genus Nocardia; species Nocardia sp. CWNU-33. Next base: position 76,756 of record NZ_JBKOQN010000025.1, on the reverse strand, counting down.
GGAAGCGATGATCCCTTCGGCAACAAGGTAGTCGGCCAGTGACCTGATCGTCGGATACAGCTCGATCGACTCCGCCGGAATCTTGACCTCGTGCAGCTTCATGAGCCGGTTGAGCATCCGCACCGTGGCCACGGAGTCGAAGCCGAAGTCGACGAAATCCGCGTCCAGCTCGAGTTCTGTCGGATCCGTTTTGGTGAGATCGGCGAAGATATCGCGGATCTGCTCCTGCAGTAGGGCGCGCAGCTCTTCGTCGGGTTCCGCAGACGCTGCGGGTTCCGGGTCGGCCGCAATCGGGAAGGCAGCCACCGCAACGCCGTTGCCATCCTCGGTATCGGTGTTCGCCTCGCCCGACTCCGGGATACTCTGCGCGGCAGCACTATTGGGTCGGTGGCCGTTACGCGGGCCGGAGTCGGCCAGCTCGGGGCTCTGCGCAACAACCGTCTTCGCCACCAGTTGCGGCATCCCGGTGGGCTCGGTGCGGCGACGGTAGTCCTCGGGCACGATCCAATGCCTGCGCCGCGCGAAAGGGTAGGTGGGCAGGCTGACGATGCGCCCGAAGGGGCGCTCGTAGACCCGTTCCCACTCCACTGTCCACCCGGCGGTCCACAATTCGGCCGCTCGCGGCAGGTTGCCGGAACGCAGCAGGCCGCGCAGCTCGGTGCGGTCCGCCTCGGATTCACCGGGCAACTCGTCGAGATCACGATGGGTGTGGGCCACGCCTCGGAACACCAGCAGCCCCGCCGCGGGCACCCGCGCAGCGGGATCGGCCGCACTCTCCAGCAGCGCGACCAGTTCCGCCGTCGAGGTGGCCACCACGGCGAGCCGATGCTCGAACGGCGCACGGCCGACGGCCAGTGTCCAGGCCACATCAGCGAGTGGCAGCGGGTTCTCCCGCAGCCGACGAGTCAATCGGCCGACTGCATCGGTCAGGCGATCGGCATCGCGCGCCGACAACACCACAAGCCGCGGCCGGCCATCCGGCTCGAATGGTGGGAGCTGGTCGGCGTCGGTGAGAATCACATGGGCATTGGCCCCGCCCGCACCGAACGAGCTGACCGAAGTGATCCGCGGTGTGCCGTCATCCGGCCGCGGCCATGCGGTAGGTGTGTCGATGATGCGGAACGGGGTCGCGGCGAAATCGATCGCCGGGTTGGACGGGTCGCTGTGCAGGTTCGGCGCCATCGTGTGGTGGCGCAGTTGCAGCAGCGCCTTCACCACGCCCGCGGCACCCGCGGCCGCCTCCAGGTGCCCGACACTCGATTTCGCCGAGCCGATGCCGCAGTAGCCCTGCTCGGTCGTAGACCGGCGGTAGGCCCTCGTCAGCGCCGCGATCTCGATCGGATCGCCGAGCGCGGTACCGGTGCCGTGCGCCTCGACGTAGCCGATGTCGCGGGCATCCACCCCGGCCGTGGTCAGTGCGCGGCCGATGAGATCGGCCTGGGCCGTCGGATTCGGCACCGTGAACCCATTGGTGCGGCCGCCGTGGTTGACGGCGCTGCCGCGGATCACGCCGTAGACCCGGTCCCCATCGGCGCGGGCATGTCGTAAAGGCTTGAGCACCAGGGTGACCACGCCCTCGCCCGGCACGTAGCCGTCGCCGCCTGCGCCGAACGAGCGGCAGCGGCCATCTGTGGAGGCCCACCGTCCGTAGCCGAGCAACAGGTACTTCCCCGGGTGAATCGACACATTCACACCGCCTGCGAGGGCATATGCGGATTCACCGCGGCGCAGACTCTCGCACGCGAGGTGCAGGGCGGTCAGCGAGGCGGAGCACGCCGTGTCCACCGCCATGCTCGGGCCGCTGAAACCGAGGTGATACGAAACCCGGTTGGGGATGGCGAAATAGCCGGAGATCGGCACACCGACGAAGGCTTGGTACTCGGCATACCCGACACCGGCGAAGACGCCGGCATCGACCAATCCGCGTGCCCGCGCTCCGGCCCGCACCCGATCCGGCGAGTAACCGGCGTCTTCCAATGCAGCCCAGGATGTTTCGAGGAACAGCCGCTGCTGTGGGTCCATCTCCTCGGCATCTTTCGGGGTGATACCGAAGAATCGTGCGTCGAACTTGTCGACATCATCGATGAAGCCACCCCAGCGCGCATAGGTGGTGCCGGGCTCGTCGGGGTCTTCGGAGTGGAAAGCACGATGATCCCAGCGGTCCGGCGGCACCTCGATGATGCAGTCGCGGCCGGAAACCAGGTTGGCCCAGAATTCTTCGATGTCCTGCGCCATCGGGAATCTGCCCGCCATACCGATGACGGCGATTTCGTCGTCCACGTCGGGTCCGGGGCTGGTGGCTACTGCATCGACAGTGGCTGTGGCGGCGGAGGCCATGCCGGTCCCGTAGCCGGTCGGCTCGGATGACGGGGTAGCGGTGGCGGAGGCCGGTGCGTCGGGCGCTACCGGCCGCGCGGCCGCGATGCTCAGCGTCGCCAACCGTTCCGGGTGTTCCTCGCTGAGATAGCCCGCCAGCTCCCGGACGGTCTGGTACTCGAAGAACAGGGTGCTCGGCAGTGCACCGAAGTCCGACTCGAGCCGATCGTTCATCCTGCTGATGAGTACCGAATCGATCCCGTAGTCCTGCAACGGAATACGTGTGCGAATCCGGTCGGCATCCAGTCGGCAATACACGGCGAGCAGACCCTTGAGATACTCCTGCACGCTCTGCTGGAGGGGAGCATCGTCGGTGGACGCCCCGGGCCGAGGCGCCGGTTCCGCAGTGGGTGCCGGTGTATCGACGTGCGTCGGTCGAATCGCCGGCTCCGCAACTGTTGGCGCTGCGGTGGTGATCTCGGATGCGGCGCCGTCGTCGGGCACCCAGCACCGTTCCCGCTCGAACTGGTATCCCGGTAGGTGTACCCGCTGTGCGAATTCCGATGACCAGCCTGCGAATTCGACTCGTTCTCCTGCGACCCATCGCCGCGCGGCCGCGTTCGGATCAGCGACCACCGTCGCGGATTGCTCCGCAATGATGGTGTCGGGGATCAGACCGGTGAAAACACGTGTCGGAGTGTCGCCTTCGATATAGTCGGCCAGGCGGGCCGCGAGGCCGTCGACGGAATCCGCGACGATCGCCAAGCGGTACTCGAAGGCCGCTCGGCCGAAGGCGAGGGTACGCGCGATATCCGGGAGCGTGACCTCAGGGTGCGCGGCCAGATGCCTGCGCAGCGCCCGCGCCGCGCGACCGAGGCTGTCCGCAGAGCGAGCCGAGAGCACCACCACTTGCGCTCCACCGCTGCCGGTGTCTCGATGGGGTGCCCGAACCGGCGGGTGGCCGTCTACGACGAGATGGGCGTTGGTGCCGCTGAATCCGAAGGAGCTGACGGCGGCGCGCCGCGGCCCGTCCGGCCACGCGCGCAGGTCGGTATTGACGAAGAACGGCGAATTCGCCAGATCCAGTAGCGGGTTCACCGAATCGACGTGCAACGAGGGTGGAATCTGCCCGGCACGCATGGCCAGCAGCACCTTGAACAGGCTCGCCATCCCGGCCGCGTGCGACGCGTGCCCGATGTTCGACTTCACCGAGCCGACCGGGATGGTGCCTAGCGTGTCGGTGTAGTGGCGGAATGCCGAGGTGAGTGCCGCAATCTCGATCGGGTCGCCCAACCGTGTTCCGGTGCCGTGCGTTTCGATGTAGCCGATGCTCGCCGGGTCGATTCCGTTGGCCCGATAGACATCGAGTTCCAGCTCGGTCTGGGAGCGGGTACTCGGTGCGGTTATGCCGTTGGTGCGACCGTCGTGGTTCACTCCGATGCCACGAATCACCCCCTGGATCGGGTCGCCGTCGCGTTCGGCAGCGGCCAGGGGCTTCAATACCACCACCCCGACGCCTTCTGCGATAACGAACCCGTCGGCGGAAGCGTCGAAGCTCGCGCAGCGGCCGAGTGGCGACAGCATCCCCATCGATGCGGCCAACAGGTGGTACTCGGGCGTCACGAAGACCGCCACCCCACCCGCCAACGCAAGCTCGGATTCACCGGTGGCGAGGCTGCGGCAGGCCTGATGCACCGCGACCAACGCCGACGAGCATGCGGTGTCGAGCCCGAGACACGGTCCGGTGAGATCGAGGTGGTAGGCCACCCTGGCGGGCAGGATTGCCGGGCTGTTGCCGGTGAACATATGGTGCGAACCGAACTCGGCGCGGCTGCGGAGCAGGGTCGCGTAATCGGATCCAGGCGACCCGGCGAATACGCCACATCGGCTGCGCCGCAAAGACTTGGGATCGATCGCGGCGTCTTCCAGCGCCAGCCAGCTGTGTTCGAGGAACAACCGCTGCTGCGGGTCCATGTAGTCGGCCTCGGCGGGCACCAGATCGAAGAACATCGGATCGAAGCGGTCGACGTTGTCGAGGAAGCCGCCCCATTTCGAGTAGGTCTTGCCCGGCGTCACCGGTCCCGGCCGGAAATAGTCGGTGATCGGCCAGCGCGACGGCGGAACCTCGGTCACCGCATCCCGTCCGGCGGCAAGATTTCGCCAGAATTCTTCGAGGTTCGCGGCGCCGGGGAACCGCCCCGACATTCCGATGACAGCGATATCCATCGACTGCGGTGCCGTCCTTCTCGCAGGAATCGACGGTGCAATCGCGGGGCGGGCGGATGCCGGCGTACCGGGTGTTGTGGCGACCGGTGCGGCGGTGTCGGGTGCCGAGGCTGCGGCCGCTGACGACGCGTCGGTGGGTGCCGCGGCGGCGATTGCGCCGTCGTCGGCGATCCGTCGGGTCAGTTGCCGCACCGACGGGTGATCGAAGACCGCTGTCGGCCGCAGTGACAATCGGTAGCGGGCATTGACCCGGTCGATGATCTTGACCGCGAGAATCGAGTCGACGCCGTACTCGGACAGCGGTAGCTCCGGATGAACGTCGGCACCCGACACCCCGAGCCCCTCTGCAACCATGCCGGTGATCTCGGCTTCGAGGCTCGAAATGTCCACCGAGTTCACAGGATCAGCCGACGCGGGCGGCGTCGCGATGCCAACCGCATCCTGCGGCGGGAAGGCGGCCACGAGCGCGGGCGCGGCGTCGCTCACCCCCGCCAGCAGGCGGAAGCTCGGCTCCGTGTCGGCGAATAACCCGGGACCCCAAGCCTGCACACCGGTGAAGCCTGCGTTCGTCAGCGCGACGTGCCACTGATCCTCCGAAAGCAACGGCGAGTGCGCGATCCGCAGTTCGGGATCCCGATACCCGTGCCAGCCTTCGAGCAATCCGAATGTCAGCGCGAGTACCTCCAGATCGGTGGTCGCCTCGGTGAACGCCAGCACACCCGCCGGCGCGAGCAGACGGCGGACATGATGCAGGGCAGGTCCGATAGCCCGCACCGCGTGTAAGACGTTGGCGCACACCACGAGATCGGCACCCTCGACCGGAAACCCCTGCCGCTCCGGATCGACCTCGATATCGAGCACCCCGAAACGCATTCCGGTCTGGTCGGCGAAGGTACGCCGGCCGTGTGCGACAAAGCTCTGCGCCACGTCGGTGTAGTGGTACTCGAACGGCACTCCGGAAGCCACCAGCGCGGCTACCACGGCGTGTGTCGAGCCGCCGGTGCCCGCGCCGACTTCCACCACCCGCAGCGGCAGCGCATCGCCTGTCCGCTCCTGGTTGTCGGCCCGCTCCCGCGCGACCGCCGCCACCAGATCTGCGAGCAGACCGTTGGCGAAGTCATAGGCCGCGTTCCCTCGGTAGATCGCGCCGACCAGCTCGAGTTCGCCGCGCGGGAACAGCACCTCGGTCGCAGCCAGCTCGCCGCGCAGCACCTGTGGGTAGGCGGTCAGGCAGGCGTCGAGCAGCGTCACATACGGTTCGGTCTCGGGGAATCGGGCGAGCAGATCCGCGCGCATCCAAGTCGCTCCCGGCGCTGGCCCGGTGACCACGATCCCGGCACCTGCGTCCCGCACCAATCCGTGCCGCAGCAGGATGTCGAGGCAACTGGTGAGCAGTCGCTCGAAGCGGGCCAGCACACCGAGGCGCCCCCGCATCGATGCGGCCGACCACTCCCCTGCCGCAAGTCCGAGGTCGGTCAGCACGCCGAACAGGCGTATCGCCGCGTAGCGCGCCAGCTCCGCTTGTCCGGGCTCGCCGATCCCGCCCTGGCGCGGGCTGGACTCGAATCGTGCCACTGCCGCGTCGAATTCGGACTTCGGTGGCGCGCTGATCCAGTAGTCCCGTTGATCGAAGGGGTATCCCGGCAACGGTACCCGTCGGGCTGGTTCGGTCCAGTCGACGGCGGTTCCTGCGACCCACTGCCGTGCCGTCTGCTCGGGGGAGGTCACCGGCCCGAGTTCTGTCGACCGCGCACCGGCGCCCAGTGTTCCGGTCACCACGGGGCTCGCCTGGTCGCAGAGGTACTGCTCGAGCGCGATTACCACCGCATCGGGGCCGGTCGCGACGACAGCGAGCCGATGCGCGAGTGCGGGCCTGCCGACCTGCAGAGTGCGCACCGCATCGGCGAAATCGCCCGGATCCAGTGCGCGGAAATGCCGGGCCATCGTCTCGGCGTAGCGCCGGAGTCGGTCGGACGACCGCGCCGAGAGGACGAAAACCTCCGGCTCGCCGGTCACCGCGGGCCGCGCCCGCTGGTCGATGAACTCCGCGAGCACCACATGGGCGTTCGCACCGCCCGCACCGAAGGCGCTGAGCCCCGCACGGCGCGGCCGCGCAGCGCCCTCGACGATGGCGCGCGGCCAGTCTTCGAGCTGCTGTGGCAGATGGAACGGCACCGTGTCGAACGCGATCGCCGGATTCACCTGTGCGGCATGTAAGGTCGGTGCGATGCGGCCGTGCCGGAACTGCAGCAGCACCTTGGTGAGGCCCGCTATACCCGCGGCCGCCTCCAGATGCCCGATATTCGATTTCGCAGAGCCGAGTGCACGCTGAAGCCCCTCGCCGATGGGCCGCCCGAATGCCACTGCCAGGCCGGCGATTTCGATCGGATCACCGAGCGCGGTTCCAGTACCGTGCGCCTCGATGTAGTCGATCGTCCCCGGTTCGACTCCGGCCGCGCGTAGCGCCTCGGTGATCACCTCGGCCTGCGCGCCAGGATGGGGCACGCTATATCCGGCGGTCTGCCCTCCGTGATTCACCGCGCTGCCCAGCACCAGGCCGTGGATGGTGTCGCCGTCGGCGAGGGCGGTAGGCAGCGGTTTGAGATAGATCGCACCAACCCCTTCGCCTGGCACGTACCCGTCGGCCCCCGCACCGAACGACCTGCACCTGCCGGTGTCCGACATCATGCCCAAACTGCTCAGCAGTAGAAACTTGTCCTGGTGCAGCAGCAGGTTCACGCCACCGACGATCGCCGCGTCGCACTCGCCCTCCAGCAGACTGCGCCGGGCAAGATGCAACGCGGTCAGCGATGCCGAACATGCCGTGTCTACGGTGAGGCTCGGCCCGCGCAGGCCGAGGGTGTACGACGTCCGGTTAGCGATGGACGACGGAATCGATGCCACCGCAACGGGATCGCCGGTGCGTGTGGCCTCCACTCCGAGTAGCCGGTAGTCGCTCCAGGTCGCGCCGACGAATACGCCGACCCGCCGATCCCGGACAGCCGGATCCTCGTGGTGGTAGCCGGCGTGTTCGAGCGCCGCATACGCCTGCTGGAGGAACAGCCGCTCCTGTGGATCCATGAGTGGGGCGTGCGCAGGCGGGATGCGGAAGAATTGCGGGTCGAAACCGGCCACGCCCCGCAGAAACCCACCCGTCATCGGTGGGGAGCCTGCCGAGCGATGGGCGGCGGTGAGCCACCACCGCTGGGCCGGGACGGGTCCGACCGCGTCGTGCCCGTCGCGCAGGTTGTGCCAGAACTCGTCGAGGGTGTCGGCATCCGGATATCGACCGCTGATGCCGACAATGGCGAGGGCGGTGTCGCTCTCGGCGCCGCTACGCTGCTGTGCGGGTTCGGGTTCGGCGGGGTGCACGGAGGGAATCTCGGTTGGTGTAGCCGCAGAGGAGGTCGGACCCGGGTGTAGTCGTGCACGCACGGCTTCCGCGTCGCCCCAGACACAGGCCACTTGGGCACGATCGGCCGACGCGGCCGACATCAGCAGGTCCAGCCCGATGTCGGTGGGCAGCAGACCGATTCCCGCCCGCCCCAACGCCTCGATCTGCTCGGTGGGCGCGCGCATCCCGCCCTCGGCCCACAGCGGCCAATTGATGCTGATCACCCGCGGTGATCCCGCGGTGTTGTCGTGCAGTTCGGCGAAGGCATCGAGATACCGGTTCGCCGCCGCGTAATCCGCTTGTCCCGGATTGCCCAAGACCGCGGAAACCGACGAGAACAGCACCATCAGACGCGCCTCCGGAACCGCCCGGATCAGCCACTGGGCACCGCAGAGTTTCGGGGCGAGAACCGATCTCGCCACATCACCTGTCGTGCTGGTGAGCAGACCGTCGTGTAGCTCTCCGGCGCCGTGGTACAGCGCATCGACACGCCCGAAGGTGGCGCGTGCGATAGTCGCGACTCGTTCGACTTCGGCGGCGACAGCGATATCGGCCCGCACATGAACGGCTTCGCCGCCGAGGCCGGTGATCTCGGCGAGCAACCTTGCCCCCGACTCGTCGAGCGGACTGCGAGACACCAGTAGCAGCCGGGCCCGGTACTCGCGCGCGAGCTTTCGGGCGAGTTGCTGACCGATGCCGCCGAAGCCGCCGGTCACGATCGCCACCAGGTGCTGTTCGAGCAGCGGGGCGGCCGTTCTCGTTGCGGCAAGGGAAATTTCCCCTGGTGTGCGGACCTCGCGGCGGCCCGCGCGATAGCGGATCTCGGTCGCCGCGTCGTGGTCGTCGATGGCGAGTTCGGCAGTGATCGCGGCATCGAGATCGGCGGCGGTGTCACACAGCACGGCCCGGACGATCGGCCGCGGCAGCTCGAGCCGGACGGTGCGCGCGAAGCCACCGATCAGCGCGCTGCTGAGCTTTCCCGGTGTGGACGCTGTGGAAAGGACCAGGATCCGTCGCACGGGCGCGTCCGGAACATCCGCCACGGCCCGCACCAACTCGCGTAACGGGAGGTACACCTGCTCCGCGATCCGGTGCGGGTCGGCCTCGGTTCCCGTGTGGCGCTCACTCCACAGATACACCGCCGCGTCGAAGGTTCGGCGGCGGGTGGACAGCTCGGCGAGCAGTAGCCGCAGATGCCGCGGGTCGGCCGGATCGACAACGAATTCGGAGGAACCTGAGACAAATTCACCACCGGGCCGAACGCGGACAACCGTCGCCCGCCCCTGGTGCCGATACGGCTGATCCGCAGTGTCGAAGACGAGCAGGCTGTCGGGCTCCCGTCGCCGGTACGGCGTATCCGCCTGCTGCCAATCGAATCCGAAGGTGACCAAACTGTCTCGGCGCAGTGCGACCGGCGCCGCCGCCACCGGCGCCGTCGCGGCTGCACGGTACCGCGCGCCGACCGTGTCGGCCAGATACCCGGCGAGCGCATCGATGGTCTGGTACTCGAACAGCAAGGTCGGATACAGCGGTTCACCGACCCGGGCTTCCAACTCCGCGGTCAAACGCAGTAGTCGGCTCGAATCGAGGCCGAGCTCATAGAAACCCACGTCGGTCGCGACCCCGGTGGGGTCGATGGCCGTCTCGGAGGCGACAAGCACCACCAGGTCCGCGGTGATCACCGCGCGCGGATCCCGCGTATCCGCCTGCCGGCTCGGCGCGAACCCGGTCTCGGCCGGTGCTGGCCCGCTCGGACCGGTCGAGGCTGGCGCCGCCGGCGGTGCCGCGTAGGACTCGGTCAGTAACCGATGGATATCTGCGCTGCCCCGAACGCGTTTGGAGGTCAGCCGATAGTCCGCGACCGGACGGCCCGCCTCGTTGTATAGCCGCACCTCGGCTCGCAATAGATCCTGTGCGTGGCCGGGGCCGCGAACCGCGGCATGCACCAACACCCGCTCCGGCGTCGGGCGCCACGCCCGAACCTCGCTGAAGTGGATCGGAATGAACGCGCTGTCGTCATCGATGCCCAGTCGATGCGGATCGACGAACGGCACGATCGTCGACGCATCCAAGAATGTCGGATGCAGCAGGAACCCGGGCAGGTGCGCCGCCCCTTCGGCACCCAGCGTCAGCTCCGCGGTCACCACATCCTCATGACGACCGAAAATGCCTGCGGCGCGCATGAAATCGCGATGCTCGATGCCGCGGCTACCGCTCTGTTGATACATCTCGTCCAGGCCACGGGCCGCGACCAGCGCTGCCCGAACTGCATCCAGGTCCATGGGTTCCGGATCCGTGACTGAATCAGACCGTGCGACAACACATTCCGCAACCAACTCGATCGGCCCGGTCGGTTCGCCCGAGTCGAGCCGCTGCACATCGATCCGAACGCGACCGCTGCTGGCCTCCACCCGGAATGCGATGCGGACCGCGCCGCCGGAGTCCAACGCGACCGGCCGGTGAAAGAACACCTCCCGGATCACCAGGTCCGCCGGCGCGTAGCCGGCTGCCATCGCGGCACGCAGAATCATGTCGAGATACACCACACCGGGCAGAATCCGCACCCCGTGCACCCGATGGTCCCGCACCACCGGATCGTCTGCGAGAACAGTGGTGGCGAAACTGTCCAGCTCGATCCCACTCATGCCCGCGCCTCGCTGACGCTCGGCTGCGACATGCGCGAAGCGCACCGGCACACGACTCCCTCACTTCGCTCGTTCATACCAGTGGCTCCACGCGTAGGAACGACGCGGTGGGCACTGTCGGCGCGACCGTGGTGGGCACCGACGAAAGCACGAACCGGGGCCCAGGATCGGTCGGTGTGCTCGGAACCGTTTTCGGCAGCATGAAGCTCCTCTTGCGGAAGACGGGGGGCGACAGCGGGTTACGCACCGGACGGTGCGCCCCAGGTGCCTCTTCGACGATCAGGTGGGCATTGGTGCCACCGAACCCGAACGAGCTGACGCCCGCGGCACGGGGCCTGCCGTCGTCGGTGCGCCACTGGCGCAGCTCGCGGTTGATGTACAGCGGCAACCCGGCGAACGCGAAACGCGGGTTGAGGTTTTCGCAGTGCAGCGAAGGCGGCAGCGCACCATGGTGCACCGCGAGAATCGTTTTCACCGCGCCGGCAATACCGGCCGCCGAAAGTAGATGGCCGATATTGGTTTTCACGCTGCCGACCGCACACGGTTGGGGTCCGCGCGAACGGTCGCCGAGTACGGTCGCCAAGGCCTTCAGTTCGATCGGGTCGCCGATCATGGTCCCGGTGCCGTGCGCTTCGATATACGACAGCGCGTCGGGCGACACGCCCGCCGTGTCGAGGGCGGCGGTGATGACCTCGATCTGCGCGCGCATATTGGGTGTGGTGATGCCCATCGTGTGCCCGTCGTTGCCGATCGCCGAGCCGCGCAGCACCGCGTAGATCCGGTCTCCGTCGTGGACCGCGTCGTCCAGACGCTTGAGCAACAGCAATGCCGCGCCCTCCCCCGGCACGAAGCCGTCGGCGTGCTCGGAGAAGGTAGCGCAACGGCCGTTCGGCGACAGCACACCGGCTGCGGCCAGGGTCACGAACGGTGCCTCGTCCAACAGCACCTCGACGCCACCGGCCAGTGCCGCGTCGAGTTCGCCTGCGCGCAGCGCCTGGCAGGCCAGGTGCACCGATACCAGCGACGACGAGCAGGCGCTGTCCAGTATGAGATTGCCCGCATGCCAATCGAAGTAGTCGGAGATGCGGGCGGCGATGAAGTTCTGCCCGATGCCGACGATGGTGTGGCGGTCAGCGACCGGAATGCGGTCGAAGTAGTTGGCCGCACGACTACCCGCGTACACCCCGATCCGGCGGCCCGCGAGCTCGTCGCGGTGATAGCCGGCATCCGCGGTCGCCAGCACAGATGCTTCCAGCAGCAGCCGCTGCAGGGGGTCCATCTGCCAGGCGAGCGCGTCACTGATCCCGAAGAACCCGGGATCGAACAGGTCGACGCCGTCGACGAAGCCGCCCCATTTGCTGTTGGTCGATCCCGGACCTCCGGTCGGGTGGTAGTACCGCGCGGGATCCCAGCGTGCCGGATCGACCTCGCGGATACCGGATTCGCCTGCCGCGAGCATGCGCCAGAACGCGTTCGGGTCGTCACCGCCCGGCAGGCGGCAGCCGATTCCGACGACGGCGATCGGCGCGACCGAGCCAATACGCTGGTTGCCCGATGCCGGCAGTGCGCCGGTGCGATGCGGGCCCACGCCGTTGGTCGCGCCACCGTCGACTGCGCCCCGCGGATCTGGATCGCCATGGGGTTGCGCCCGCTTCGGATGTGATGGGGCGGCGAACAGATCCGGATGCTGGTCGGTCAGTAGATCGGCCAGTGCGTCCAGGGTTGGGTACTCCAGCACCAGTGCCGGATCGAAAGGTTGTCCGGTCACCTTCTCGATGCGGCGTACCGCGGAAGCGATGAGTACGGAGTCGGCGCCGTACTCGTCGAAACGCTTGTGCCCCTCGAAACGGGCGGGCGCGAGCTTCAGCTCATCGGAGAAGATTCGCAGCAACTCCCGATAGGCCCGACTCGATCCGCCATGTGCGCCCGCATCGACGGCAGGCGTAGCCACGGCAGGCGTAGCCACGGCCGGACCGGAGACCGCGTTGCGCTTCGACCGGTGGAGCGAGAGCTGCAGTGGCGCACCGTGATAGGGCAGGACGACCGGTGCGTCGGGCAGGCCGAGGATGCCGTCCAGGAGATCGAAGCCCTCCGCTGCCGTCATCGTCGGCAATTCGGTCGACCGATAGGCCGACGTCGTCACCGCACCGAACCCGGTGCCGCGGAAAGACGGCCACTCGATCGAACGGAACCACGTGCGGCCGTTGGCGTGCTGGGCCTCGGCAAAGCGGTCCAGGTGTGCGTTGGCCATCGCGTAGTCGGACAACCCGACTGCGAGACCGGGCAGGACGGCCGAGACCGAGGAGAACAGCACGAAGAAGTCCGGTCGATCAGCGGCGAGCACCGCGGCGAGCACCGCCGTTCCGGCGATCTTCGGCGCCAGAACGTCTGCCACCGCGGGCGCGGTCTTGCGGACGAAGGCGGGACTGTCCACGGAAACAGCGCCCGCGCAGTGCAATACGCCGCCGATCGGGCCGAGCTCACGCCGGACCTCGGCAACGAAATGGGTCAATGCCGCCTCATCGGTGAGGTCGCCGAAGTAGGTGCGTATCGCGATACCTCGGTCGCGCAGCGCGGACAGCCGCCGCACCTTGGCCGCGTGCGGCCCGTCCGAGTCGGCCAGTCCTGGCCATTCGGATTCGGGCGGCAGCGCCTCCCGTCCTAGAATGGCCAGCCTGCGGGCGCCGCGCTCCACGAGCATGGCCGCGAATTCCGCACCGAGGCCGCGGGTTCCGCCGGTCACGACATAGGTGCGGGCGGGATCGACGACGAGTCCGCTGCGCGGTGCCACCGGTTCGAGCCCGACGGTCGAACGTCGCCCGCCCTGGTACTGCACGCGCGGGGCTTCGTCACCCACGGACGCGCACTCCGCGCCGAGGATCTCGATCAGCGAGTGCGGATCGGCGCAGACGGCGCCGCGGTGGGCGACCAGATGCACACTGCGGGTGTGTACATCGCCGATCTCATCGGCGAGAGCCGCGACCAGTCCGGCGAGCGGCGTGCACTCCGGCCCGTCTGTGCCCGGGGTGCCCGCCGCCACATGCAGCAGTAACAGGGCACGCGAACGGCCGTCGATCACGCCCTGGTACAAGCCCATTCGGCCGAGATCAGCAGTCGGTCGGTGACCGGAGGGCAACGGGGCGAGATCGCAGAGATCGATCACGCTGTCGGTGTCCGAGTACCGAGCCAGCAGTGCACGACCGAGTTGGGCGCCCGCTGCGAAGTCGGTACGGTCGAGGTCACCGTCTCGTGGGGCATCGGTGACCCGGATCAGGCGCCGCTCCCCGAGTGTTGCCCGCAGTGCCTCGACGAAGGATGCGGGTGTCCGGGAGTCGTACAAGACCAGCGGCAGGCGGTCGCGTATATCACCGCGGCCGGGTTCCGTGGGCCGCCACACGGGAACGAGTGCACGCCGTTCCGCGCGCACGGCAACCGCTTCCGCCCCGGTGGGGATGGTTTCGAAGGTGGCGCTGCGGGCCTGCCCATTCCTGGCACGCGTTCCGGCATCGACGGTGGTTCCGAGATCGGCAACGCTTGCTGCCGGCGCCGCGGAGGGGGTTGCGTCGTCCGCTGTCGGACCATCGTTTCGGTCCACGACGTCGGGAATCCAGTAGCGTTCGCGGGCGAACGGATAGGTCGGTAGCGGGATCTGACGATGGGATTCGTTGTTGCACACGGTCTCCCAATCGATCTCGGCACCGTTGAGCCAGTTCGCGATGCGCTGATCGGCGGCCGCTCGCGCTGAACCGCGCGCGCCGGGCGCGTCTTCGACCCAGGTACGAACCGCTGCCCGGAGTTCGTCCAGATCGCGCGCTATGAACGCGGTTCGCGCGCTGCCCGCCAGCCTGCCGACCTGCATTGTGTGCGCAAGATCGGCCAGGTTCGGCCGTTGGGTGGTGAGGAAACGATCCAGTGCCGCAACGTATTCGGTGAGACGATCTGCATCCCGCGCCGACACGGGCACGATCTGATCGTCGACCCATCGGGTGACCGGGCGCTGGTCCACGTATTCTTCGAGCACGACATTCGCATTGGATCCTCCGGCGCCGAATGAGCTGATCGTCGCCCGGCGCGGCTGCCCAGGACCACCGGACGGCCACGGCAGCGGTCGCTCGGGAATTCGGAACCGAGTGCTCGCGAAGTCGATGTTCGGGTTGGCCGGCGTCGCGTGCAGTGAGGGCACGATGGTCTCGTGGCGCAGTTGGAGCAGCACTTTGGTCAGTGCCGCCACACCTGCCGCGGCCTCCAGATGCCCGACGTTGGACTTCACCGAGCCGATGGGCAGCTCGGCCCGCTCGGTTCCGCCGAATACCTTGGACAGGCCGGCAATTTCGATGGGGTCGCCGAGTGCGGTTCCGGTGCCGTGTGCCTCGATGTAGGACACCGAATCCGGATCGACGTCGCCGGTGCGTAGCGCCGAACGGATCACTGCCGCCTGCACCGTCGGGTTGGGCACCGTGAAGCCGTTCACCCGGCCGCCATGGTTCACCGCGGTGCCCTTGATGACCGCGTGGATGGTGTCGCCGTCTGCCTCGGCGTCGGCCAGCGGCCGCAGCACGAGCGCGCCGACCCCCTCTCCGGCCACATATCCGTCGCCGCCCGCCCCGAAGGATCGGCAGCGCCCGTCGGTGGAGGCGAACTGCCCCTGGCTCAACGCCACGAACTTGTACGGGTGCAGCGACAGGTTGACCCCGCCGACCACGGCCATCCGGCACTCCCCGGTGCGCAAGCTCTGACAGGCTAGATGCAGCGCGGTCAGCGAGGAGGAACACGCCGTGTCCACCGCCATGCTCGGCCCCTGGAAATCGAGCGCGTGCGACACCCGATTGGCGACACTCCAGAAAGTCGAAGCGGGCAACGTGCCGCGTCCCAGCCGCGACTCCTCCGCGCCGAACATCTGGTAAGTGCCCCACATGATGCCGACGAATACCCCGGCCTCTTCGGGGCGCAATCCACGCCGCGCCAGATCGGCCCTCGTATGTCCCGCGTCTTCCAAAGCGGACCAAGCTGTCTGCAGAAACAGTCGTTCCTGCGGATCCATCACCTCCGCCTCACGCGGCGAGATCGCGAAGAACAGCGGATCGAAACAATCGACATCGTCGAGGAACCCGCCCCACTTGGTGTAGGAGGTATACGGGTTGTGCCGATCCGGAACGAAGTATCGCGAGTGATCCCACCGCTCCCGCGGAATCTCGGTAATGCAGTCGCGCCCCTCCAGCAAGACCCGCCAGTACTCTTCCAATCCGTCCGCTCCCGGATACCGACCGCTCACACCCACAATGGCGATATCCCCGACGCCCTCGTCCGAGCGCTCCCGCCTGGCCGGCGCGAGACCGGTGATCCGTAGCGCCTCCGTATCGGCCGGGCTCGGCGCGGAGACCTCATGCTGTCGCGACACCGCTTCATGAGCTGGTGTGTTCACAGATCCGGGCGAACTGCGAACGAACCCGCTCGCGGACAACTCACCCCGCAGCGCAACCGAGGTGCGCCCTGGCTCATCCTGGGCAGCCGACGAGTAATGGGCGGCACGTTCCGCGGACACTTCGTACTGCTGCACAACCGAATCCCGTGCCGACACACCCACCGGTGCGATCGGGTATACGGCAGATACCCCGTCCCGCCGCGAAACCGGCTCTTGCACAGCCGTTCCCAGCTGCACGAGCAGGTCGATGACCGCACGCGGGGTCGGATATTCGAATGCCAGCGTGGCGGGCAGGCGGTGCCCGACGGCGCGAGACAGCTCGTCCCGGATCTCGATGGCCGCGACCGAATCCAGGCCGAGTTCGTGCAGTGGACGATCGAGGTCGGCGTCGGGAGCCAGGCCGATACAGTGCCGGACCAGCGCCGCCATCTCGGCGTCGAATCCGGTCCGATCGTGGATGACCCTGCGCTCCACCGCGACGGAAGTCGGGGCCGGCGGCAGTGTGCCGCCGGCGGCGAGGCCCGCCAGCACCTCGGGCACCTCAACACCGGACCGGCGCAGGGCGGGCAGGTCGAGCGGCAGTGCCATCAGGGCGCCACTCTCCGAATCCATAGTGTGCGAAAGGATTTCGAGTGCACGGCGCTCGGAGAGCAGGTAGTAGCCGCGGCGGGCGAGGCGTTGCACATCGCCGGCGCCGAGCCGGTCCACCATGCCTGTTCCGGCCCAGGGTCCCCAGGCGATCGACAGTGCGGGTAGGCCAGCGGCGCAGCGCAGCTCGGCCAATCCGTCCAGGAACGCGTTGGCCGCACTGTAGCTCGACTGGCCGGGCAGGCCGACCACCGCGGACGCCGAGGAGAACAGCAGGAAAAACCGCAGTGCGCGTGGTGCGGTCAGGTCGTGCAGATGCCAGGCGCCGTGCAATTTCGGCGCGAGAACGCGGCCCATTCGGGTCGCGGACTGCTCGACGATCACCCCGTCATCGAGGACACCCGCCAGGTGAACAACCCCGGCCAGCGGTGCGAGTTCACGGTCGATCCAGTCCAGGGTGGCCGCTACCGCAGCACGATCGGCCACGTCGAGAGTGCGGATCTCGATATGCGCGCCACGTTCTCTGAGCTCGGTGATCAGCTGGAGTGCCATGGCGTCCGGGGCATTGCGCCCGGCCAGGACCAGGCTTCGGGTGCCGCGGTCGACGAACCAGCGGGCCAGGGTCCGGCCGATTCCGCCGAGCCCCCCGGTGATCAGCACCGTCCCCTCGGTGCTCAGCACCGTCTGCGTGGTGGCCGCGCTGTCGAAACCGTTCCGTCCCGGCTCCGGCCGGGATCGCTGGGCGGGAACAAGTCGCGGCAGCAGCCGCTTTCCGCCGCGCAGCGCGAGTTGTCGACGAGGTGTGGTCGAGAGCAGCTCGGCAACAACAGCTTCCGCATCTGCTGCCGATCGATCATCGAGATCGATTATTCGGCAACCGATTTCGTGCTGCTCGAGGTGAGCACTGCGGGCAAAGCCCCACAGTGCGGACTGATCCGGCGCGACCCGATCGGCTGCATCCACCTGCTGGCCGTTGCGGGTGAGCAGCCACAGTGCCGGTTCACCGCTCACGGCCGCTGCCTGCACCAGGTGCAGTGCGCCGAGGACTGCCTGCTGAGCCCGGTCCGGCGTCATGTCATCGGCGGCCGACACCGGCGTCGTGTAGACAATGCCGCGCAGCGGCGTTCGCCCGTCGCTTGCCGCGCCGAGCAAGGCCCGCACCGCCGCCGGGATGCCGAGGTCCACTTCGAACTCGTCGTCCGCGAGGAACCCGAATCCGGGGCCGGGCCGCGCTACTGCGCAGTGTGCGCCCGATGCCCGCAGACCGGCCGCGACCGCGTCGCCGGGGCCGCCCACGGTGCCGACGACGAGCCAGCGGCCCGCAGCAGCGACTTCTGTGACCGGCCCGGCATCCCGCCAAGCCATGCGGTAGACATCCTGAAGGGCTGCCTCGCCGTGGGTGGTCGGCGACAGCTGGACTGCGGGTCGGGCGTCAGAGCGGTCGGTGGCCGTCTGCACCACTCGCAGACCGTCGGCGATCAGCACGGGAGCACCCTCCTCATCGAGCAGCAGAACGTCGGCGACACACAGCTGCGGCGTCTGCTCGAGAACACGCACATGGCCGTATCGGATTCGCCCGCCGACGGCCGGAACGCTCACCCGGTCGATGGCCATGGGCACCCAGGTGTGCGTCCCCGCCTGCGGCGCCATCGCGGCATAGGTTGCCTGGAAGGCCGCATCGAGTAGGACTGGTTGCAGCAGGTCGGCGTCGGGGTCGGCGTCGGGATCCGACATCCTGACCACAGCTTCTCGATCACCGGTCCGAACCTCGACGACACGCTGGAACGCCGGACCGTAGTGCAGACCGGCGACGGCGAGCATCCGGTAGAAGTCGTCGGCGGATTGCGCTGCGGTGCAACGATTCAACAGATCGGTGACGGTGAACTCGACAGTGGTTCGGATAGCGCCCGTGGACACCTGCGCACGAGCGTGGGTGTGCCAGCCGTCCCCCACGCGGCTCGCGACCTCCACGATGAAACCGGCGATCTGCGGCGCGAAACGTAGCTGAACGAGATGGTCCGCCGTCAGCATCAGACCGCTGGCGATCACGAGATCTTCGATCGTGACGACCTCGGCACCGGTCACCTCCCGTGTCGTCGCCACGATGGTCGCGACGAACCACGCGGCGGGAACCACCACGTCATGATCGACCACGTGATCGGACAGATAGCGTGGTGCGACCGGCGCAAGGGTCATAGCGAAATGCGTGACGTCGCCGGGCAAGTCGAGACGGCGCGGAAGATACGGAAGCGGCGTGTGTACTGCTGCAGTAGACGTGGCGGCAGTCGGTCGATGAAGATCATCTCCGAGTCGGTGCGCGGCCGCGTCCGGCTCGTTCGGACTCGGCGCCATGGGCTTGCGTGGCTGGTCGACCCAGTACCGCTGCCGCTGGAAGGGGTAGGTCGGGGCGAGGACCCGTCGTGGCGCATGCGGCCGGTGCACGCGTTCCCAATCGATGGCGACGCCGCCGACGTACAGCTGCGCCAGCGCATCCGCTGTCATCTCTCGGTCGTCGCGGCCGCGCCGCAATGCCGCGACAAACCTCGCGGGACCCTCGATCGCGCGACTGCCGAGCGCCGAAAGCGTTGGTTGCGGACCAATTTCGAGGAAGGTGCCGATCCCGAGTTCGGTCAGGGCCCGCATCCCCTGCACGAAGCGAACCGGCTGTCGAGCCTGTCGCGCCCAGTACTCAGCCGTGAGCTCGCCGGCACGCACGGGGGCACCGGTGACATTCGAGATCATCGGGATCGCGGGATCCCGCAGCACGGTGCGCCGTGCGGCTTCGGCCAGATCATCGAGAATCGGGTCCATCAGAGGTGAATGGAACGCATGCGACACAGTCAGGGCAGTTGCGCGAATTCCTGCCGCTGCCAAATCATCCTGCAGCAATCCGAGCGTGCTGCGCGGCCCGGCGACCACGACCTGAGCCGGACTGTTGAATCCGGCGATCGCCGCCGCGGGCGCATAGCGTTCGAGTGCCGGGGCGAGCGCCGCCGAATCGGCCTCGACCGCCAGCATTCCGCCACCATCCGGCAGGCTTTGCATCAGCCTGCCGCGCACGGCGATCAAGCGCAGCGCATCGTCTACCCGCATCGCCTCGGCCGCGCATGCGGCCACATACTCTCCGACACTGTGGCCCAGCACTGCGGCGGGCACAATCCCCCAGTCACGCCACAGCTCCCACAGCGCCCACTCCACGGCGAACAGCGCAGGCTGGGTGAATACCGTACGGGCGAGCGTGTCTGCGGACGCACGGTCACCGTACAAGGCATCGAGCAGCCCCATTCCGTCGCTGATCGGCCCCAGCACGTCGTCGCAGTGTTGCAATGTCCGCCGGAACACCGGTTCGGTCTCGAACAATCCCCTGGCCATGCCCGGATACTGGGATCCCTGCCCGGTGAACAGCACTGCGATCTTCGGTGCGGCCGAGGCGCGCTCGACCCGGCCTCGCAGCACCGACCGCGCATCCGCTGCCGCAGCGCGCAATCGAGCGGCGGCGGTATCCGCCGTTGCCGCGACCACAGCCAGGCGCTCCTCGAAGTGGGTACGCCCGGTAGCGGAGGTGTAGGCGAAATCGGCGAGCTCGCCGACGGTCCCACTCAAACAGTCCGCCCAGCCATTCGCCGACTCGATCAGTGCGGCGTCGTCACGCGCTGAGACGACCAGCACCTGTGGTGCCGAAGCGATGTGACGACGAACGGGTTCCGGTGTGGCCTGTTGCAGAATGAGGTGTGCATTGGTCCCGCTCATGCCGAACGAGCTGACACCGACCGTGCGACGGCGGCCGGTCTGGGGCCACGCTCGCGGCTCCCGCACAACCTCCAGCGGTAGCCCCGACCAATCGATGAGCGGATTGGGCGTGTGGAAATGCAGGCTCGGCGGAATCATCGCGTGCTGCACCATCAGGACGGCCTTGATCACACCGGCGACACCGGCCGCCCCTTCGGTGTGCCCGATATTCGTTTTGACGGAGCCGATGAGCAGCGGCACGGTGCGGTGCTCGCCGTAGACCTCGGCAAGTGCCGCCGCCTCGATCGGATCGCCCAACGGTGTGCCGGTACCGTGAGCTTCCACGTAGTCGACTTCGCCCGGCCGGATTCCCGCTTGCCCCAAGGCATCCCGGATGACCCGCTGCTGGGCCGGGCCGTTGGGTGCGGTGAGCCCGTTGGACCTGCCATCGTGATTCACCCCAATACCGCGCACCACCGCGAGCACCCGGTCGCCGTGCTCGCGGGCCGCGGATAGTCGTGTCAGTACCAGCACACCGCAACCGTCCGCGCGGACATAGCCGTCGGCGTCGGCGTCGAACGCCCGCGACCGGCCGTCCGGCGATAGCGACGCCAGACGGCAGAACCCGATCGTGGTTTCCGGTGCCAGCTGCAGATTGACCCCACTCACCAGCGCCAGATCGCAGCGCCCCGCCCGCAGGCCGTCCCACGCCGACTGCACGGCGACCAGCGACGAGGAGCATGCCGTGTCGAGCGTGACCGCGGGACCCTGCAACCCGAGCGCGTAGGCCACCCGGCCGGCCGCGACGCTCGGCGCCGAACCGATCACGGAGTAAGCGCCGATCGACGCCGGATCTGTTGCCTGCGTGGCCGTTCCGGGATACTCACTGAAACACATACCGACGAAGACTCCGGTCCGGCTGCCCGCCAAACTCCCCGGCGCCCGCCCGGACCGCTCCAACGCCTCCCAGCTCGTTTCCAATAGCAGGCGCTGCTGCGGATCCATAGCCCTTGCCTCGGCCGCGCCGATGCCGAAGAAAGCGGGATCGAATTCGTCGGCGCCGTCAACGAATCCACCCCATCGGGTGTACATCGCGCCGAGAGCGGCGGGGTCCGGGTCGTAGAAGGCGTCGATGTCCCAGCGCTGCGGCGGGACCTCGGTGATCGCGTCCCGGCCCGCCCACAGCAGCTCCCAGAACTCCTCCGGGGTACGCACGCCGCCCGGGAACCGGCAGGCCATGCCCACGATGACGATCGGATCGTCGTCCTCGCCACCGATGTGCGTGACGTTGTCGGCGTCTCGTTCGTGCCGAACGGCGGTCCCCACCCCCTCGAACCGGTAGTCGATCTCCGGTTGGTCGAGGTCCGAGTGAGCGACTTGGCTCGCGCCGTTCGAATGGTCGAGTTTGACGTCAGTACCCTTGCGCTGCAACAACTTCGCTATGTCGCGCACGGTCGGGTAGTCGAAAACGAGTCCGGCGGGCAGGGGTGCACCGATCTCGGTGGCCAGTGCGGCACGCAACTCCATCCCGGTCAGCGAGTCGACGCCGATGTCGTGCAACGGCAGATCCGGATCGAGTTCGGCGGTCCGATCCAGCACACGCATCGCGATGCGCTCTACGAGCGCTACCCAACGGCCCGTATCTCGCTGTGTAGCCGCACTTTCCGAAGGATGCTGCACGTTCACCTGCCCCGTAGTCGCACCAGCATCGATAGGTCGCATGTCAGGGATCGACTCCCGTTTCGCCGCCGCGACCGAAACGCGAGCCGGATAGGCGGTGTACCAACGATCGGCCGAGAAATCGAAGACGCCTGCACAAGGACTGTCGACCGACAGCAATCGGTCCAGTGCCGCGGCAGCGTCCGCCACCCGCAGCGGCGACAGCCCGCGCCGGTCCAGGCGTTGGGTGAGTTCGGGCCGCCCTGCCGCCATCCCGACATCGGCAAAAGGTCCCCACACAATGCTCAGCGCGGACAGCCCGTCGGCACGCCGCCGCCAGGCCAAGGCGTCGAGCGCCGCATTGGCGGCGGCATAGTTCGCCTGCCCCGGAGTGCCCAGCCACCCCGCGACCGACGAGTAGGTGATGAACAGATCCAGCTCCATGCCGCGCGTCAGCTCGTCCAGATGCTGGGCCGCAAGGTATTTCGGGCCGAGGACCGCCTGGAAGCGACGCCAGGACAATTCGGTGACAACGCCGTCATCGAGCACGCCCGCGCAATGGACCACACCCCGCAGCGGCGGCAACCCCGATTCCTCGAACCCGGCGAGCAATTCCGCCACCGCTGCCCGATCCACGACGTCGACCTGACGAGTCACCACGTGAAGACCGTCGGCCCGCAGCGAAGCCACGAGCCGATCGCCCGCGTCATCCGGTCCGCGCCTGCCGACCAACAGCACTGTGCGTGCCCCGCGTGCGGCGAGCCACCGGGCCGCTGCCGCGCCGAGTCCTCCGAATCCGCCCGTGACCAAGTAAGTGCCGGTGCCGGCGACCGTTCGGATGCCGTTCGCCGTTGCACGAGTAGTCTTGCTTTGCAACGTAATAGGACCAGAATGGTGGTGTCGCCACAAGGAACGGAACGCGGTCTGCGCGTCGTCCGCCTCGTACACCGCCGGTTGGTCCCGGACAGCCAACGTACCGTTGTCGAACAGTTCCAGCACCGTGCGCAAGATCGTGCCCAGACGTTCTGGATCGGCCGAATTCGGATCGACCACTCGGTAGTCGATGCCGCGCCCGGCCTGTGCCCCGTCCTCGCGTCGGGACTGGCCCGGATCATCAATATCAATGAATCGTCCATGTGAGCCGACGATTTTTGCGGCACTTGCGGTGAACTCGCCCGCGATCGCATTGAATACGACATCGACACCTCGGCCGTCGGTGAGCGCGTGGAGTTGATCGCCCACACCGTGCGTGCGCCAGGTGTCGACCTGCGGGATATCGAGTCCGACGCCTGCCGCCCATCGGCTGAGGGCGACCGTGCCGAGCACGTGCGCCCCCGCCCACCCGGCCAACTGCACGGCGGCCATGCCGATTCCGTTCGCGGGAGCGTGCACCAGGACATGCTCACCCATCCGCACACCCGCCACCTCGAAGAGCCCGTACCACGCGGTAACGAATGCGGCCGGAATGGTGGCGCCCTCGGTGAATGTCATCCGCGCAGGCAGCGGCGCCACCAGCCGGTGGTCCACCGTGACGTAGCGCGCGAAACTGCCACTCGCCAACGCCACCACACGGTCACCGACGCGGAACTTGGTGACGCCCGCGCCCAGCGCGGTCACGCGACCCGAGCAATCCAGGCCGAGCGGCGCGGGAGCGTCCGGGTGAGTGCCCAACGCCAGCCATAGGTCACGCGGGTTCAGACCGGTGGCCTCGACCGCGATTTCCACCTCGCCCGGCGCCGGCGCGCGACGGGCGGTCGAATCCCAGCGCAATCGGCCCAGGTCACCGGATCGGTGGGCCACCAGGTGGAAGTTGTCCGCCACATCCGAATCCAGCACTCCGTCCGTCAGGTGAGCGGCATGCCACCGGCCGTCGCGGACGGCGAGTTCACGGTCTTCGATCCCGGCGACGAAGCCGGCTGTCACCAGCGCCGTGTCGACCGCGCCTGCCGCCTCCAAATCGACCAGGCGACAATCGAATTCAGGATGCTCGGTGGCAAGAGTTCGGCCCAGCCCCCACATCATGGCCTGCTCCGGGTCGGGGCGGTCGGCGCCGGAGACGCGTTGAGCACCCACCGTGAGCAGCCACAGCGTGGACGGCACACGGTCGGCACCGTCCAGCGCGCGGGCGAGCCGCAGTACTGTGCCGACCCGGTCCGCCGCGGAACCGGTGGTCCACGCGTAGACGATGCCACCCAACGGTGGGCCGGAGAGGAGCGCCGCGAAGTTCCCCTCGCCGGGCTCGATCGACAACCTCTCGCCGAGAACATCTTCCGGACGCAGCACGCTGATCTCGATATTTCGCGCCGACAGCCCGGCGGCGACTGCGTCCCCCGTCGGTCCGTCACTGAACACCAGCCATCGATCTGCGGCGCCCTTGCCGACGGGGAGTTGTTCGCCGATAGCGATCGGTGTCCACTGGAGACGATGGAACAGCCGCTCGATGCGGGCTGCCGCATGCTCGGGACCAGCGGTTTCTACGCGCAGGGCTGGAGTTCGCGCACCCCAAGGGACTGTTGCATACTCAGGACCAGCGGTCTCTCCGCGCAGGACTGTTGGCGCGCCCCTTGGGGCTGTCGCGTTCCGCAGGGCTTCGGCATCTCCTGGGCCTTCGGTATCCCTCAGGCTTTCGGCGTGCCCTAGGGCTGCGGTACCC
Source organism: Nocardia sp. CWNU-33 (assembly GCF_046764895.1). Taxonomy (NCBI): domain Bacteria; kingdom Bacillati; phylum Actinomycetota; class Actinomycetes; order Mycobacteriales; family Nocardiaceae; genus Nocardia; species Nocardia sp. CWNU-33. Next base: position 52,124 of record NZ_JBKOQN010000025.1, on the reverse strand, counting down.
CTCAGGGCTTCAGCGTCCCGTGGACCTACGGCATCCCGTGCTGCCGCGGCGCTCCCCGCCGCAATGAGGCACGCTCCTCCGATTGTCGCAATCGTGCCGCCGTCGCTGTCGATCAGCGTCGCGTCACCGACGATCACTCGTGCACCGCGATCGGTTACGCGAACACGGCAGCGCACCAGGTCACCGGCCGCACATTCACTGTCGGACAATGTAATTCGATCGATCGAAACAGGCAGATATAGCGTGTCAGGATCGGCGGTCAGCACGATGCTGTGCAAACAGGCGTCGAGCAGAACCGGATCCAACGACACCGACTCACTCGCAGAGGCCCACAGCGAGGTTTCCGATTCGGTCGCGCTGATCCGCCGAAACTCGGCAGCACACCGGTAGTCCTCGCTCAACCACAGCCCCCACTCCGCCACCCGGCCGTAATACGCAGCCCATGCCGCGCCATATCTGGCGTCCCGGTCGTCGAGTGGGACATGGTGGAGAGGTCTTCTGGCAGCTTGCCGCAGCCATGACCCACTCGGAGCCGGTTCCCGATGGCGGGCAGCCGCATGTAGCGCCGCCCGAGCGAAAGGATTCGACTCGGGTTCGATGCCGGAGGTACTGACGAAGCGCACCTCGTATCCGGCTGCCACAGCCTCGATTCGGATCTCGACCGTGCCAACGGACGGGACCGTGAGCGGCGATGTCAGCCGCACATGGGTGATCTCCCAGCGATCGGCCCCGGGCAGCTCGGCCGCGATCCGGGCGAGTTGCGCGACCATCCACGCGGCTGGCACCGTGGGCGCGCCGTGCAGCTGGTGCCCGCTGAACATCTCCGGCTCGACCGCGAGCACGCTGGTCGACAACTTGCCGACCGGCTGCTCACGCGGATCGTCGCCGGCCGGCCGTGTGGGCGTGAGGTCGAGCCAATGACGCTTGCGCTGGAACGGATAGGTCGGCAGTTCGATTCGTCGCCATGTTCGGTCGGAATGCACTGCATGCCAATCGATATCGGCACCCTCGACGTACCGGCGAGCCATTGTCGACAGTTCGCCGGAGCCGGTGGCTCGGTCCGCAACTGTGCCTGCGGCGCTGCTCCCGGTAGCCACCTGCTCGAGGGCCGCACGCAGTTGTGCGGTGGTGTCGACAATGATCGCCACTCGCGCGGCGAAATGCGTGCGGCCGGTATTCGCGCAGGCACAGAGGTCGTGGAGTCTCGTATCGGGATCTGCGATCAGCAGATCCCGATATCGACCGGCCAGTTCACGCAATCCGTCCGCACTCTTCGCGGACAGGGCCAGCAGGTGCCCGCGGGTGTGGTCGAGGGTGTCGGTGTGTGGCGAAACGGGGGCCTCTTCGAGGACGACATGCGCATTCGTGCCGCTGATGCCGAACGCGCTCACTCCCGCCCGACGTGGCCGTGCCGAACGCGGCCACGCTCGCTCCTTCGCGACGACTCGCACACCGATGTCGTCCCAGTCGATGTGCGGATTCCCGGATCGGAAATGCAGGGACGGGGGGATCCGGTCGTGCCGCATGGACTCGACCACCTTGATGATGTTGGCGATCCCGGCCGCGGCCTGCGTGTGCCCGAAATTCGATTTCACCGAGCCGATCAACAGCGGTGTGCTGTCGGGCCGTTCGCTGGTCAGTGCCGAGGCGAGTGCGTTCACTTCGATCGGATCGCCGAGCGCCGTTCCCGTCCCGTGCGTCTCGACATAGTCGATGTCGGATGCCGTCAGCGTCGCGTCCGCGAGCGCCGCGCGGATCACCTTTTCCTGTGCGGGACCGTTCGGCGCGCTCAAACCCTGGCTGCGGCCATCGGAATTGACCGCCGAACCCCGCACCAGGGCAAGTACTCGATCCCCATCGCGGCGGGCGTCCGACAATCGTTTGAGCACCAGCGTTCCCGCACCATCGCTCCACACCACACCGTCGGCGCGGGCGTCGAAGCTCTTACACCGACCGTCCGCGGCCAGCCCGCGCGCCCGCGCAAAATAGATGTCCAGCGAGGGTGTCAGAACCACGGTCGCGCCGCAGGCGAGTGCCAGATCGGATTCCCCGCGCCGCAGACTCTGCATCGCCAAATGCACCGTCACCAACGACGAGGAGCACGCGGTGTCAATGGTCAGGCTCGGACCATTGACACCGAGGAAATACGACAACCGACCCGAAGCGATACTCGCCAGATTCCCCGTGCCGAACCACGCATTCGGCGCCACGCCGGCCCGCGCCATCCGTTCGGCATAGTCGGTCGACATCACGCCGACGAAGACACCGGTGCGGCTCCCGGTCAGCCGGTCCGCCGAATACCCCGCGTGTTCCAATGCCTCCCAAGATGTTTCGAGTAGCAACCGCTGTTGCGGATCGAGCATCCTTGCCTCGCCGATCGAAATATCGAAGAACCCCGCATCGAACTCTTCGACACCGTCGACGAACCCGCCCCACCGGGTATACGTCTTCCCCTCGACATCCGGATCCGCATCGAAGTACGCCTCGACGTCCCACCGATCCCCCGGAACCTCGGTAACGGCATCGGTTTCCTCCGACACCAGCCGCCATAGATCGCCGGGGCTCCGGACCCCACCCGGGTACCGGCATCCCATCCCGATAATTGCGATCGCATCGTCGTACTCACTCGATCCGGCGACATCCTGGACCTGCCGACCCTCGACCTCGGGCCGCCCGTCCTCTTCTGGCCGAGCAGAGGCAGTGACCCGTTCGGCTCCGGCGAAGGTCGGGGCCGTAGCGCGGTCGGGTTCATGTGTCGCCGCGGCGAGCTCGGCTTCATCGGTTGCGGCAAAGGTCGTCTGGTGGTCGGGTTCGCGCACTGCTTTGCCCGCTGCGCGTGGCACGGTCTGTTCGGCTTCGAGTCGGGCAATCTCGTCTGCCACGGCGGCAACGGTCGGGTGGTCGAAGAGCAGCGTGGCGGGTAGCCGGACCCCGAGTTCCGATGACAACGTGTTCCGAAGTTCCACTGCGATCATCGAATCCAGTCCGAACTCACGCAGGGGGGTGCGGTCGGCGACCGGAGTCTTGCGGCCCAGCGCGGTGGTGGCGTGGGCGCGGACCGTGGCCAGGAAGTCCGTCACCGGGGGGTACGCGGCAGAAGCCGGTTGCGTGGCCACAATTGATCGGGTGGCAAGGGCAGGCGGGTAGACGGCGACGACGCCGTCAACAGCCAACAGCGACTTCAGGGTTCGGACCCCGTCCTCGACGTCGAGCTGTGCGACGCCGTGGCGCTCCCAGGCGCGTCGGGCCGCCGCGTTCAGGCCGCGCGCCATGCCGGTGTCTGCCCATGGTCCCCATTGGATGCTCAGGGCGGCCATGCCACCGGCAATCCGAACGCGGGCGAGTGCATCGAGGTACGCGTTCGCGGCCGCGTAGTTTCCTTGACCTGCGACGCCAACGGTGGCGCTGGCCGAGGAGAACAGCACGAAAAGGTCGAGCGCATGGGCAGCGGTCAGCTCGTGCAGATTCCAGGCACCGTCCGCCTTGCCCGCGAACACCCGACGCACCCGCTCAGGGGATTGCTCGATCAACAGCGCGTCATCCAGTGCTCCAGCGCAGTGCACAACCCCTGCCAATCGAGGCAGCCGGTCACCGAATCGGGAGATCAATGTGGACAGTGCATCTCGATCGGCGACGTCGACCTGCACGGTCTCGACCCGAGCTCCGAGCACTGAGATGCCCGCAATCGCCGCTGCAGCTTGCGCATTCGGACCATGTCTGCCGGCCAGCACCACCGTTCCAGCGCCGGCCTCGGCAAGTGTGCGCGCCGCGAGCAGACCCAACGCCCCCAACCCGCCGGTGATCAAATAGGCTGCGGCCCTGTCGAGTTCCATCGCACCGCTGAACTCCGGCAGGCGTGGCGCACGAAGCCCGTCAGCGCGGTGCGTGGTGTCAGGATCGTTCAGCCCCGCTGAGTCGCCGGGCGCCACCGAACGTGGGGCATAACGATCTCGTCCCCGCAGCGCAATCGTGGGATCGACGGCAGCGGTGCGGAGTTCCGCGACGAGCCTGCGGTCATCGGATCGAGCGCGATCCGGCAGATCGATCAGACGGCAACGCAGCTCCGGAAGTTCGGTGCGCACCACAGCCCCGAATGCGCACAGCGCGGCGGCCGCCGGACGCACTCGCTCGCCCGGCGTTACGGCGACGCCAGCAGTAGTGACCAGGTACAGGGGGCCGTCGTGCGCAATACGGGCCAGGGACTGCACGACTTCGACAGCGAGCTCGGTTTCGACACGCGCCGCAATCGCGCTGTCGTCTGCCTCGGCGTCACCGAGATAGACAACCGCCCGACCGGCCTCGCCGAGCATTCCGGCGATGGCGGTCCGGTCGGCCGTCCGGTCGATCCGGACAGCCGGGTGACCCGCCTTGCGAAGTGCCTCGGCCAACCGATCGGGCTGCTCACCGATCCCGATGACCAGCCACGAATTCGGCGCGACCACACCGGGTTCGGCCACCGTCCGCTCCCAGGCCGAGAGGTGAACCAGGTCCGGCATGACGACCTGCTCGTGCGCCGATCGGCCGAATCTCGTCTTCGCGTACCACACATCTTCGATATCGCAGATGAGGTCGCCGTCGTCATCGAAGACCCGGATTCGATTCGTTCGGCCGGTGCGCGTCGCTAGCGCCCACGCCGTCTCGACCTCGTCCGTGCGGTGCACGCGCAATCTGCCGATACCGACCGGCAATTGCCCGGTGTCCCCCTGCCAGGTCACCAACGCGAGCCCGGTTTGCACGGCAGCGTCGAGCAGGTACGGCAGCAGCGCCTGCGGTTCATCGGCCAGCTCTGCGGGGCGAGACAGCTTGGCCAGCATGAAGTCACCACCAGCACGCAGCTGTTCGATCCACCGAAACCGGGGGCCGAACGTCAGGCCTGCCTCGGTGCAGTTCCGATAGAACTCGGCGACATCCCATTCCGCGGCGTCGCTGTGCTCGGCCGCGGCGAGGTCGGTCGTGTCCCCTGGGCGGGTCCGTTCCCAGCGCACCGCCGACGCGGAAACAGCAGCCGCCCTTCCGGGTTCGACGCAGAACCTGATATCGATGCGATCATCAGCCGCGTCGACCACCGGCGCGGCGAGCTGGTCCAACGGAACCGGACGTGCGACAACGAAATCGACAAGTTCACAATCCGCGCCGGCGGCTCGCAGTGCTGCCCATGCCAGATATGCCGCAGGTACCACCGACCGATCCTGGAACCGATGTTCGGCGAGGTACCCGGTGTCCACCTGCGCATCAGCACTCAGCGGCGGCGCTTGACGCTCCCGCGCGAACGGGTAGGTCGGCAGTCCGTTGCGTCGCCGTGCCGGCACCGGCACCACCGCTGTCCAGTTGACATCCGCTCCAGCACAGTAGATCTCGCCGAGGCTGGTAAGGATCGTCGTGTCGTCGGACGAGGAGCGGCGCAGGCTCGGCAGCCGCATCGCCTCGGGATCCACTTGTCTCCCGAAGTCCAGCAGCACCGGATGCGGCCCCACTTCGAGATACGCGTCCACATCGAAGTCTGCCACCGTCCGCATCCCCTCCGCGAAACGCACTGTCCCGCGGGCATGTTCGCGCCAATACCCGGCATTCATCGCCGCGACCTCGAGCAACTGCCCGGTCACATTCGACACCAGCGGGATCGAGGTGATCCGGGATGGCTCTGCCACCAGCTCGGCCGCCTTCGCTTCGAAGTCGTCGAGAATCGGGTCCAGCAATGGCGAATGGAACGCTGTCGAGCCGGGCAACGAGATGGCACGAATGGCACGCTCGGCAGCCAACTCTCGAACTCGCCGCACCGCGGCCTCCGTGCCGGAGACAACGAACTGCCGCGGCCCGTTGAGGGCCGCCACCGCCAGGCTCGGTGCGAGTTCAGCGAGCAGATCCGCGAACTCGGCCTGCGCGCCGAACACTGCGGCCATTGCGCCCTGTTGCGACACGGCCTGCATCAGCCGTCCCCGCTCGGCCGCCAACCGCAACCCTTCCTCGGGGTCGAGTACTCCGGCGACCGTCGCCGCCACCAGCTCGCCGAGACTGTGCCCGAGCACCACATCCGGGCGGACCCCCCACGCGGCCCATAGTTCGACGCACGCCCACTCGACCGCGAAGAGCGCCGGTTGGGCGTATTCGGTGCGCGTGAGCACCTCGTCGCTCACGTCGAATAGCAGCGCCCGCAGCCGCAGACCACCAGGCAGCACACCGAGGATGTCGTCACAGCGATCCAGTGCCGCCCGGAATACCGGGTGACGCTCGTACAGCGCCGCTCCCATGCCCGCGTACTGCGCTCCCTGGCCCGTGAACAGCATGGCGACCCGCGGATTCCGCTCTTGCGGCAACCCCACACGGTGTTGCGGCGCCGCGAGCCGGCTCGCCGCCTCGGCCGAGGTCGATGCGACGATCGCACGCCGGTGCGCGAAGTGTGTTCGCCCGAGCGCCGCGGTGGCGCCGATGTCGGCGAACGGCAGCTTCGTGCGTGCCAATGCCGAGCCGTACCGCGCGGAGAGTGCCTCGAGGGCCGCTTCGGACCGCGCCGAAAGGGCCAGCACCGCAGGCATTTCAGGGACCGTTACGCTTTCGGTGGACGCGGCGGCCGCCTCGAGCACCACGTGCGCGTTGGTCCCAGCGAACCCGAACGAACTCACTCCGGCCAACCGCGGCCGGTCCGCCTCCGGCCATTCGACATCGCGCGTCGGCACCGCCAATGCCGTGCCGTCGAGCGCGATTCGCGGATTCAACGTGTCGAATTCGCGCTGGCGCAGGATCTGTCCCCGCTGCAACAGCAGCACCGTCTTGATCAGTCCCGCGATCCCCGCGGCCGCTTCCAGATGCCCGATCTGCGACTTCACCGAGCCGAGCAAGCACACCGACTCGTCGGACCGCGGCGCACCCAGAACCTCTGACAACGCTTCGATTTCGATCGGATCTCCGAGTGGGGTTCCCGTTCCATGGGTCTCCACATAGCCGATCTGCGCCGCGTCACAACCCGCGTCGGCGAGTGCCGCGCGCAGCAACTCCCGCTGTGCCACGGGATTCGGCGCGGTCAGCCCCATCGACCGACCATCGTGGTTCACGCTCGAGCCTCGAACGAGCGCACGAATCTCGTCGCCGTCCGCGATCGCGCGCGACAGCCGTTTGAGCACGATCACGCCCGCGCCTTCGCCGCGTACATACCCGTTCGCTCGTGCGTCGAATGGTCGGCACCGGCCGTCGGCCGACAACGCGCCCATCCGCGACAACGCCGCCGAAGTCAGCTCGGACTGCAGCAGATTCACCCCACCGGCCAACGCGACGTCGCACTCCCCCGACCGCAGGCTGCGACACGCTTGGTGCACGGCGACCAGCGACGACGAGCAGGCCGTGTCGAGAGCGACGACGGGACCGCGCAAGCCGAGCAGATAAGCCACCCGTCCCGCGACGACGCTCGACATCGTTCCGGTGAGCGTGTGTGCGTCGACCGACCGCACCCAGTCCGGCGTGATGGTCCGCTGATACTCCTGCCAACTGACGCCCAAGAAGACGCCGGTTCTCGTCGAGGCCGCACTTTCGGGCAGTAGCGCAGCGTCTTCCATTGCCTCCCAGGCAACTTCGAGCACAAGACGTTGCTGCGGATCCATCGCGGCGGCCTCCCGCGGCGCGATTCCGAAGAATTCGGTGTCGATCGCGTCGATCGGCGCGTCGAGCAAACCGGCCCGGCGCAGTCCGCTCTGCGGTGCCGGATCGGTGATCGGCCACCGGTCCGCCGGGACCTCGACGATGGCGTCGCGCCCCGAGATCAGCAGGTCCCAGTAGTTGTCCGGATTGTCTGCACCGCCGGGAAACCGGCAGCCGATCCCCACGACGGCGATCGGTTCGTGCGTGTGCCGCTGCGCCTCCAACTCCTGAATCCGGCGTAGTGCCCGCGTCAGCAAGACCCGTAGGCCATACCCGTCATCCGCCATTTGTGCCGCCAACCACAATCACACCGGGAGTTGTGACGAGGAACATACGACGACCCCGGATCGGCGTCAATCACTAGGAGTGTGCACAAAAGTAGCTCAAGTTACCACCGGGTAGCTTGTTGCTAAGCAAATGATGTTTGCTGGGTTGAAAGATTCGTGGTTGAAGGATTGCATGAGAGTGGTGCTGCGAGCACATCTTTCGCTCGGTCGTCGAGTCCGACCCCGCCGCTCTCGTCGCCGAGCTACTGCTGCAGCCGAAGTGTCAGGGACAGTGGGAGGTTCGGGCCAACTGATAGGGACCGGGCACCCCACGCGGCGAGGCGGCCGTCATCAACGCGACGCCCTCGGTGATGGCCTCGGTATTCCAGCAGGCGCGATCCTGTTCTTGCATCAATCGTCGCATCGAGCGCCTAGCGCAGTTCATGCTCTTCGGGCGGCGGAATACTCGAATCGAGCTCGTTCAATATCCCGACAATGAGCCCGCGGGCGGCCCGCCCGTAGACGGCAGAGCCTTTGAGCACCTCGAACATTCGCGCGTACATGGTGCACTCTTGCGGTTGGGTGATCTGAATACTCGCGGTCGGCGTTTCGAGTGCGACCAGTGTGTCGTCGAAGATCCAGAATCCGGTCGAGCCGACCGCCGTGCGTTCGGTCATCAGCGGGATGACGCCCAGCGAGATATTCGGCCGTGACAGCAGTTCGAGGAGTCGACCGAGCTGCCCCGCCTGGGTTTCTGCGGTGCCGAACCAGGTCCGCAGGGCCTGCTCCTCCAGCACGACGACGAATCGCTTGCCGCCGCGGCGGATGACGCGCTGCCGCTCCATGCGGACGGCCACCGCTTCCTCGATATCGTTCGGCGTGCCGAGGAATGTGGTCCAGAACGACAGCATCGCGGTCGAGTATTCCGCCGTCTGGAAGAGGCCGGGTATGACGTTGTGCTCGTATATGCGAAACACCTTCGTCTGCTCATACTGCTGGAGAGTGTGCGCGCCGAGTACCCGCTTCATTCCGGCACGGGCCTGCCTACGGAACTCCAGATAGGACGAATCGACCGAACGCAAGGTCGCGATCAGATCGGGCACCTGATCGTCGGCGGCGCACGCGGCACACCATCGGCGGATGTCGTGATCGGTGGGCGCTTGCGCGCCGTTCTCGATTTTGCTCACTCGCGTGGGATGCTGGCCGGTCTCGGCCGCCAACTCCCGCCCGCTCAGACCCGCGTCCTTGCGCATGTCGCGCAGCCTGCCGCCCAGTGCGCGGCGCGCCTCCTGAGCAGAACTAGACGGGTTGGTAGTCACGGTGCGGTATCGCCAGTTCCCACAGCGCATCGAAGGCGGTGCGGCACAGGCGAACGTCGTGCGGTTCGGTCGACGCCAACTTATCGATGGCGAGCCCGTTACCCGCATAGATCAGGAACACAACCAGACGATCGTCGAAGAGGTAGAAGTCGTTGCCGGGGATCGCGATCGAGGACACCAATCGGCGAGGCGCCCACCGGATGTCCTCCCCGGCCTCGACCATCGGCAAGGCGATGCTGTGCGACCAGCGCTGGTAGTCACTGAACGGTTCGGAAACGATCCGGATCCGACGGACCGACCGCCCGGCCGAGCTGTGCAGACGCACTGTTGCGCACCATTCTCGAAGCCATGCCAGATCGTCCGGCTGACCTGCCGCCCACTTCGCCATGTGCGGAAGTTCGACCGCCGTCCCATACGCATCGCGTGCCTCGAGGTGCACGGCCTCGCGCTCGAAATGCGTTAGTAGCCGGTCGAACTCATCATCCGATATCGACGCCACGGTCTCCCTGCCCGAAGAACCGCAGCATTCTGTCCGGGATTTCCACGCACGTTTCACCCGCGGGTATATCCATCTGAGCAAGAGCCTCCGAATCGGTAACCACCCAACCCTGCACCACCCACGAATCTCGATCGGTTCGGTAGACCGTTGGCGAACCGGCCGGGTTCGAACCAGGATCCTTGCCGATGAACGTCAGCCGCATGATGCCCCCTGGCTTCGACGGTTGCGAAGAATTGCGTCGCGCATTCATCCTGAACCGCGTCATCGCCGCACGTCAAGGGGTGTGCCGCCAGGACAGCAACAATTCGCAACTGTGTTCCCTCCCAGCGCGGATGACGCATAGATTTTGCTCGGCACCCGGCCCGGGGTCGCAGCACCGGGCACATCGACTTGCAGTGAGCCGCGGTCGGAAGGTCCGATGCGCCGGGTGCCACCGAACTCCACACTCGCATACAGGAGAGCACCGATGAGGCCGAAGGCGATCGGATTTCTGCGCCGCGACATTTCTGGTATCAGGCGGGAACGCCATGAAATGGAAATCCGTTCGCGGGCACGTGAACTCGGCTACGACCTGGCTCGCATGGTGATGCTGGGCCCGTCGGCGGATGCCATCGATCGACTGGTTGTGATGCTGAACCGACTCGGCGCCGCCGCAGTGATAGCGCCCAGTGCCGAGCATGTCGTCGAAGCGCGGGACCAGTTGTGCGCCGTGTGCGATCTGGTCATCGTCACGCCGCAGGAAAGATGGCCGCTCGGCCGCTAGTGATTGCCGCTCAGCGCGACGCTCGCGCCGACGCCGATGATCATGAGCCCGCCGGTGCTGCCCACTGCCTCGAGACGACGCGGGGAGCGGACGAACCACGAACGGGCCGTACCGGCCAGCAGCGCCCAACTGCTGTCCGAAACAACCTGGATGGCCAGGCAGACCGCGCCCAGGAGCAGGAATTGCATAGGCAGGGCGCCTGCCTCGGGGACCGCGAACTGGGGTAGCACTGCGCCGAGGAATACGTATGCCTTCGGGTTGGTCGCTCCGACGACGAATCCTTGACGCACGATCCGGCCTAGGGCCGGTTTTTCCGCGGCCGATTCCAGCGCGGCGGCCATCTGTTTGCGATCGCGAATCGCCATGACGCCCAGATAGATCAGATATGCCGCGCCCGCGATCTTGATGAGGGTGAACAGCATTGCCGATGCCGCCAGAATCGTGCCCAGGCCCAGGACAACGGCCGTCAAAGGCACAGTCGATCCCAATGTCGCACCGAGCACCGACAGTAATGCCGGACGGCGGCCCAGTGTCAAGGCCCGTCCGATGGCGAACAGCACATTCGGGCCGGGGATCACGACGATGACCAGTGCGGCGAGAGCGAAGGCTGCGAGGTGGGAAGCGGGCACCATCGGAGCAGCTTATGCTGGTGTCGGCCGGTGATGTCGCGAAGAGACTTCGCTCTGCTGGGGAGTGCTTCCTCAGTGCAGGGTGCGGATCCAGCGACGGGTGTCGGCAGGATCGATGACGGCATCGAGCTCGAGCACGGTGGCGGCGGTCAGGGCTTTGCCATTGGCGTAGGCGAGTTGGACGAGGTTGTCGAAGGCTTCGCGTTGTTTGCCGGGGTCTTCGATAGCGGCCAACTCTTTGGCGAAGCCAAGGCGAACGGCGCCTTCCAGACCCATGCCACCGATCTCGCCAGTGGGCCAGGCGATGACGAAGCGTGGCGCGCGGAAGGAGCCTGCGGCCATGGCTTGCGCACCGAGGCCGTAACCCTTGCGCAGGATGACAGTACCGAACGGGACCGACAGGGCGGCGGAGTCGATGAACAGCTTGCTGAACTTGGTGACCGTTGCTTGTTTCTCGGCGTCGGGGCCGACCATGAAACCCGGTGTGTCGCAGAGGGAGACGATCGGCAACCCATGGGCGTCGCACAGCTGCAGAAAGGCGCTCAGTTTGTCGGCGGCCGGTGCATCGATCGCGCCGCCCAGGTGGTGGCAGTTGTTGGCAATCAGGCCGAACGGATGGCCTTCCACTCGAATCAGCGCCGTGACGACGCCGACGCCCCAGTCGCGCCGCAGCTCCAGGACTGAGTCGACATCGGCGACGGATTCGATGGCGGCCCGAATATCGAAGGCGCGCAAGCGGTTGTCGGGCACAACGTGCCGGGACACGCGCGGATCCGGCGCTTCCCAGTCCCCCACCGCCCCTTGGAAGTACGCCAGGTAGCGGCGCGCGAGCGCGACCGCCTCGGCTTCGTCGCGCGCGACCACATGGACGACGCCATTGCGGCGCTGCACGTCGATGGGCCCGATGTCCTCCGGCGCGTAGACGCCGAGACCGCCGCCCTCGATCATCGCAGGGCCACCCATACCGATATTCGCGTCGGGCGTGGCGATGACGACATCGCAGATGCCGAGCAGTGCGGCGTTGCCCGCGAAACAGCGTCCGGACACGATGCCGATCAAGGGAACTCGGCCCGACAGCGCGCCCATCGCACGAAATGTGGTGACATCGAGACCCGAGATGCCCGCATAGTCGGTGTCGCCCGGTCGCCCGCCACCGCCTTCGGTGAAGAACACCACCGGCAGCCGCTGCTCGTGCGCCAGCGCGAGCATCCGGTCGGTCTTGGCGTGATTGCGCACGCCTTGGGTGCCCGCCAGCACGGTGTAGTCGTAGGACATCACCAACGCACGAGCCGATTGAGCACCGCAGCGGTCGGCATTGATGGTGGCGATGCCCGCGATCAAGCCGTCTGCGGGCGTGTTCGCGATCAGGTCCTCCTGGCTACGGCGCAGCCGCTGCGCGGCCACCGCGAGCGCGCCGTATTCGATGAAGCTGTCGTCGTCGACCAACTCGGCGATGTTTTCCCGTGCTGTGCGTCGACCCAGCCGACGGCGTTTGGCCACCGCATCCGGACGCCCCTCGTCCAGCCCGATCCGGTGCCGCTGCCGCACCTGCGCCAAATCCGCGCGCTCAGCGTCCAGGTCCACTGCGACCATGTCGGCGGCAGGACCGTCGTGGTCGGCGTCGGTCCAGGTCACCAGTAGGGCGTGCGGGTCGACAACCGCTCCCGGTTCGACGACATGACGCAGCACTCGCAGCGGCTGTTGGGCCCGCAGCACGTGCTGCATCTTCATCGCCTCGAGCACGGCCACTTCCGCACCTGCGGGGAGGGTGACGCCAGGCGGGGCAAGTGCGACGACGGTGCCGCCCATCGGGGATCGAAGCGCCTGCTCGTCGTCGTGCAATACCTCTTGCGGCCCGCGGGCCGAGGCCGAGTTTTGCTGGGCCGTATCTGCGCCGGGCGATCTGTCCTGCCCCACCGCGGACGGTTCGACGGCATCGGCATACGCCATCCTTGGTGCGTAATCCGCTGCGCGACCGGAGAGTTCGCTCATGTTGTCTTCGAACCACGAGGTCGTCACGGTGACCCCGCCGGCGAGCCGGTCGAGGGCTGCGCGCAGCAGACTCGTGTTGGTGTCCACGCCGACTACCACCGTCTCCGCCAAAGCATCCGAACATCGCCGCAGCGCAGCCGAGTACGTCGGTCCGTGGGCGATCACCTTCGCCAGCAAGGAGTCGAACTGCGCGCTCGGTCCGATACCCGCGTGCGCGGCGGTGTCGACCCGAACGCCGCCCCCCGTTGGTGGGGCGAAGCGCGTGATGGAACCCGTGCTCGGCACTATTTCCCCACCCGCGGTCACGAGTTCGGCATTGATCCGCGCCTGCACGGCGAATCCGCGCGCTGCTACGTCGGACAGCTCGAGATCCGCGAGAGCGCATCCCTGCGCGAGATCGAATTGAACCGCCACCAGATCCACACCGGTCACCTCCTCGGTCACCGTGTGCTCGACTTGCAGCCTCGGGTTTACCTCGAGGAACCACGCGTCATCACCGCCGACCAGGAATTCGACGGTGATCACGCCGCGACAGCCCACCGACTCGGCGATCCGGACGGCAGCGCTGTGCAGTCGTTCCCGCAGCGCCGCAGCGAGATTCGGTGCCGGAGCAATTTCGATGAGCTTCTGGTGCCGCCGCTGGACGCTGCAGTCCCGGTCGCCGATCGCGATCGCCCGCACGCCGTCCGCGACGACCTGGACCTCGATGTGCCGTGCGCCCGGCGCGAGCACTTCGGCATAAACGGTGCCATCACCGAAGCCCGCAAGCGCCTCGGCCACACAGCGTTCGTACGCCTCGACGATCCGAGATGCTTCGTGCACCACACGCATTCCCCGCCCGCCTCCCCCGGCCGCGGCCTTGACCATCACACCGCTCGGATGATCCGCGAGCAGTGCTGCGATCTCGGTCAGATCGGCACCGGCGGACGTCGCGGGCAGCACCGCGACCCCCGCCCGCTGCGCGGCCTCCCGGGCGGCGAGCTTGTTGCCGAAGATCCGCAACACCTCCGGCGCGGGTCCGACGAACACCAACCCTGCTTCCGCACAGGCGGCCGCGAAATCCGCACTCTCACTGAGGAACCCGTAACCCGGATGCACTAGTGCGCCGGAACCTGCCTTGCGCGCTGCGGCAACGACGGCGGCCACATCGAGATACGCCGCCGCCCCGACGCCCGGCAGTTGGACCGCGTCCTCGGCCAGCCGCACCGGCAGCGCTCCCACCTCGTCTGCGGTGTGCATCGCAAGGACCGAGTACGCCCGCTCGCGAGCCGTCCGGATCACCCGGACCGCGACCTCACCTCTGTTCGCCACCGCTATGCGCATGCCGACAGTCTGCGTTGACATTGACGTCAATGTCAACGACGATGATCCCATGACAGAGGCAGGCTGGTCGGTGCGCGCGGCGCGGGAAAGATCGCATACCTCCCGCCATCGCGCGCTACTGGACGCCGCAGCACAGGTCTTCGCTCTCCGCGGCTACGACAACACCACCGTCGCCGACATCACCGCGGCCGCCGGAGTCTCCCGAGCCACCCTGTACGTCTACTTCGCCTCCAAAGAGGAAATCTTCCTCGCCCTCGCCACTCAGGTCCGCGACGATTTCCTCGCCGCCCAGGAACCGGACATCGACCACGCCGATCCGCGAAACATGCTGGCCGCCACCATCGAATCCTTCGCCGCCGCCATCCTCGCCGCGGGCCCGATGCTGCGCCTCATCGACGAACGCGGCGCCGTCGACAACCGCATTGCCGCACTCGCCGAGGAAATCGCCGAACGGCCCATCCGCCGCTTCACCCGCTACCTGGAGCGCCTGCATGCCGCGGATCGGATCGCACCCGCCGTCCCGCCCCGCATCATCGCCGAAACCATCGGCTATACCCTCACCCGCGGCACCTTGGCCCGCGCCACCGCCACCCCTGCCGACCGCGGCGAATACCTCGCCCACATCAACACGGTCGCCGACACCCTCCTCAACCCGACCGACCTCCCCTGAGACAACCGACTCCACACCAACCTCACCCCCCACCGCAATTTCTCGGGGTGTGCACGCTTTGCGGTGCCCCACATCCGGACCGGATCCCGAAAAATGGTGCGACCAAGGGGCGACCGCCGACCGCCGACCGCCGGGACGCTCGAATGGGGCGAGCTACGGCTGGACTCGGTCAGGCGGTGCGGGAGTCGGCGAGTGAGCGATCGCCGAAGCTGGTTGCGGTCTGGGCGGCGGTGAAGGCCAGCACGCCGTCTTCGATGGGGCCCTTGCGGAGCATGGTGCGGTCGCGGAAGTAGTTGTTGATCACCTGCCATGGGCCGCGGATGCCCTGGCGCGGCATCACAGCGTCGCCGCGCTGGATGTAGCCGGAGGTGAGGGCGCCGCCCATCAGCGAGTCTTCGGAGCGGTCGCCGTCCTCGGCCACGGCGACCACCTTGTCGAAGCCGTTGGTCTGCATATGGTTGAGCAGGCGGCAGAAGTATTCCGCTGCCAGATCGGCCTTCAGCGTCCACGATGCGTTCGTGTAGCCGAGCACCACCATGGCGTTGGGAATGCCGCTGAGCAGCGCGCCCTTGTAGGCCACGCAGTCGCGGGTCACCACAGGTTCGCCGTCCACCTCGAGTGTCACGCCCCCGAGCATCTGCACGGTCAGGCCGGTCGCGCTGATGACGATGTCGGCGGGCAGCTCTGCACCGGACTCGAGCCGGATGCCGGTCTCGGTGAAGGTCGCGATGCGGTCGGTGACGATCGAGGCGCGGCCGCTGCGCAGGACCTTGAAGAGGTCACCGTTGGGGACCACACACAAGCGCTGATCCCACGGGTTGTAGGACGGTGTGAAGTGGCGCATGTCGATGTCCTTGCCGACCTGCATCCGGACCGCGCCGAGCAGCAGCTTCTTGGCCATCTCGGGGTTGGTGCGCGAGAGCTGGAAACTAGCGCGCTGCAGGGCGATATTGCGGGCGCGGCCCAGCTTGTAGGCCACCTTCGCGGGCACGCGGGTGAGCTTCATACCGACTGCGACGGGATCGTCGGCGGGCAGTGCCGTGATGTAGGTCGGCGAGCGCTGCAGCATGGTGACATGCGCGGCATCCTCACTCATGGCGGGGATCAACGTGATCGCGGTCGCGCCGCTGCCGATCACGACGACGCGTTTGCCTCGGTAGTCGAGATCCGCGGGCCAATGCTGGGGATGCACGAGTTCCCCGCCGAAGTCGGCTTCGCCGGGGAACTCGGGGCGGTACCCGTTGTCGTAGTCGTAGTAGCCGGTGCAGCCGACGAGAAAATTGCTCGTGTATATCTCGGAGTCGCCGGTCTGCTGGTCGACCGCCTCGACCGTCCACAGCCCGGCTTCGGTGGACCAGCGCGCAGTAGTCACCTTCCGCCCGAAACGGATGTGGTCGGTGACGCCGTACTCCGCCGCCGTGTCCTCGATGTACTGCCGGATGTGCGGTCCGTCGGCGAGCACCTTGGTACCGATCCAGGGCCGGAAGCCGTAGCCGAAGGTGTACATATCCGAGTCCGAGCGAATGCCCGGGTAGCGGAAGAGATCCCAGGTGCCACCAATCGCGGTCCTGCGCTCCAGGATCGCGTAGCTACGCCCGGTCTGCTCGCGGGTCAGATGGCAGGCCATGCCGATTCCGGACAGGCCTGCGCCGATGATCAGTACGTCGACATGCCGCGTCATTGAGGTACTCGTTTCGTCTGGTCTCGCCCGGGCGCCCTCGGCCGCGCGTTCCCACAAGATTACGTGTTATCGATAGTTACGTCTAGTAGTGGAGGTCGGCGCGCCCGGGTCTACCATTAGAACCGGGGTGGTGACAAGGGTGACCCCTGGCCATAACGCGCAGATCATGAACGACTGCGGCGCTCACGGCTCGCGGCGTACTGTCCCCAACCCGAGGTGTCGCATGTGTCGCGGAGCTGACCGGACTGCTCGAGGAATCACCCGCGTCGCGGTCGAGCACCGTCCGTACCACGACCGATCCGGCAACCATCACCGCCGAGCGGCGCAGCGCCGACGGCTTTGCCGGCGCCGGGCTCATTCCGCACAAGGTGTCCATCACCGACTTCACCGACACGCACTTCAACGACCTGTTCCCCCGGAACTCCTGAAGGGAGATCGGCTCCGATGAGTCTGTCGTTCCACTGGTTCCTCCCCACCTACGGCGATTCCCGCAGTCTGGTCGCGGGCGGGCACGGCACCTTCATGTCCGGCGATCGCCCCGCGACACTGCGTTACCTCAACCAGATCAGTGCCGCCGCCGAGGCCAACGGTTTCGAGGCCGTCCTCACCCCGACCGGCACCTGGTGCGAGGACGCCTGGCTGACCACCGCCATGCTCGTCGAGACCACCGAAACCCTGAAGTTCCTGGTGGCGTTGCGGCCCGGTCTGATCAGCCCCACCCTCGCCGCACAGATGGGCGCGACCTTCCAGCGGCATTCGCGCGGCCGGTTGCTGCTGAATGTGGTGACCGGCGGCGAACCGCACGAGCAGCAGGCCTACGGCGACTTCCTGGACAAGGAGCAGCGCTATGCACGTACCGGCGAATTCCTGCACGTGGTGCGGGAACTGTGGAAATCGGCCGATCCGGTGACCTTGGATGGCGAGCACATCCAGGTGCGCGGCGCCCAGTTGGCCAATCGGCCCGACCCGATCCCGCCAGTGTTCTTCGGTGGTTCGTCCGCGCCGGCGGGGCCGGTGGCCGCTCGGTACGCCGACACGTACCTCACGTGGGGCGAGCCGGTGCTCGCGGTGAGCAGGAAGCTCGACTGGATCCGTGGACTCGCCGTCGATCAGGGCCGCGTCCTGGACTACGGCCTGCGCATCCACGTGATCACCCGCGACACCGCCGAGGAAGCGTGGGCCGAGGCCGACCGTCTGCTGAAGGGCATCGACCCCGCCGATATCGAACGGGTGCAGGCCAGCCTGTCCCGCAGCGAGTCCGAGGGACAGCGTCGCATGTCCGAACTGCACGGCGGCAGCACCGACCGATTGGAGATCGCGCCGAACCTGTGGGCGGGCGTCGGCCTGGTCCGCGGCGGCGCGGGCACCGCGCTGGTCGGCTCGCACGAGGAAGTGGCCGAGCGCCTCATCGAGTACTCGAAGGTCGGCGTCAGCCATTTCATCCTCTCCGGCTATCCGCATCTGGAAGAGGCCTACTGGTTCGGTGAGGGCGTGCTGCCAATCCTCGAGCGCAAGGGCCTGTGGCGGAATCCGGTCAACGGAGCGGGCACCCCCGGCGCCACCCCGTTCACGGCGTCCTCCAACAGCTGACGACCGCCCTCGTCGCCCCCGGAAGATGCCGGATTCCATGGCGCGATGGGCACCGCCGTCTGCCGGGTCGACGAGTAACAGCAGGTGATGCAGCTACGCAGGCACTGCGTCGACGCAGTGCAGTGCGGTACCCCCAGTCATGGGTACCTGTGTCCCACCGACGAGAATGGTCTGCCGAGTCCGGCCGAGCCGGCGGACTCGGCAGACCATTTTTCGTCCAAAGGGAGTACATGACAAGCGCACCAGCGCGGCGGTGGCGCCGCCGCTTCCCCGAAGAAGCGAGCACGCCAGACGCCGGTACCGCCACGCTGAAGCGCAGCCTCGGCCGCGTCGATCTCACTGCGATGGGCGTCGGCACCATCGTCGGTGCAGGCATCTTCGTGATCACCGGAGTGGCCGCGGCGGAGAAGGCCGGTCCGTCTATCGTGCTGTCGTTCGTGCTCGCAGGCACAGTCTGTGTGCTCGTCGCGCTCTGCTACAGCGAGCTCGCCGCAATGGTTCCGGTCTCCGGCAGCGCCTACACCTATACGTACGCGACCCTCGGCGAGGGACCTGCGTTCCTGGTCGGGTGGAATCTGCTGTTGGAATTCGTCATCGCCGGTGCTGCCGTCGCCATCGGCTGGTCCGGCACGGTGGTGTCCGCACTGGACTCGATGTTCGGAATCACGCTGCCGAAGGCCATCACGGCAAGCCCTACTGAGGGTGGTGTCCTCAACCTGCCCGCGGTGCTGATCATCGGGGTGATCGTCGCGGTGCTCGTCGGTGAGGTCTCGCTGACCGCACGCATCACCAAGGCACTGGTCGGCGTGACCATCGGCGTGCTGGTGCTGGTCGTTGCCGTCGGCGCCCCGCATATCGATGTGGGAAACTGGACGCCGTTCGCGCCCTTCGGCCTCGGCGGCGTCGTCGGTGGCGCCGCCATCGCGTTCTTCGCCTTCCTCGGCTTCGATGTGGTCGCGGCCTCGGCGGAGGAAGCTCGCAACCCGCGCCGCGATGTGCCGTTCGCGATCATCGGCACGGTTCTCATCGCCACCCTGCTGTACGCACTCGTCAGCGCGGTACTGACCGGAATCGCCCCCTTCGCGACACTGAACAACGCCTCGCCGATCGCGACCGCCTTCGGCGGACTGCACATCGGCTGGATCGGCAATGTCATCGTGATCGCCTCGATCATCGCGCTCACCAAGGGTCTGCTGCTGATCGTGTACGCACAGGTGCGCCTGATGTTCGCCATGTGTCGTGACCGACTGTTGCCGAACACCCTCGCCACCACCGGCAAGCGCTCCACCCCGGTCCGGCTGACGCTGCTGCTCGGCACCGTCTGCGCAGCGATCGCCGGACTGCTGCCGATCGACATCGTCGTCGAGCTGGTGAACATCGGCGCGCTCTCGGCCTTCGCGGTGGTGTGCGTCGGGGTGCTGGTGCTGCGCAAACTGGAACCGAACCGCGAGCGTCCGTTCCGCACGCCGCTGGTTCCCGTGGTCCCGATCCTCGCGCTGGTCGGCTGCATCTTGCTGGCAACCACACTGGACGCGCTGACCTGGGTCCGTTTCGCGGTCTGGGTGGCCATCGGTATCGCCGTCTACCTGGGCTACGGCCGCAAACGCTCGGCCATGGCCGCACCGGAACCCGCCACGGAGGCAGTTCAGGCCGAGCGGTAGCGGGCGACTTTTCCGCAATTGAGATCTTGCACGAATTCGACCGAGAGCATTCCCGATTCATTGCGGATAACCAGGGATTTCGGCACGCTCTCTGGCAAGAGTCGCGGCACCCCACCCTCAACGGCCGTGTGGAAAGGACAACAACCCTATGTCCGATGACGAGAAGCAGATCCGGATCCTGATCGAACGATGGGCCGCCGCGGTGCATGTCGGCGACCTCGCCGGTGTCCTCACCGACCACGCGCCCGACATCGTGATGTTCGATGTGCCGCCGCCGAACGAGGGGATCCGCGGCATCGACGCCTACCGTGACGTCTGGCCCGGCTTCTTCGAATGGCAGGCCAAGGGCGCAACGTTCGACATCGTCTCACTCGAGGTCGCCGCCTCCGGTGACGTGGCCTTCGCCTACGCCCTACTGCTGTGCGGCACCGCGGAGGATTTCGCCACCGATCCGGCGAAACGGCTGCGCCTAACCTTCGGTCTACGCAAGCAGGAAGGGCGCTGGGTCATCGTGCACGAGCACCATTCTTTCCCCGACACCGGTTTCGAATCGGACAACGGCTAGCCCGAGGCCGGCCCTGCGGCTGCACTCGATGCAATCATGCAGCAGACGCCACTCCGGACATCGCGGCGCAGAACGGAATCGCGCACGGGGCCACGCCAAGCCGCGACAACGCTCTGAGCTTTCCTTTTCTCCTTTCAGAACTCCAGCGGCATCTGAAATTTCATCGAATGCCATTGTGCGCACAACGCAGTGCCGCTCGGGCGGTAGCAGTGCGGTGCGCAATACCGCATCGCGTGCACCAGGAGTTCCACGTGAATCAGCCAGGCTACGAGAAGCATTCGGGCACCCGACCCTCCGCCCGGTAAGAGAACCGGACGGAGGGTCCCGATCCGCCCGGCAGCATCGGACCGATGCTCAACAGTGAGCGCAAGTTCGCTGCGCGGAGTAGTCGATACCGCCTCGGTTTCATTCCAACGAAGAAAGCCGCGCGCAGCGTCGGGCCCATGCTCTACTCGAAGGCATTGGTCGGTGATCGGGGGTCTACCCATGCGACGTCCTTTTGGGCTGCTCGGCATCGCGGCGGCCGTACTACTGGTCGCGGGGTCCGGCTGTTCCCCCAACGGACCCGTGCCAGGCAAGGCCGTCGCGTCGCCGCAGCCATTTCCGACGCACGAGACCTATCTGGCGCAACGGGTCGAATGGCAGCCGTGTCGGGAGGAGCCCGACCTGGACTGCGGATCAATTCGCGTTCCGGTCGACTACGAACGCCCGGCTGCCCTAGCCATCACAATGCCGTTGGTCCGGCTGCGCGCGACCGATCCGGCGCATCGACTCGGCGTGCTCACCACCAATCCCGGCGGGCCGGGCGAATCCGGTTACGAGCAAGTGGTATCCGCACGCAACCCGCACGACACCAGCCTGCGCAAGTTCCTTGCCCGCTACGACCTCGTCGGCTTCGACCCGCGCGGTGTCGGCCGCACGGCGGGCGTCAAGTGTCTCGGCGACCGCGAGATGGACGAGTATCTCGCCACCGACTTCACCCCGACCGACGCCGCTGGACTGCACGCGGTCGCGGCGGCGCACAAGCGTTACGCCTCGGCGTGCCTGCGTCAGACCGGCACGTTGCTCGGCTTCGTCGGCACCGAATTCGTCGCTCGCGACATGGACATCATGCGATCGGCCCTCGGCGAGGACACACTCAACTTCATCGGCTTCTCCTACGGCACTCGAATCGGCCAGCAGTATGCCGAGCAGTTTCCACATCGAGTCGGCCGCATGCTGCTGGATTCCGTCGACGATCCGAGCGTCCGGACCGAGCGCTGGGATTTCTCCGGCGCGGAACCCGCGTCGAGCACAGGCCCCGTCGAACTAGCTCCGCGCGACCGTGTCGTACGCGACATGCTCGCCTCGTGCGCGGCCCGGCCGGACTGTCCGGTGGGGACCGATGCCGAAGCGGCGATGCGCGCCCTGCGCGAACTCATCGACCGCATCGACGCGCACCCGATCCCCGCCGCCGACGGCAGGAAGGTGGGCTCGAACCTGGCGCTGATCGGCATCTTCCAGGCGACCTATGACGAAAGATATTGGCCCAGCTTCGAAAAAGCCTTCGCGCAAGCACTGGACGGCGACGGCACCGGATTCGCCCAGCTCGCCGACAGCTATGTCGGTCGCGGCGATTCGGGCGCCTACTCGACCTCCGATTCGGCCTTCTGGGCGGTCCAGTGCGTCAACGACGATCCGGCGACCTACCAGTCGAAGTCCGAGGACGAGATACTGGCGGAGTTGGCGCGGATCGCACGAAGTCGCGCGGTGGCTGCGCCGATTTTCGGCGCCAATCGAGTGTTCAGCACCCCGCTGTGCCTGTTCTGGCCAGTGCCGCCGACACAGCAGTCCAGAGCGGTCGATGCCGCGGGTGCGCCGACCATCGTGCTGCTGAACAACACCGAGGACCCGGCGACGAAACTGGAAGGCGCACAGAACGTCGCGCGCAACCTCGCCGACGCGGTCTTGGTGGTGAACGAACACGAAGGCCACATCGCCTTCGACAACGGCTCGAAGTGCATCGACGCGATCGTCGTCGGCTTCTTCCTCGACGGCATCGTCCCCGAGAAGGGGACGCGCTGCCAGGGCTGACCTGCCACGTCAGCCCTGGCAGGCACCAGAGGCGCAGCACCCCTCACCGCGTCGCGCGGCCAGCCCTTCTTTGACGGCAATCGCGGCAATAGCCAGTCCCGCGAGGGGATCGGCCTACCCTGTACCAAATCCGGGTTACGGGCTGGATTGAAGGATCGCTGTGTCGCGTCCCGCGCCCGATCAGGTTGCCGCTCCAGCGAACACAGTCCATGCCGACCGGCAATGCGCCGGTCAGAAGTTGTGATGTGGGCCGCCGATCGAATGGCCTATGCGAACCCGCCTCGCCATCAGTGATCCTTCAACAATGTAGACATCGAGCGTAGACCTACAACGTTGACACCGCGTCGATATGGGCGTGTACTGGAGGTCTAGACGCCGGGACGGCCTGACACCGACTCCGGCCGAGAGGTGCTGAATTCGATGAACGCAACCAGAGATGGACCAACCGGACGCCCGAAAGGTCATGGCGACAGGAAACGCGCCAGCCACAGCCCGCTGACCCGGGCCGCAATGCTCGCGGCCGCGCTCGAGATCATCGACCGCGACAGCGTCGACCAACTGTCCATGCGGCACCTCGGCGACGCGCTCGGCCGAGACCCGATGGCGCTCTACCGACACGCGGCCAACAAAGCGGCGGTCCTCGACGGAGTCACCGAGATGGTGCTCGAACAACTGACCGTCGACATCGACGACCCCGACTGGCGCCACCAGCTGCGTGTCGTGGCACGCGAGTTCCGCGAGCTGGCGGTGGCGCACCCGAACGTGGTTCCCCTGCTGGTCACCCACCCGCTGGCCACGCCGCTCGGACTGCGGCCGCTGGGTACCCTGCGCCCACTGGAAAACACGCTGGATCTGCTCACCCGCGCCGACTTCAGTGGCGCGGACGCCCTGCACATCTACCGCGCCCTGTTCGGTTTCCTCAACGGCCACATTCTCAACGAGCTCCAGGAAATCGTCGAACGCCCCGAAGAAACCACCGACCTGTTGCGCCTCGGCCTCAATCGCCTGCCGATCGGTGAATTCCCTTTGCTGCGCGGCCTCGCCTCGGACCTGGCCGCCTACGACGGCGTGACCGAACTCGAGCGCGGCCTGGACATCCTGCTGTCCGGCCTCACCATGACCATGACCCCAAGCCGGTCCACAGTCGAGACAGGAGCCCCAATCATGACACCTTCACCGATCCGAACCGATCCGAACAACCGCATTCCGTCCACAGATCGGCTCCGGCTGCGGTGCACACCACAAGCAGCCGACGCCGGCGACGTCGACGATCCCGAAACTATTGCCGCACAGCAGCGTTGGGATTCCGAAGGCGGAGCCGAAAGTCGCCGGAACGCGACCGTCATCACCGGGACAAGGCAGCACCTCGCTGTCGAGAGGCCCGAATTCGCAGCCGAGACAGGAGCCGCACCATGACCTCAGTACAGATTCGACGGCACGCTGCGCGCCACCGCGTGCCACCCGACTACACGCCTCGGCTGAGATTGAAGCCGAAAGCCGAAAGCATCGGGTATCTCGACGGCGCGTGGTGGCCCCGATCCGACGACCTCACCGCCGAACTGCCAGATCTGCTGGCAGTCTTGGCAATTCGACTCGGCCCCGTCTGGCGAGTCGTCTACGACCCCGCCGGATGGTCATCGCCGCCCCCACAGATGACCGCCAACGGTCGGGTAGTTCGACTCGACGCCTACCCGTTCGAGCTGTGGAACACGATGTATGTGTTCGGCAGCGACAGCACCTTCATCGTGCTGCAGGTAATCCCGTCCGCAACGAATCAACTCACCGCGCATTCGGCCCTGATGGCCGCCGCCACCCCCGAACCGGCGACCACTATCTCCAGATGAAAGGAAACCAGACCATGATCCCCATTCAAACGCAACGCCCCATTACCAATCACCGCGACATGACGAGGAATACCGGTCCACCCCAACGCGACCGGCAACCCTTCCGCACACCCACCCGCACACCACGCCTGCTACTGCGCGAAGGCGGCACGCGGTCCAGCAACGTCGACGGCGCGTGGTGGCCGTGGACGGCCAATCTCACAGCCGAGCTGCACGACCTCATCAGCGTGCTCACCCCACGGCTCGGACCGACTGTGCGTATCGGTTTCGACTGGAACGCCGTCAGTCTCACCCAACGACGTATCGATCACGACGACGGCATACAGATACACGGCCCGGGCAAAAACCAACCACCCGACGTCATGCACCTCATCGGAGCCCAGGGCGCCCGCCTCACCTTGCTCGTCATCCCTGCCGATACCTCGCCCCTCCAGGCCGACCGGCAGATGCGGCGAGCATCAGGAAAGCCGCTGTCGCCGACCGCGACAGCACCCAGCCCCGAGACCAAGTCCTACTGAAGGACGATCGCGATACCAGGGCCCGGTTCAGAAGTACCGGGCCCTCGCGGTGGAGTTGTGTCGGGGAGCTAGTGCATGTCGGTGACCAACCCGAATTCCCTGAGCAATTCACCGCACTCGGTCGAGCCCAATTTCTTGATCAAACCTGCTGCGCGTTCGAAGTGCTTGTCACGCCCGCGGTCAGGCGGAATAGCGGTAGAACCCCTCTCCGCTGGCGAGGCCGAGCTTGCCCTTGTCGATGTAGTTCACCTTCAACCACGCCGCGAGTTGCTGCGCGTCCTCGCCGCCGTTGGCAAGGATGTTGTAGGGGGTGGTGAGGCCGATGACGTCGAGGATCTGGAACGGACCGTGCGGGGAACCGGTCGCGATCCGCCAGGTCGTGTCGACCGCCTCTGGTTCGGCGTATCCACCCGCACCGAGCGCCATGGCGGCGTTGAGCAGCGGCACGAGCAACGAGTTGAGCACGTAGCCGGCCTTTTCCTTGTGCAACTCGATCGGCACCATGCCGATCGCGGCCGCGAAATCGACGACCGCCTGGAACACCTCGGGGTCGGTCTCGGGCGTGCCCATGATTTCGGCAGTGTTGTACTTCCACACGTGGTTCGCGAAGTGCAGCGCGAGGAATTTTTCCGGTCGGCCTGTGAAGTCCTTGATGTCGCTGGGCAACAGGGTGGAGGAGTTGGTGGCGAAGATGGTGCGATCGGGCGCGAGCTCGCCCAGTTGCTTGTAGATCTCCTGCTTGATGGTGAGAACCTCCGGCACCGCCTCGACGACCAGGTCGGCGTCCCGCACCGCGGCGGAGAGATCGGCGGTCAGCACGATTTCGGCCGCCGTCTGCTCCGCCTTCCCATCCGCGGCTCCGGCAACCTCTTCGTCATAGGTTGCCGCCAGCTTGTCGAAACGATCGCGAGCGCCGGTCAGGGCATCATCGCTGATGTCGTAGGCGGTGACATCGAACCCTTTGAACGCGGTCTGGAACGCGATCTGCGAACCGAGCACCCCCGTCCCGAGGACTGTCACCTTGCGAATCTCGATGGTCATTGCTGTCTCCTTTCTTCACGGGGCGAAGTCCGCCCCTCGATGTTCACTCGTCGTCTTCGGTGTCGGCACGGTCGAGCGACGCGAAGAATCCGGCGACGATCTGCGTGATCTGGTCACGCAAGTCGCCGATCGCGCCATAGCCGGGATGCACGCCGGTCGACGGCCGGGCAAGGATCAGGTGCAGCACCGCGAACACGCTGCGACCTGCCAGCAGTGCCTGCTTGTCCAGGCGGCGCGATTCGCGGCCGCCCTGCCTGGCGGCAGCCGCCAAACGCACGGCGATCATCGCCTCGAGCTGTGCAACAAGGGCAAGGCCCTCGGCGCGGTACTTCTCGGTCGGCGAGCCGAATAACAGTTCACGCTGGTAAGCCACGGTGTTCTCGACATGCCGGTCGGCAGCCTCCACGGTCGGCCGCACCATGCTGAGCACCGCGTCCACCGGCTCACTCTGCGAGCGCGACTGCGCGTCGCCGAGTTCGAGTGCCAGCCGGAGGTCCTCGTTGTAGACCATCAGCAGCAACTCACCCTTGGACGACGCGTACCGGAACAGCGTCCCCGCGGCGACATCGGCGCGGTCGGAGATCTGCTGCGTGGTGACGCTCTCGAAGCCCCGCTCGGCAAACAGCGCCGCGGCCGCTTCGAAGATGCGCAACTGTTTGTCGCGCATGTTCCGCTGGCGGCGACCCGCGTGCGCCGGGTCGGGCGAGATCGTCATCCGACACCCTAAGATAGTGAGCAGACTCATTAATGAGCGTACTCCTTGTTGTCTGATGGGCAACCCCCAAGACCGCGACCGACGCGCGGACCGAAACCATCGGCGCAGACCGACGCATCGGCACAAACCCGCGCTCAACTCGTTTGCCGCAGTGCGGAATACGCGACACCATCCGATCTCGCCACCCATCAGCTCGGCCTCCCATAGACGGCAACAACCACGCCGACCGCGCGCGCATGGGTGAGTAACCTAGGGTCTTTTCGACGCCGATCTCGGGGAGAAACAGTGCCGAATGTGCCTTCGCACACGCTGACTTCACTGGTAACCGTGGCAGCCCAACAACTGGGTTATGTGTGCCGGGCGACCAACGCCGACGAAGTGGCGGAGTTCATCGGCCCGCGTGGCGACGGCCCGCACTACCTGTGGTTGGACAACCTGCGCCGTAGCCTGAACGAACACCCAGCCGACCAGTGGCCAACGCTCGTCACGGACTACGTCGGCACATTCCTCGCCGAAGTGGACATGGAGTACACGGATCCGCTGGACACCAACGACTTTGCCACAGTGCGGGGCCTGCTCAGGACGCACTTCGCTCCGGCAGGTGCCGACACGGGCATCGATGGCGTCCGCCGGGACGTTGCGCCGGGAATCGTGCAAGTGGCGGTGCTGGGGCAACTCCACACCGCCGTGGCTGTCACCCCCGAGATGCTCGCCCACTGGGATATCGGTCTCGACGAACTCTTCGACCTCGCCGAGGCGAACACGCGCGCCGACAGTCGCCTCGAGGTCGAGTGGAAGGGCTACAACGACGCGTACTTCGCCTTGCTGAGCGGCTCGGACTTCGCCAGCGCCCACGCAAGGTGGCTCGACGACTACCCGGTAATCGGAATGTACGGTGCACTTTTCGTCACCTCTCACGAGGGAAACGTGTACGTGCACCCCATCACCGGACCAGACGCGATGACGGCCATGATCCTGCTCGGCAAGGTAGCGGCCAACACCTATCGCAGCGAACCGCGACCGGTCAGTCCGGCGGTCTATTGGTGGAAGGACTCGGAGATCAGCCTCGCGGCCGGCACCGAGATCGACAAGGACGGCAACGTCGCGGTACACCAGACGCCGGAATTCGACTCGCTGCTGACCAGCCTGGCGGTGACGTGCGATTTCGGAGTGGTCCCGGCCGGCGAAGTCGATACCGCCCTCGACGCGCTTGCGCTGTATGAGCAGATGTGCGCCCATTCGGACAACAGCACGGCACCGCCCGCCGTCCTCGACCTCCTGGCCGAAATAGAGAGCAGGGGCGCGGCCGTCGGATTCGTCACGGCCGTCGCGGATGTCCGCGGAGCCGTGTTGCGCACCTGGGGGCCGAGCCGGGGCCAGCACCTGCTTGCCGTCCTGAAGCTGACCAAGGACCGCGACCTCGCCGTACTCGACGTCGCGACCGGGCACCTCTACGACCCGCGCGGCCGCGTCGATGTCCGCGTCACTGTCGGCGCACACGACCACGACAGGAGGACACTGCCCTATCTCACCGCCACGCTGCTCGAGGACTTCGTGGTCGGTGCCGCCGACCCCGACGATCCGTTCTTGTTCGTCGCGCGCAACGATGAGAACTACATCCGCACGCGCCGCCACGAGTGGGTCTATGAGATCGAACATCGGGCCGGATCCGCCGCGGAGCATTTCCGGGTGTACACCATGCTGCACACTGTGGTCCGCGCCGTCATCTGGGCGTGGGCCTGCGGCGACCCATCGTGGACGCTCGCTGTGCAATGGCGGCGGGTCGATCCCGAAACGCCAGGAATCGAGGCGGCGCAGGGGCAGGAAATCCTGCAGGACGAGCTGTCGTCCATGGCGTCCGGCATGACCGTCGACGGATTGGCCATCCTCGAGACGTTTCTGGCCGTACGAGACACGCCGCTGCCCTCACCCGAGTCCCTCGATCTTGCGGTCGATCCGTCCGTGCTGCGCGAGCTGGGGTCGGCGCCCGCCGAGTTCGTCACGCCCAGCGCCGAGACAGACGGAACCGCAGCGTTGACCGAGGGGCTCGACGACGACCAGGAACCTCCGGAGCAGCACTTCCCGAATCGCAACGAGTAACCATCACAGGACATCTGTGCGGCCGATCGACAGGCCGCTACAGTCGGTTGGTGACCTGGACCATCGGCTTCGACCTGGACATGACCTTGATCGACTCCCGTCCCGGCGTCGCACGGGCGATCGACACCATCGCTACCGAGTTCGATCTCCCGCTGCGTGGCGTCGAGCTCGCCGACCGGCTCGGCCCCCCGCTCGACCAGCTATTGGGCGACGCGGGTGTCCCCGCCGATCTCATTCCGGCCCTGGTGGCCCGTTATCGCGCGCTCTATCCGACCGTGGTGCCGCACATTCCGGCCATGCCCGGCGCCGATGCGGCATTGGCCGCTGTGGCCGAGCGCGGCGGGCGAGTAGTGATCATCACCGGCAAGCACGAGCCGTTGGCACGGCTGCATCTGGTCGAACTCGGTTGGCAGATAGATCATTTGGCAGGTGATCTCTGGTCGGCGGGCAAGGCCGGTGTGCTGCGCGAACAGCGCGCCGATGTCTTCGTCGGCGATCACGCCGGTGATATGCGCGGCGCGCGGGCCGCGGAGGTGGCGGCTGTCGGCGTCACCACCGGACCGTGCGACGCCGACGAACTCCGCGCGGCGGGCGCGGACGTCGTGCTGGAGAACCTCACCGAGTTTCCGGACTGGCTCAGCGAATTCGGAGCCCGCGCGGTGCATCGACCACCGGCGGTCAGTGGCCGGGCGCGTCCGAGGGCAATGCCTGGAATCGCAGGGTGAGACCATCCAGTAGCGCGTCCAGGCCGGTTTCGAAAGCGGCGTCGTCGATTTCGCGTTGCCGCCCCGACAGCAGGTGGGCTTCGTCGAGGTGCGGGTAGTTGCCGCGATACACCGCCGCGTCCTCGGGGAAGCCGCCCGCGAACGACCCCAGGGTGGAACCGGTGACGAAGAACCGCATGAGCGCGCCCACCTGAGTTGCTTCACGTCGCGGCCAGCCCGCCGCTACCAGCCCACCGAAGACGGCGTCTGCCTGGCGTAGTGCGTTCGGCCGCCTGCCCATCCCCTGATGCAGGGCAGGCACCAGGTTCGGATGGTCTGCCAATGCCGCGCGATACGACCGGGCCCAGGCTTCGAGCGCGCCGCGCCAGTCGGTGTTGCCGCTGAACATCGACAGATCCACCTTGCCGAGCACCGCATCGACCATCGCGTCGAGCAGGTCGTCCTTGGTGGCGAGGTGGTTGTACAGCGACGGCCCCTGCACCCCGAGTTCGGTGGCCAGCCTGCGGATGGATACAGCTTCGAGGCCTTCGGCATCGACCAGGGCCAACGCGGCGGACACTATGCGCTCGCGGCTCAGCAATGGTCGGCGCGGTCTTCCCACGAAAACCTCCTGGTCGATCGGCCCTCAGTGTCGCATGAGGGCAGTAAACTTGCGTTGTTAGTTTATGCAGGGCTAGCCTACAAGAAACTTTCAGCGTTAGTTTTCTTGGAGTTGCGGTGAACCTGGAACTGTCCGATGAACAGGCAGCGGCACAACGCATGGCCGCCGACTTCGTCGACCGCGAGATCACACCGCACGCAACGGAATGGGATCGCGCCGAATCGGTCGATTCAGCGATTGTGCCGCGGCTCGGCGAGCTCGGATTTCTCGGTCTCACCATTCCGGAGGAATACGGCGGCAGCGGCGGCGACCATCTCACCTACTGCCTCGTGCTGGAGGAGCTGGGCCGCGGCGACTCCGCCGTGCGCGGCATCGTCTCGGTCTCCCTCGGCCTCGTCAGCAAATCCATCCACCACTACGGAACCGACGAACAGAAGCGCACCTGGCTGCCCCGGCTCACCGCGGGCGAAGCGCTCGGCTGTTTCGCGCTCACTGAACCCGAAACCGGGTCGGACGCAGCACAATTGAGCACCCGCGCGGTTCGCGACGGCGACGGCTGGGTGATCTCCGGCAGCAAGATGTTCATCACCAACGGGACCTGGGCCGAGGTCGCGCTCGTCTTCGCACGCACCGGCGGCGCCGGGCACCGCGGTATTACGGCCTTCCTCGTTCCGACCGACTCCCCCGGCTTCGCCGCCCGCCCCGTGCACGGCAAGCTCGGGCTACGCGGGCAGGCGACCGCGGAACTCGCGCTCGACGACGTTCGCATCCCCGACAGCGCACGACTGCACACCGAGGGCAAAGGTTTCACCGTCGCGATGGCGGCACTCGCCAGGGGCCGGATGTCGGTGGCCGCGGGTTGTGTGGGCATCGCACAGGCCTGCCTCGACGCCGCGGTCGGATACGCCACGCAGCGGACACAATTCGGCAAGCCGATCGCCGGACACCAACTGGTGCAGGAACTGCTAGCCGACATCGCACTCGACGTGGACGCGGCCCGGCTGCTGGTGTGGCGGGTGGCCGATCTGATCGACCGTGGCGCCGAGTTCGCCATCGCATCATCCAAGGCGAAGCTGTTCGCGAGCGAGGCTGCGGTGCGCGCCGCCGATCGCGCGCTGCAGGTGTTCGGCGGTTACGGCTATATCGATGAGTTCCCTGTCGGCAAGTATCTGCGCGACGCCAAGGTGATGACGCTCTACGAGGGCACCAGCCAGATCCAGAAACTGCTGATCGGCCGAGACCTGACCGGAATCAGCGCATTCTGACGACGTCGGATCCGGCCTAGCCGAAGAACAGAAAGGACCATCGATGAACAGGTTCACCGACAAGATCGCCGTCGTGACCGGTGCGGCACAGGGCATCGGTGCGGCCACCGCGGTGCGGTTGGCCGCCGAGGGCGCTGCGGTGGCGGTGCTCGACCGCAATGCTCCGGACAAGACCGCCGAGCAGATCACCGCGGCAGGCGGCACCGCACGCGGCTATGTCTGCGATGTCACCGATCGCACCTCGGTGCAGTCCGTATTCGACCAGGTGGCAATGGATCTCGGGCAACCGCACATCCTGATCAACAATGCCGGGATCACCCGCGACGACATGTTCTTCCGACTTTCCGAGGACGATTGGAACGCGGTCCTCTCGGTCAACTTGACCGGGGCCTACCACTGCGCGCAGGTCGCACAGAAGTTCATGGTCGCGCAGCGCTACGGCAAGATCGTCTCGCTCTCCAGCCGCTCCGCCCTCGGCAACCGGGGCCAGGCGAACTACGCCGCCGCCAAGGCCGGGATCCAGGGCTTGACCGCGACGCTGGCCATCGAACTCGGCCCCTACAACATCAACGTCAACGCGGTCGCCCCCGGCTACATCGCCACCGCAATGACCGCCGCGACCGCCAACCGAGTAGGGCTCACCGCCGAGGAGCACCAGCAGTCCGTTGCTGAGCGCACCCCGCTCGGCCGCGTCGGACAGCCCGAGGAGGTCGCCGCTGTCATTGCGTTCCTGGCCAGCGACGAGGCCTCCTACGTCAGTGGCCAAACGCTCTACGTCAACGGTGGGGCCCGCTGAGCCGGCCCGAGTGCCGCTATAGCAACCGCCCGGTATAGCGAGGATAATGAGCACTTCGATCGACTATGTCGATAGGAAGGAGCCACGGCAATGAGAGCTATGCCGAATCGCTCACTCACAATCCTCCTCGCGGGTCTGGCAACCGTCGGCAGCCTGGGGCTGTCGGGTACCGCGGCAGCTGCCGTAAGACAGCAGGACCCACAGCAACAGCCGGAGTGCACGGTAGGCGAGAGATCGGACCAGGGTCCCTTCCGCTGCGAGTGCGGACCCGATGGCAAATGGATCTGCATCAGAAGAAGGTGATACGGATAGCGGCCCATCGGCCGCACAGTTCCATTCAAGCCTGATTCGCGGATGCGTGCTCGGCATCCCACTGCTGCCGGGCGGCGGCGATGACGCCTCTGTGCTCTCGCGACCAGTCGGCGAGCACCAGCACCGTCTCCGCGAGACTCCGGCCGGTCACGGTGAGCCGGTACTCGACCTGCGGCGGGATGGTCGGGTAGGCGATCCGTTCGATGATCCCGTCCCGCCACAACCTTTTGGTGGTCAAGGTCAGCATGCGCTGGGAAATACCCGGAATTGCTCGCTCCAGTTCGCGGAAGCGACGCACTCCCTTGCTCAGCTCCACGATCACCAGCACCGTCCACCGGTCCCCCAGCCTGTCGAGGACGTCGCGAATCCCGCAGTCGTCATCGCCACAGGGTCCATCGGGCATAGGGCCCGCTGCCTGCGAGCTAACCGCCGTGTTCGTGACTGACATCAGAGTGCCTCCTTATGCTGCCGCCCGCGATTGCGGATGCTGGGTCATGTTCAGCAACTACAACATTCGGGAGTGCACCAATGATCCTCGTCACCGGTATTTCCGGTTCGCTCGGCAGCCTCGTCTTCGGCGGGTTGTCCGCGCTCGACGACATCACCGTCACGGCGGGCAGCCGTTCCGGTGACGGCGCCGGCGTCCGGCACATCGATTTCGACGACCCCGCCACCCTGGTCGAAGGGTTTCGGGAGGTGGACGTGCTGGTGTTCATCTCGGCCGGATACGCGGAAGACGACGTGGTGCTGGCCAGGCACGACGCGGTAGTCGCCGCCGCGACGACGGCCGGCGTCCGGCACGTCATCTACACCAGCCTCGCGGGCTCCGGCGATCAGATGACCATCGCGCTCCCGCACCGATGGACCGAGACACGGCTGGCTTCGGCGCCGCTCGATGTGACGATTCTGCGCAACGGACTCTATGCCGAAGTGCCGATCGGATTGGCGGCCGCAGGTGCCGCCCCGGCCGCCGAAACAGGTTTCTACACAGCCGCATTCGGCAATGGACGAGTGTCGGTTGTCGCTCGCGAGGACCTCGCCGACGTGGCGGTGCGGGTAGCCGCCGAAACCAGCCGTGACCTCACGGCCGGCGGTCGTAGCAGGCACGCGGGCAAGGTCTACGAACTCGAAGGTGTCGCGACGATCGGCGGGTCCGACATCGCAGCGGTGCTGGCCGAATCGCTCGGCCGACCGGTGAGCTACCGACCCATGTCATTGTTCGACACCCGAATCGCACTGCAGAACATCGGAATGGAGCCCTACCAAGTCACGAATGCCGTCTCCATGTTCGCCAACATAGGCGCGGGTGTGCTCGAGGCAAACCGGACCGACCTGCTCGAACTACTGCCCGGTGTGCCCCGCGATGTCCGGGCACTGCTCACCGCGGCCGTGCGAACCGGCGGGTACCAGTCCGTTTCGATCACTACGACCCGCTGAGCACCGCTGCCATGACGGTCACCGCACCGCCGAGCCGGACGAACTCGCCGCTCGCGCGGTTGGTCACCGCTCGAACGCGGTCACCAGGGCACCGGACCGAAGCGATCGAAGAATCCACCGGTCGGTCCGTCCGGTCCGATCGACGCCAGGCGGACGATCGCGTCGGTACCCTCGGTGACCGTTTGGTGGCCTGAGTTGTTGTTCAGATCCGTTGCGGTATAGCCGGGGTCGGCGGCGTTGATTTGGATGTCGGGCAGCGCACGAGAGTACATCGAGGTGATCATGTTGAGGGCGGTCTTCGAGGACGGATAGGGCAGGCCGAGAAGGGTGGACTCGATGCGGGTCGGGTCGGAGGTTCGGGCCAGGGAGCCGATGCCGCTCGACACCATCACGATTCGAGGTTGGGTGGCCGCGCGTAGCAGCGGCAGGAACGCGTTGGTCACCTGAACCGCGCCGAAGACGTTGGTCTCGAATACTTCTCGGAAGTCTGCGGCTTCGGTGTCGGGCGGAAGTTTGCGGGTGCCGCCGATGCCGGCGTTGTTCACCAGCACATCCAGCTTCCGCGTCCGTTGCCCCACCGCCGCGACGGCCGCAGTGATCGAGTCGGCTGAGGTGACCTCCAACTGGATGAACTCGACGTCGAGGCCTGCGGCAATGAGGGCGGCCGCCGCCGACTTACCGCGATCGGCGGCGCGTGCGGCCAGGAACACCTGCCAACCGAGGCTCGCCAGCCTGCGGACGGTCTCACGACCGAGTCCTTTGTTCGCTCCGGTTACCAGAACCGTCGTTGCGGAGTTCGTAGGGTTGTTCATCATCCGAGCATCGCCCGCCGCAGTCGAGGTACTCCAGGACCGGCAGCTCCTGGGACCCGCGGTACCACCCCGCCGCGCGAGTAGTACGGCATGATCGACGGCATGGACCGCACGGAACTGGCCGAACTGCTTCGGCGGGCCCGTGCCCGCATCCAGCCCCGCGATGTCGGCATCCCCGCGGGCTTCCGCAGACAGGTGCCTGGACTGCGCCGCGAAGAGGTCGCACAACTGGCCGGTGTCAGTGTCGATTACGTGGTTCGGCTGGAACAGGGCCGCGGCCCCCGACCGTCGATCGCCGTACTCGCGGCGCTGGCCAGGGCCCTGCGCCTCAATGACGAAGACCGCGATCTGCTGTTCCAGTTCGCCGGATCCGCACCACCGCAAGCCGGCCGGATCGCCATGGTGGTCCGGCCGAGCGTGCTGCGACTGCTCGACCGGATGGCCGACCTGCCCGCACTAGTTCTTTCCGCGAAAGGCGATGTGCTGGCTTGGAATTCGATGGCGGCCGCACTGCTCGGCGACTTCACCGAGTGGCCGCCCGCGCAACGCAACATCATCTGGCAGCAGTTCCTCGGCACCGGACCACGCCGGGTCGCGGCGACCCCCACCGAGACACAGACGGCTGCCGTCTTCTCGGTGAGCAGCCTGCGCAGCGCCCGAGCTCATTACCCCGATGATCCCGACCTGCTGCTCCTGATCAGCGAACTCCGTACGCGCAGCACACGATTCGAACAGTTATGGAACGAACGGCCATCCGAACCATGGCGCAGCGCCAGCAAGTCGGTCGACCATCCAGAACTCGGTCTCCTGGTCCTGGAGTGCGACACTCTCCTCGTCCCCGACTCCGACCAGACCGTCATCGTCTACTCCGCAGCACCCGGCACCCCCGCCGCCTCGGCTCTCGACCTGCTCCGCATCACCGGCACCCAACAGTTCACCGGCCACAGCTGATTCGCCCCGAGGTCGGGGGCGCTGTAGCCGGAAATCGACCCCCGGCTACAGCGCAGCCGCTTACGCCGCCTTGTACTTGCGCAAGTACTCACCGGTCAGCGAGGTCGGATGCTCGAGAAGTGCCGCCGGCGTGCCGGTGAAGACCACTTCACCACCATCCTTGCCACCATCCGGCCCGAGATCGATCACCCAGTCCGAGTGCGCGACCACATCGAGGTTGTGCTCGATCACCATCACCGTGTTGCCTCGCTCGACCAGACCGTCCATCAGCGCGAGCAGGGTGTCTACATCCGACATGTGCAGCCCGGTGGTCGGCTCGTCGAGAACATAGACGCTGCCGGTGTTCTGCAGTTGGGTGGCCAGTTTGATGCGTTGGCGCTCGCCGCCCGAGAGCGTGCTCATCGCCTGGCCGAGGCTCAAGTAATCCAGACCGACCTCGTTCATAGTGCGCAGCTTCGTATGCAGCGCCTTCTCGGGGAAGAACTGCACCGCCTCTTCGGCCGACATCTCCAGCACGTCCGCGATCGAATTGCCGCGGAAGGTATGTGCAAGCACCTCATCGGAGAATCGCCGTCCATCGCAGGCGTCGCAATGGGTGGTCACCGGATCCATATAGGCGACCTCGGTGATGATCACGCCGCGCCCCTCGCACTGCTTGCACGCGCCCGCGGAATTGAAGCTGAACAGCCCCGGCGATTCACCGGTGGCCTTGGCGAACAGCTTGCGAATAGGGTCCATGAGCCCCAGGTAGGTGGCGGGTGTGGAGCGCGAGGAGGCTGCGATCGCGGATTGGTCCACGAAGATGGCCTCGGGATGGTTGCGCACGAACACATCTCGAATGAGGCTGCTCTTGCCGGATCCGGCGACGCCGGTGATCGAGGTGAGCACGCCGGTGGGGATCGCGACAGTGACATCCTTGAGGTTGTGCACGGTTGCGTGCTCGATCAGCAACGCACCGTTCGACTTCCGGAACACCTCCTTCACCGTGAACGGCCTGCGCAGCCCGGCGCCGGTCGGGGTGTCGGCCGCACGCAGCTCGGCGAAGCTGCCCTCGAACACGACCTGTCCGCCGTGCGCCCCGGCGCGCGGCCCGACATCCACAATATGGTCGGCGATCTGGATGACATCCGGATCGTGCTCGACGACCAGCACAGTATTGCCCTTGTCCCGCAACGCCTTCAGCAGATTGTTCAACCGCCCGACATCGCGCGGGTGCAGGCCGACGCTCGGCTCGTCGAAAATGTACGTCATGCCGATCAGTGTGCTGGCCAGATGCTTGATCATCTTCAGCCGCTGCCCCTCACCGCCGGACAGGGTCGAGGTCGCCCGGTCCAGGCTCAGATAGCCGAGACCGATATCGGCCACCCGCTGCAGTGCGGTGCGAATCGCGGCGGCCAGCCCAAGTGCGGCCGGATCGGTGATCTCGTCGAGCACCGCCATCAGATCGGTGATCTGCAAGCCCGACCAGTCGGCGATATTGCGTCCGTTGATCTTCGTCGCGAGCGCCTCGGCATTGAGCCGTGCGCCGCTGCACGTCGGACACACTCCCTCGGTGAGGAACTTCTGCATCTGCTCGCGAGTCTTCTCGCTGAGCGTGGAGGTGTCGCGCTGCAACCGG
This sequence comes from Nocardia sp. CWNU-33, assembly GCF_046764895.1. Lineage (NCBI taxonomy): Bacteria > Bacillati > Actinomycetota > Actinomycetes > Mycobacteriales > Nocardiaceae > Nocardia > Nocardia sp. CWNU-33. The sequence continues at coordinate 14,729 of NZ_JBKOQN010000025.1, read as the reverse complement.
GTGCGGGTGAACTTCGCCGCCACCCCTTCGTAATTCGCCTTCCATGTGCCTTTGCTGAAGGTCAGCTCCACCTTGCCGCCGGTGCCGTACAGCAGATCCTGGAATTCCTCGGCGCTGTAGTCGGCGAGCTTCTTGTCCGGATCGAACCGGCCGGAGTTGCCGTACAGCTGCCAGTCACCGCTGCCCACCCCATAGCCGGGAAGCAGGATCGCGCCCTCGTTGAGCGACTTGCTCCGATCCACGAGCCGGTCGGGATCGGCGCGCACCGTCTGACCGAGCCCGTCACAATCCGGGCACATGCCCTGCGGCACGTTGAAAGAGTAGTTGTAGACGAATCCGGCCGAGGGCGAACCGAATCGGGCGAACATGGCCCGCACCATCGAGTAGATATCCGTCATGGTGCCGACGGTGGAGCGCGGCCCGCCGCCGACCGGCTGCTGGTCGATGATCACCGGCGCGGTCAGGTTTTCGATCGCCTCGGCGTGCGGGCGCTCGTAGCGGGGCAGGAAGTTGAGTATGAAGGCGGGAAATGTTGCGTAGAGCTGGCGCTGGGATTCCACGGCAATGGTGTCGAACACTATGGACGACTTCCCGGAACCGGAGACACCGGTGAACACCGTGATCTTGTTCTTGGGGATCTCCAGCGACACATTGCGCAGGTTGTGCTCGCTGGCCCCCAACACTCGGATGACATCGGTGGCGGCAACGGAATCGGTCAATGGCATACCGACCACCATGCCATCTGACACCGACAAATTGCCCGGGTTGAAGTGGTGAAAATCACATCAATGCGGTATATGCATTATCGGTCACAGTTCTCCGCATGGTTCGCGAGCGAGGTGCGCCGAACAGCCGTCAACGGCCGTCGACCTCGCCCCCGGGCACCAGTCCGGAATGCCCTGCCTCGATAGCGATTTCATCTTCGTGCCGCACGCGCCCGCCGCTGCCGGCGCGGACCGTGATCGACGAGCGGTCACCGGAGTTACACATCCTTATCCAGGGTTTGCGCAGAATTAACCTGCCGAGCACGTGATCGCGACCGATAGCACTCGGTCGACAACTAGACTCAATGACGCGTCTTCGAAACAGACACCGGCTTCACCGGACGAGCGGAGCGGCTCGAACGGTTCTCAGCGCCCGCAGATACCGACAGATCGTCAATGCGTTGCGGCACCATCACGCCGCCGCCCCTGAATTCAGTCGGCAGTCTGTCCTGACCCAGCGACATCGCGGAGACCCCATGATCCACACCGACCTGAAACCCGCCAGCCACTTGGACATCCGAATCACGACGCCCGGCCAACTCGCCTGCGGCACACGCGCGAACCCGGTAGCACCGTCGCAAAAGATTCCGGTATCGAGCGATCGAGGGCCGTCTCGCCAGCTCAGCTCGCTCGACGTCCTGCTGCTCAATGCCGAATCACCCGCCATGCTGCTGCACGTCGGATCGGTCACGCTGCTCGAGCCGACCGCCGAAGACAGTGTGTTGACCGTCACCGCATTGCGGGAGTTGATTGCAAGCCGCCTGCACCTGATCGCACCGCTGCGGTGGCGATTGCGCACCGTTCCTTGGGGCCTCGATCTGCCCTATTGGGACGACTGCGACACCATCGACCTCGGATATCACGTGCGCGATACGCGTCTGCCGGAAGGCTCGACCGACGTGGCGCTGGCGGATCTCGCGGCCCGCCTGCATGCGCAGCCGCTGGACCGAAGCCGACCGCTGTGGGAATGTCACCTGATCTCCGGACTGGCCGGAGGTCGCCAAGCCATCTACACCAAGGTGCACCACGCACTGATCGATGGCGTGTCCGGTGCCGAAGTGATGGCCGTTGTCTTCGACGTTGTCCCGCAGTCGCAACCGGTGCCACCACCGGCCGACGGGGTCACGCTGGGTCGAACTCCCAACCCTGCCGAAATGCTCGGTCGCGGCATCGCGAACACGATGACCCGCCAGGCCGACCGGATGCGCCTGCCGTTGCGCCTTGGACCGATGCTGCCGAGCGCACTCGACGATATGCGCAGGGTGAATCCCGGGTTGCCCGGCACCGGCCCCAACAGCACCGACCGCTCCTTTGCGTTCGTGTCCCTGCCCCTCGATACCGTCAAGCAGGTCAAGAACAGCTTCGGCGGCACCGTCAACGACGTCGTGATGACGTTGTGCGCCTCAGCATTTCGCCGCTGGTTGATCGACCACGACATATCCGCCGACGACCCCGCCGTTGCCGCGATACCCGTATCGGTCCGCACCCCCGAGCAGTGCGGCACCGCGGGCAACCAGTTCTCCATCATGCTGTGTGAACTTCCGATCGGCGAAGCGAACCCACAGCACCGCATGAAACTCACCCACGCCGCCATGCTCGCCGCCAAGGAGCGCTTCCACGCCACCCCACCAGCCCTACTGCACTACGCCACCGCAGTCCTCCCCCAGATCCTGCACGGCCTGGCAACCCGAATGCTGCTCCGCGCCGCCGCACCCGCACTCCCCCTGGCCAACATGGTTGTCTCCAACGTGCCAGGCCCCCAGATACCGTTGTACGCCGGAGGAATTCGCGTCGCAGGCAGCTATCCCATCTCCGTGCTCACCGACCTATCGGGCCCACTCAACATCACCGTCATGTCCTACAACGGCCACCTCGACTTCGGCATTCTCGCCTGCACCGACACCATTCCAGATGGGTGGAAATTCGCCACTTACTTGAAAGACGCGCTCGCCGAACTAGTTCCGTAGCTTCGCCGAACCGTTCAGTACCTACGCACACGTTTGCATCGTCAGCAGCGCCGAGACGGCCTGAAACGCAGGATTTGACCGAATGCTCAAGTCATCTGCGGAAATGGATGGGTTCAAATCCACTATCCTCCGCTGAAACAGCAGGTCAGGACACACTTTTCGGCGCCATTACCTGCTGTTGTTTGTTGACCGACAACGCCGACCGCTCACGAAATAGTTCAGAGCCCGCAGGTCAGCAGCGCTTTCGGCATCCGACCCTCAGGGGACGTGTGTCGTCGAACACGGCACGGGCGACAAGCCCACCCTCGAGACCGCCCTTGCCACTCGCTCGACCACCGGCACGACCGCCATACTTCACCACTACGTAAACCAAATCTATTGGGAGACAAGGAAAATGAAGAATCGGCGCCGCTTGCTCGAGACATCGTCGATGTCATCACGAATACAGGGGCCGGAAACGCCGAAGCACGCTAACGCAGGAGCGGAATCACCGGCGCAAAGTGCTCCATGCTGTCTTCGAGCACGGTGATGTAGCTGATGCCGTACCGCTCGCGGCGATCGCGTAGCCGCTGCGCCATCTCCTCGGGCGTCCCGATCAGTAGGATCGGCAGCTCCTCCGGACTCTCCGCGACATCCGGCGGCAGTGCGGGACCGAACACTTCCAGCACGGCCGCCAGTTCATGCGGCGGAACGACGCGCTGGATCAGGATATTGAGCTCCACCTGATCGACTCGCGCGCCGAGTAGACCGCGCACGTAGTCGATCCGCTCCGCGGTTTCTTCGACCCCCGCCATCTGTAGTGGCCCACCATTGCGCGCCGCCGCGGCCCCGGTGAATCCGATGATGTCGGCGTGCTTCGCGGCAACGCCGAGCAGGCGGTCACCCCAGCCTGCGATGAGCATCGGCGGGCCGGACGGCTGTGCGGGGCGCGGCTGATATTCCGGATCCGAAAACAGCCCGCGCAGCGTGGTGATCGTCTTCTCCAAGTGCTCGACACGCTTGCCGCCGCTGGCGAACGGGATACCCGCCGCCTCGAATTCGGCCTGCACGTAGCCCGCGCCCAATCCGAGCTCCACTCGGCCATCGGTGAACTGGTCCGCGCCCGCCACATCGCGAGCAAGCAACACCGGGTTGTAGAACGGCGTGTTCAGCACGAAGGTGTTCAGCCGGACTCGCTCGGTCGCCTCAGCCGCCAGAATCATCGCGGGAAACGGCGCAGGCATCCCGAGATGATCGGCCACTCCGATCACGTCGTAGCCGAATTCCTCTGCCCTACGGCACTTTTCGATCCAATTCGCGCGGGAATCGGGAACCACCATGTTGACGCCGAACCGGAACGGACGTGGCACAGTCATAACGTCTGTCTACCATCATGATTCGACCGCAGGGCACCGACGGTATCCGGAATCGCTGTCGGTCCGTGCTGGCAGAGTGTGCACCACTGATTCAGGAGGTGCTCGACAAACATGGGTGACTACTTCGAACGGATCGTCGACATCGAGGTGCCCGCTACGGAGGCGGACGCGGTGGCGGCCCGGATGTTGGACTGGATGATTTCCCGACGGCTGCTCACGCGGGAGATGTCCGGTGACGCGATGTACAGCCTCGGGGTGGACAAAGGTTATGTGCCAGGACCGGATTGGGCGCAGGTCACCCAGGAATGGGGCGACTGGATCCCCGGTCCGGTAGCTGTGATCGTCGGGCGCGCCGACCACTACGGCGGGCAGGGCGGGATCGAGCCGGAGTCGGCGGTGTGCCCGCAGTGCCACGCTACGACGGTGATCATCGACTACCCGCAGCAGTGGGAAGCCGATCCTGAGATCTGGCGACCATTCCGGAACGGCATCGACGCGTGGGAGCAGACCGGCGTCGGCACTGCCGCCTGCAATTCCTGCGGTGACGCGATCCCGGTCACCGAATGGCAATGGCCGTGGGGGTTCGCTCTCGGCGCACTCGCCTTCGACTTTTGGGGTTGGCCACCACTCACCGACACCTTCATCACCGAGTTCGGCGCACAACTGGGACACCGTATCGACCATCAAACGGGCAAATTCTGACGTATCCATGCCTTTCCACGGCACCTTCAGCACGCCGCGACCGGCCGGTCAACATTGCGCGAGCGTGCCAGCCGCGATAGCGATTCCGACGAGCGTCACCGCCGCGGCCAATACCGCCACCGGCCGCCGCATGGTGTCCCATCGCGACGACCTTCGCGAACGACTCAGCGCTCCGGCTGTCGATGTCGTGGCGGTGCGCCGTCCCAGCCAGCGCCTGACCAGCGTGACAACGGTGACGATCACTGTCGCAATCAGCATGACCGAACCCCCTACGCGCCGACAGCGTTTGCCGGCCGGGACCGACGCACCGGCGTTGTGGAGCCTCGTGGCGTCGCGACAACACCGTGTTCGATCAGGCTCTCCGCGGTGTCCAGCAGGGTTTCCCGCACCGGGCGCATACGCCAGCCGAGTTCTCGGCGTGCCTTATCGGCGCTGAGTCGCTCCGGTCGTCCCAGCGTCGGCACCGCCAGTCGCACGCTCTTGTCGAACACTGCCATCGCACGTACCAGTAGATCGGGAATGCCCCGGGTGGGCACCCGAAATCCGCGCGGGCCGAATTCCGCGGCAAGGGTCGCCGCCATCTCCCGCATCCACACATGCTCGCCCGCACAGATGTATCGGCTGCCCGCCGCCTGCGGCAACTCCATCGCCAGCCGGTGCGCCACCGCGAGATCCCGCACGTCGACCACCGACCAACCCACCCGCGGTGAGCCGGGCACACTGCGCCCGAGCAGCCACTGCACCGGAACGATCGACGTGCTGAGCGCCGTGGACAACAGCGGCCCCAGCACCATTCCCGGGTTGATCACGACCAGCTCGAGCCCCCGCTCCGCGGACAGCTCACCGATGAATTCCCAGGCGGCACGCTCGGCGAGGGTCTTGCTTTTCTGGTAGGCCGCGCTGCGCTCGACCACCGACCAGTCCGCCTCGGTGCGGACCGCCTCGGGGTCGTCGTGACCGTGCGCCACCGCCGCGATCGAGGACGTCAGCACCACCCGCCGCACCGTGTCGGCAGCGGCGCAAGCGCGCAATATCCGCAGCGTGCCCTGCACCGCGGTGGTGATCAGCTCCTGCTCGTCGTCCGGCGGAGCAGCCGGGAAAGGCGAGGCGACATGCATGAGGTAATCACAGCCGGAAACAGCTGCCGTCCAGCCGGAATCGTCGTCGAGATCGGCCTCGACGAACGTCAGCTCGCCACCGATCCGATCGGCCAGCGCCACCAAATGCGCTCGCTTGCCTGTGTTGCCGAGATCCCGAACCGTCGCGCGCACTGCATAGCCGTGCTTCAACAGTTCGGCGATGCAGTGTCCGGCGACGAATCCTGTTGCGCCGGTGACGAGTACCTGTGTGCCCATATGCTTACCCGCTTCGAAGGTGAGAAGCGCTCATCCGATCTGAGCGCCGCTCAGATAATCTAAGCATTGCATAGATGAGTTGTCCAGGACTCGTCGAATAGGCTCGGATAGTGACGCGGACGAGTTATCACCACGGCGCACTGCGCGACACCCTGCTTGCCGCCTGCCTCCGGTTGATCGAAACCGAGGGCATCGGCGCGGTGAGCCTGCGCCGCGTGGCCAGGGAGGCGGGCGTGAGCACCGGCGCGCCTTATCACCACTTCGCCGACCGCGCCGCACTGCTCGCCGCACTGTCTACCCAGGGCTTTCAACTCCTCGGCAACGAAGTGACGGCCGCACGCGCGGCCGCGGACACCCCACTGCAAGCGCTGACCGCACTCGCGGAGACCTACGTGCGGTTCTCCCGCGAACATCCCGGACACTTCCGGCTGATGTTTCGCCCCGAACTCTCGCAGCCCGACAAGCATCCCGACGCCATGGACGCGGGCGACGCCGCGTTCGCGGTACTGGCCGACACCGTCGCCGACTGTGTCGCCGCGGGCTTGCTGCCCGCCGACAAAGCCGACACCATCGCCGTCGCCTGGTGGGGACTCGCGCACGGTCTCGCCTCACTGTGGCTCGACGGACAATTGGAAAAGCGCTCGGTCCAGCTCGGCACCGAGGCCCCCGCACTGGTAGACGACATCATGCGCACCTTCACCGCACTCATCGCGCCCAGCGCATAACGCGCACCGCAACGTCACACGTCCGAGGTCCGAACTGCCCTAGAGTGAGTGCCGGATATTTGCTGTTTCGCCCTACGCTCCCCACCCGATTCGAGAGGGAAGACCGGATGACCGCACCGCAGCTCGATCCAGTGGTTCAAGAATTCGTGGACGCGCTCAATGACAATGACCAGGACCGGTTGTTCGCGGTCCTGACCGATGACGCGTCGATGTCCGACGACGGTGTCGAACGCAACCTCGCGCAGTGGACCGACTCCGAGGTCTTCGGCAGCAGCGGTCGGATGGAGATCGAATCGATCGGCGACGGCGGCACCGAGCTGGTGGCCAACTACACCAACTCGCGCTGGGGATCGATGCGCACCAATTGGCGCTTCATCCTTCGCGACGGCAAGGTCAGCCGATTCGAGACCGGGCAGGCCTGAAACTCTTGCGGACACAGCCCTGATATTGACAGGCTGACGCACGTGTTCGTCGCGCCCCGTTACGGTACGGGCTCACTCGCAGATCTGTTTCCTTCGCTCCTCGCCGGGCTCGGTGTGCCCGGCGAGGTCGACCGGCTCAGCCTCGGCTGCACCGCCAACCGCATCTGCGTGCTCTTGGTGGACGGCCTCGGCGCCGAGGCGCTCGCGGCGAATGCCGATGTGGCGCCGTTCCTGTCGAGTCTCGTCCCGGCCGAGCTCGCGGCGGGCTTCCCCAGTACCACCGCGACCAGCCTGAGCTCTCTCGGCGTCGGTGTCCCACCCGGCGAGCACGGGATCGTCGGCTACCTGATCAACGTTCCCGGCTACGACCGGTTGGTGAATTCACTGCGCTGGCGCCTGCACGGCGAAGGACCGAAGGTCGACCTGCTGCGCGAGCTCATCCCGGAGAAATTCCAGCCCAACGCAACGGTTTTCGAACGCGCTGCAGCCGATGGCATCGCCGTCACACAGGTCGCCCCGCACTATCAGGCCGGCTCCGGGCTCACCCGAGCGGTGCTGCGCGGCTGCGAGTTTCGCCCCAACGTCTCGACCGGCGACCTCGTCGCTGGCGTCGCCGAAGCACTGCGCGCGGGCGAACGCGCACTGGTATACGCCTACCACGGCGACCTCGACACCACCGGCCACGTGCGCGGGCCGTCCTCGGACGCATGGCTGCTGGAATTGGCGCACGTCGACCGCCTCGCCGCCACCATCGCCGAACACCTACCCCCGAACGCCGCACTGGTCGTGACCGCCGACCACGGCATGGTGGAACTCGACGCCCGCATAGACTTCGACAACACCCCACCCCTCCAGGACGGTGTCGCCCGCCTGGGCGGTGAACCCCGCGCCCGCCACGTCTACACCACCGGAGGCGCTGCCGCCGACGTCGCCGCGACCTGGCAGGAATTCCTCGGCGCCGACTTCCACGTGCTGTCTCGCGCCGACATCATCGCCCGCGGCTGGTTCGGCCCCACCGTCTCCCCCCACGTCGCCGACCGCATCGGCGATCTGGTCGTGGTCGCCGCCGGTTCCCGCGGCATCATCCGCACCGGCGCCGAGCCACTGCAAGCGATGCTGATCGGCCATCATGGATCCCTCACACCTGCGGAAATGAATGTGCCGCTGCGCGTCCATCGCACGTGATCGTGCGGTACGGCGCGGTGCACGGCGAACTCACGCGCAGACCATAGCGAACGACCAGCCTGATTGGCCCTACGCTGGGGGCGATCGTCGCGGACAATGCGCGCGACCAGCTGCCAGGAGGAATAGATGAATGCCAGGCTGTCACGGACCGGCCGGACCGGCCTCGGGGTCGCGGCGGTCGTGTTACTGCTGGCGGGGTGCAGTGATATCGAGCGAGTGCTCAATCGCGGTGGTGACACGCCCTGCAGCGAATACGTCAAGCAGGACCAGGACACCAAGCGGGTGACGATCACCAAGTTCATCAAGGAGCAGACCAAGGATGATCACGAGCCTGCGGGCACCGTGGTCGATGCGACGATCATCTCCGTGGACCTGCTGTGCGGCACGCAGCGCAATGCGGATACGCCGATCAAGAAAGCCGATGTGGCAGGCATTTTCATCACGAAGTGAGTTCTGGACGAACAGTGTTGCGCCCGGTGACGGATGGGCGCAACGCTGCCGGCGGCTCGACGGAGGCACTGCGTTCCGGCGGGTAGAGGCCACTAACGAGTCCGACACCTGGACCTGCACACATCGGTAGCGATGCCGACGAGATCGACCCGCCGGGGCCATGTCGGACCAAGGAAGTATCCGCTGAGGCGCTCCTCATACATTGCTTCGAGGAGCGCATCAGCATCGCGTCGGTGGGCTCAATAATCGTTCGACGCAAGCGTTCTCCATGAATACCCTCGGGCCATGCCACCGCCACTGGATCGACGAGCGCGATCGTGTGAGCCAGTCTCCGGCAAGCGCGCCGGGCGAGCTATCGCGAGAACATTGCGAAATCCGTGTGCAAAACACCCGGCTGGCCCCGATAGGAACGGCGCGGAGAACCGCTGGGACAGCATTTGGAGACTGTCCGGTTGGGCTAACTCGCATCTCAACCTCGGTGGTTGGTTGCCAGCAGGTCAGAACATGTCGACAACCCACACTTCCAGGTCGGCCAGGGGATTATTCGGCTCCGTAGGACTGGCGATACGATGCTGCTGGATTACCGTGCCCAGGCTGAGGATGTCGGCGCGGGGCGTCTTGAACTTTTCCTGGTTCGAGGCGTAGGTGAAGCGGCATCCACCGACCAAAGCCGACTGGGCGATCCGCCGGATCTCGTTCAGAGTCACCGCGCTCAGCGGTGAACTGCGCACGCAGATATCGCTGGCGCATCCGTCGACCAACGTTGAGGTCATCGGTCGGCCGTTGGCGTGCTGGGGTTCGGTCGCGAAGTCGGCGAAGCCGATGTAGTCGGTCTCTCCCTCGCCGTAGATGTTGATCTTCATTGCGTTGCCGATGGGATTGATCGGGGTGCCTCGATGCTCGGCGCGCCCGTCGGGCCCTGGGTTGGCCACTCGCGGCGGGGTCGGACACAGTTGGTGAGTATGCGGCAGACCCGCCTCCGTCGGCGAGACGAAGCTGGTGGACAGTGGGGTCGACCTCTCCAGGACGTCGATTTCGTCATCGAGACTCTTGATCGTGCCCTTGCCGACAATGCGATCAGCTGCGTCCTGGCCTGGGGCCAGAATGCCGCGCGCGTTCTTGTAGTCCTCGACCGCGTCGCCGGTGTCTGTTCCGTAACGGCCGTCGACCTCGAGACCGGCATCGTCGATCTCGTTGAGCGCGATCTGAATCCGCCGCACGTGCTCGCCGACACCGTTGATCCCCTCGCCGATATGCGCAGGATCGGAAACCAGGCAGTTCTCCAGCTGTTGGTCGCGGTCCGGCGAGGTGAACAGCATGCTTTTCAGGCCCATGGTTCGTTATCCTTTCGATGCGCTGTTCTGCAGCGAGCCCGCGGTGCTGGCGAGGATCGTCGCGGATTGGTCATGGCACCATGTCTGGTCGCCTGATCTGATGTGGAGTCATATAGCGAGGCCGGATGCGACCGAACGCTAGCGCGCTCAGCCCGCTAGGACCTGAGTAGTCCACTACGCGGATTCAGGCCCACCGGCCTCGCGCATCGCCCGCGAAGCGACGGCCCGTCAGACTCTCTTCCTCGTTCTTGTGTCACTGATGACATCGGGGCCTTTGCCATCGAAGATGGGCCATTATCTTTCGGCGAACTCGCGTAGCGGCTTGAAGTCGTAGCCGACGAAGGCCAGGACGATGGCCGGCGCGGCGGCGTGGTCGAAGAACGCACGGATGTGGTGGCCGATCTCATCGACCGCCACGCAACGAATTTGGTAGCCCAGCAGGCGGATGCGGACGAGATCGGCATCCACAACAGGTGAGCTCGAATGAGGCGAAAGCCGCTGAGGGAAGCGGCATTCGGGCATATCGGTCCGTGGGCGGGGCTCTACGAAGTTGCCGTTGTGCGCATGCGAGACTCGTCGCGATGCTCACCTATTTTCAAGCGACTGTCATCGGTGCGGTGCAAGGTGTCACCGAACTGTTCCCGATCTCGAGCCTCGGGCATTCCGTGCTGGTTGCCGCATGGCTCGGAGGTGATTGGCAGAAATTGGTCAGCCCAGGCGAGTCGGCCACGGGCACACCGTATCTGGCGTTCGTGGTGGCCTTGCACGTGGCGACGGCGGTGGCGCTGATCGGCTACTACTGGCGGGACTGGTGTGCCATCGTCGCCGGTTTCATCACCACGCTGCGGACCGGGCGCCGCGACACCGTCGCGCAGCGGTTGGCGTTGCTGATCGTGATCGCCACCATTCCTGTCGGTGTCCTCGGGCCGTTGCTGGAACATCCACTGCACGCGCTGTTCGCGGCGCCGCTCTGCGCCGGCGTCTTTCTGATGCTGAATGGTGTCGTGCTGATCGTCGGTGAGGGATTGCGCCGGCGAAATGAGCCTTCGCTGGCGGAATATGGGCGACGGTTCGCCCGACAGGAGGCCCTCACTGGGGTTCTCACCGCCGAAGCGCAAACCCGCCGCCAATCCGACCGCCCACTGGCCGCCCTCGGGATCCGGGATGCCGTCGGTATCGGCTTCGCTCAAGTCGGCGCGCTGCTGACCGGGTTCAGTCGGGCGGGCCTGACCATGGTCGGCGGCCTGTGGCGCGGTCTCGAATACAAGCATGCGGCCAAATTCGCTTTTCTGCTTGCGACTCCGGCGATCCTGGGCGCGGGGATACTGGAAATACCGGAACTCATCGGACCGGAGACCGACGGCATCCGAGGGCCGGTGCTGGTCGGCGCCATCGTATCCGGACTGTCGTCCTGGCTGGCCGTACGGTTCCTCGAGCGGTACTTCCAGACCCGCACTCTGCTACCGTTCGCGGTTTACTGCGTGGTCGCCGGGGTGCTCTCGATCGTCCGATTCAGCTGAAGTCTCGGCCTCGAGCTCCGCCCGATCCCATCCAGACCTATCGCTGTGGCACCACCGAGATGAAGTCAGCCACGCGGCTTCGAGAGGCAGTCCGACCCCAGAATCTTGCGTCAACCGAGCCAGGTGGCCTCAGCGGAAGTCAGGAGCGAGGAACCAGGCGATGGGTATGGGCATAGACGACGGCATGTACACGATCGCGAACACCGAGTTTGGCGAGCATGTTGGAGACGTGGGTCTTGACCGTCTGCTCGCCCACGCCGAGGGCGCGGGCGATCTCGGGGTTCGTGTACGCCTTGGCGATCAGAAGCAGGACCTCGTGTTCGCGGGCGGTGAGTGTCTCGACTTCCGGTGCGGCGGGGAATGGTTCGATTCCGTCGGTCAGCCGCGCGATCAGACGGCGCGTCAGGCGTGGATCGATCAGGGCAGCGCCGCGTGCCGCAATCCGGATGGCGGAGATCAGATCCTCGGACGGCAGCGCTTTGGTGAGGAACCCGCTCGTGCCGAGACGCAGTGCGCGGTAGAGGTTCTCATCGGTGTCAGAGGTGGCGAGGGTGAGGATCCGAGTCCTACTACCGAGTGCTGCGATCGTCTCGATGGCGGCCGTGTCGTCGAGACCGGGCATGTCGAGGTCGAGAATGGCGACGTCGGGTTGTAACCGCTCCATTTCCCTTATGGCGGTGACAGTGTCGGGGACCTCCGCGATGCAGTAGATGTCCGGCTGGGTGCCGACCACCGCCCGCAGGCCCGAACGAAACAGTGCGTGATCGTTGGCCAGCAACACTGAAATCGTCGAATGCTGTGCAGCGGTAAGGATGTCGACCGGCGGTGCGCCTGCCGATCCGCACGGGTCGAACTCCACCGTCTCGCCACGCCTGGCGATCGGAGTGTCGGCGTGCGCGTAACTCACCGACAGCATCGTGGCGGTGATCGCGAGCAAGAGCGACGACACCACCCGCAGCAGGGGGCGTGTCGACGTAGTCGTGGCCATGATCTACGACCGTAGATTCCGGAGCCTTCGACGTACATAGGCAATCGGGAGTATTCGAGCTCCCCCGATGGAGTGATCAGCGCAAGAACCCCCTGTAGTTCTTGTTCATCACCTGGCTCTCGATCTGTTTGATCGTGTCCAGACCGACGCTCACCACAATCAGCACCGAGGTACCGCCGACCGCAAGGCTCGGTGCCGAGCCGACTGCGCCGAAGTGCAGTAGCAGGTTCGGCAGTACCGCGACAGCGCCGAGATAGATGGAGCCGGGCAGGGTAATCCGACTGAGGACATACCCCAGGTGGTTCGCGGTCGGCCTGCCCGGGCGGTAGCCCGGGATGAACCCGCCGAACTTTCTCATCTCGTCCGCGCGCTCCGCCGGGTCGAATGTGATCGCGACATAGAAGTACGTGAAGAACAGGATCAGCGCGAAGTAGATCGTCGCATAAACCGGATCGCCTGGGGTGACCAGGTACTTCTCGATCAGCTCCTGCCACTTGCCCGAATTCTTCGAGGTCAACTGCGCGAGCAGGGTCGGTATATACAGCAGCGAGGACGCGAAGATAACCGGAATGACGCCGGCCTGGTTAACCTTCAGCGGCAGATATGTCGATGAATTGCCATACATCTTGCGGCCGACCACGCGCTTGGCATACTGCACCGGAATTCGTCGCTGGCCCTGCTCGACGAAGATCACCCCCACGAGCGTCAGAAACATCGCAACGCAGACCGCGGCGAAGATCAGCCCGCCCTGGCTGTCCACAATCGCCTTGCCTTGACTCGGGATTCGAGCCGCGATACCGGCGAAGATCAGCAGCGACATACCGTTGCCGATACCGCGTTCGGTCACCAGTTCGCCGATCCACATGACCACCGCCGCGCCCGCGGTCATCACCAGCACCGTGACCACCATGCCGAACAGCGATCTGTCCGCCAGGATGTTCGCGGGGCAGCCGCGCAGTAGCTGCCCATGCGCAGCCAGCGCTACCAAGGCCGACGCCTGCAGGACGGCCAATGTCATTGCGAGATAACGGGTGTACTGCGTGACCTTGGCCTGACCGGACTGGCCTTCCTTACGCAGCTCCTCGAACCGCGGGATCACGACGGTCAGCAGCTGAGTGATGATGCCAGCGGTGATGTACGGCACGATCCCGATCGCGAACACCGACAGTTGCAGCATCGCGCCGCCCGAGAAGAGATCGATGAGCTGATAAATCCCGGCGGAGTCTCCGCCGGAGACGAATGCGATACAGATGCGAATCGACTTGTAGTCGACACCGGGCGACGGAAGCATCGCTCCGAGGCGGTACAGCGCGAGCAGGCCCAGTGTGAAAAGGAGCTTCCGCCGTAGGTCCGGTGTCCGGGAAGCCGATACGAGGGCGGGAAGCACATATCCTCCTGACAAACGACGCGTGTGATGGACAGGCGCTCACTCTGTGAAAGGAGGAGCCGAACCTGCCGCGCGACTTGGACAGTACGGAAATTCATGCCTCGGCCACGTCGGCCGCGGGTCGGATTTCGATCTCCCCCGACGGCGGGAGTCATCGGCTCCGGACGTCTCGGCAGCGCACGTTATTCGGCATGTGCATGTGTTGAGTTGTCGTGTGCCCGACGCTATGTCGGCGGCGAGGATGTGCGCTACGAGCGCGGAGTCGAACAGGTTCGTCGAATCGCGCGCCGCGTGAGCAGGCTTCGAAATGTAGGTGCGAAAGTCCTAGTGTCGGTGGCTCGTTCGGTCCATGACGCAGGTGAGGTGGAACCCTGTTACACCGTCTCCGACACCGACATCGACGGTCACCGGAATCACCGCAGCGAATCACAGAGGAAGCCCCGGAGCCGATGGGTGAATTCAAGGGGTCGTCGCAACACTGCCTGCTTTTAGCGGGTAAGTAGATCACGCAGACGCTCGGCTGGGGTTTCCCAGTCGAGCGTTTTGCGTGGACGATCGTTGAGTTGGTGAGCGAC